>JBKJSE010000257.1:0-8313 GCA_046595925.1 Archangium sp. | reverse complement strand
GCGTCATGTGTCTCCTCCCACGTCGCGGTGCACCCGGCGGCGAACGAGATACTCGTCCTCGTCGAGGAAGCGGCGGGTCGTCTCATTGAGCGTCAGGTCGTCGCCCACGTGCCCCAGAACGAGCGCGTCGGCGAAGTCGACCATCGACAAACAGAAGTGCGAGTTGGTGTTGAAGCTGTCGGTGATCCACGGCAGTTGCTGCGCCACCCGCAACAAGCCGGGCAACGCCAGCTCAGTCGAAGCGTGCGAGAGCGCCTGCGCCGTGGCGCGCGTCAGCTTGATCCGCTCGGCGATGATGAGCCCCGACTCGCGGCCCAGGCGGCCCAACGACTCGTCGATGATCGGCTGCGCCTGCGCGAACGCGCCCAGGTACATGAAGCCCGACGCGAGCCCGAGCCGCGCCTGCAGCGTGGGCACGTCTTCACCCTTGAGCACGGTGGAAGCACGCGCGAGCAGCTCACCTGCCTCTTCGCGCAGCCCGACGCGGCGCAAGCTGCGCACGCCCGAGACCAGCAGCCCGCCGATCTCGCCCACGCCTTCGCCACCGACCTCTTTGATCGCGTTGCCCAGCTGCAGCACCAACTGCCTGACCAGCGCCGCGCGACCGAAGTGACCTGCGACCTTGAGCGCGTCTTCGAGCACCACCGCGCGGTGTTTGGCGGCCAGCGCGTCACCGATGGTGAGGAACCGCTGAAGCAGCGGGAGCGCCTGCGACTCAGGCAGTTGGGGCAGATAGTCGAGCAGGCCGTCGATCAACCGCACCCGCTCTTCCACGCCCAGCTGCGCGTCGGCGGCCACGCTCATGCGCGACTGGATGGCCTTGAGCAGCTCTGCGGGCTCGCGCAGTGAACGCAGCGCGCCCAGCTCTTCACCCCGGCCTTCACGGGTGTTGTTGCGCCAGAACGCGCTGATCGCCTCGAGGCGCTCCTGCGGCTCGAGCACCTGGCTGAACTGACGCAGGCGATCGACCTTGTAGCGATCGAGCGACTCGAGCTGGGTGAGCAGGCCGTTGATCTCCGGCGCGAGCGGCGTGTACGGCGCCACGCCTTCGAGGGCCTGCTCGATGCGCGCCACGTAGGCCCGCGTGAGGTACGCGTGCACCGCGTCTTTGCGATCCAGCGCAGCGAGCGCGGCGTCTCGCAGCTGCCGCGCACGTTCAGCGTTGGCCAAGCGCGCGAAGCCCCACGCGAACTCGAGCCCGACGTACGCGCGGGTGAGCTGCGGCGAAGACTCGACGGCAGAACGTTTGCGCGGCGTCTCTTCGAAGGCCTTGAGCAACGCTTCGAGCTGAGCGCCGACCCGCATCGCGCGGCCCGTGCCTGCGCCGGCGGCGGTCGCCTGCCCCATCACGCGCAGCAGCCGGGGGACATCGCGATCGAGCGAGAGGCCGCCCTGCACGCGCGCCAGCACCCGATCGCGAGCGCGCGCGAGACCCAGGGCATCGCCGCCCGCCAATCGCGAGACGGCCACGCGGCCCAGCCAGTAGCTGCGCACGTCGAGATCTTCGCTGAACCGATCGAGGAAGGTGACCCAGTCAGTCACCCGCGCCGCGATGCTCTGGTTCGATTCCAGCGCGGCGGCCAGCAGGTGCGCGACGGCGCCGCGGGTCTGTTCCACGTTCGGAGCGGCGTGCGCGAGCAGCCCTTCGAGGCGAACGCCCGACGTGTCAGCCCAACGGCGAGCCATGCGCAGCGCGTCTTCGGGACCCGCTTCCCACAGCGCGTGCGCCCAGGCCATGCCCGAGTCACGCGGCCGCTGAACGCGCGAGTACATCTCGGCGAGCCGAACCCACGCATGCCTTCGCGCGGCAGAATCAGCACCCGCTTCGAGCTCGAGGAAGGCCGACTCTTCGCGCGCCACCACCGCTTCGGCCTCAGAGAGGCTGCTCGGCAATTCGATGGCCACCACGGGCATCGACGCGCGCGGCGCGGTCTCTGAGGCCTGCGAATCGCGCGGCGTGGAAGGGCGCGGTTCACGCCGGTTCCGCGGCCGGCTGCGTTGCACGTCTTCGTCTTCCCTATTCTCACTGGGCGCGGGCTGCGCGTCTTCCAACGCGACGAACGGTTCGAAGTCGAAGCTCGCCGAACGAGCCCAGGTCTGCAGCGTCTGGGCGGCGCCGTCGATGACGTAGTCGACCCACTCCGTCAGCGGGCGGAAGGCGGCTTCCAGCACCGAGTGACGGCCGAAGCCGCCGGCGGTGGGCTCGAGCCAGGTGATGAGATCGGGGTCGGGCGCAAGCCAGGTGCGCAGGCGATCTCGGCGCAGCGGCGGCTCGACGGTGAGCGTGGCCGGCGCAAACAGGTTGGGCATGTCGAGCACCCGCGAATACGCCTCGCCCGGCAACGCGCCCGCGTTGGCTTCACGACCCGGCCGCGCACGGAGCACCACCAGCTCGCTGGCGACGACGAAGAGAATGTTCTCGAGCTGCGCTTCGGGCGTGGAGCGCACCAGCGCTTCGACCGCGCCCTGCCCTGCAGGCAGCACGAAGAGCGTCGCGGGCTCTGGCCTTGCCGCGCGCGCCAGCGAGAGCGTGACCTGCACCCTGGGCGCATCGAGGCGGGGCTCGAGCTTGACGACCGCGCCGAGGCCGACCGGAACCACGAGCTGATCGATGTCGATCCACTCGCTGTCGGAGATCCTCCACCACGGACCCTCGCGCGTCATCAAGACCATGCCCAGATCGGGCGCTTCGAGCGCGGTGTCGAGCGGGTGGGACCAGCTCACCTCGGTCCACAACCGTTCCTGGCCCGGCGAGGTCGGCACGAAGGCGCGCAGCCCATCGAGATGATCGAGGGCACGAGAGAGCACGAACCACGGCGGGTCGACCACGCGCACCAGGGCATGGGCATGCGGCGACTTCACCATCGAGAGCTCCTGGCGATCGCAGCCGAGCCGAAGCAGCTCACCCGAGAGCTCGAGCAGCGAGCGGGGCCCGGTCACCGTGAAGAGCACCTGCTGCAACGCACCTGAAGGCTCGCCGACGCGGCGGGGCGCGAGGGCTTCGGCCCAGCACGACACCTCGTTGAGCTCAGAAGTGGCGGCGCGGGACTCGACGCCCGCAGCCAGGAGCGCCTTCTTTGCTTTGGCGGTCAGGCTGCCTTCGGGCACCAGCTCGAACAGGCCCTCGGGGGTGGTTCCGAAGCGCACGGGCTCGCGCTGCAGCTCCAGAGGAACGAGGCCTGATCGCATCGCGACCTGCAGCGCCTCTTCACTGGGAAAGACCAAAGCCTCCATGACCGTGGGCACTGTAGTGGAGCGGTGCTGGAGCGCCCACGCAAAGTGAGGGGTCGGGCAGCCCTACCTCACAGCAATTCCTGAGACTTCCCTTTCCGACCCGGGTGCAGCACCCTGACGCACCTCTGACTCAATTGAAGTGGGCGACCCGGGCTGTCACATTGGTCAGGTCGAGTTGCAGCCGCAATGAAACCGTCCGCGGAGGCCGCTGGACAAGGAGTCTCTCCAACCATGATCCGCCCTGTCGTTCTGGTGTGCCTGACCCTGCTGTCCTGTTCCGCCGATGAACCCAGCGCGCCGAGCGTCGCCCAGCAGAAGTCAGCGCTGGTGACGAGCTTCGCGGCGGGGTCGCTCATCATCCCCATGGACACCAGCAGCCAGAACAACGGCACGCTGCGCGCCTTCGGTCTGGTCGACCGGCTGCTGCGCACGAACGTCCCGGTGCAGCGGGTCGCGTTGACGGGAAAGCTCGCCAACACGACGCCTGATTTCTCGGCCACCGTCACGCAGCAGGAAACGGGCGTGGCCCTGGGCGTCGTCAGCTACCGGGCCGGGGCGTTCATCATCGCGGCCTCGGACGCGACGCCGGCGACGCTGACGCTGGTGAACACGTACCTCGCCAGTGACCTCGTCACCAACGTGCACCTCGCCACTGCCGCCTTCACCGCCGACGTGCAGCGCGTGCTGGTGGCAGCCCCCCGCATCGCGGTGCTGCGTGATGGCAACGAGTCGATCGCCTACGGCTACTTGAACGCCGCGAACATTCAGGACTCGAACGGCAACGTGTGGAGCGACACCAGCCCAGGCGCGCTCACCATCGCCGCTGTTTCTGGTGCGACCGGCGGCGCCTTCGACGGAGCGCTCATCTCGGCCGGCCAGCCCGCGTTCGATCAGCTCACCTCGATGCACTACACGCCGCCCGCTGCCCCGGAGGTCGTGCGCGAAGTGCGCAACTGGCTCTCGCTGGGCCCCACCACGCACGCGCACATGCAGTGCGACGCGATCGCCGCGTTCGAGAACGACGTCAACGGCCGCTTCCTCACCACCCTGGGCGTGGTGGATGACGGCGCGACGGCGAACCCTCCGCGCGTGTTGATCACCGACAGCCTCTTCAATCAGTTCGACGGCACCTTGCTGGTCGACACCGGGTCGGTCGACTCGATTGGCCTGGCGCCGCTCTCGACGCTGCGCGTGAACAGCTCGCTGTTGATCGACCGCGACACCTCGACCGCCACCACGCGCATGGTGTGGCTGACCGGGCACATCGACGGCGACACCACCAAGGGGAAGATCAGCTACCTCGCCGGCCACAACTACTCGACGGTGCTGCCCATCTCGACGAACCCCGGCACCAACGGTACGCGGCTGTTCTTGAACGGGCTCTACGAAACGCCCGGGCTGTTCTCGAGCGATCAGCCGGCGCTCACGGTGACCAAGT
Source organism: Archangium sp. (assembly GCA_046595925.1). Taxonomy (GTDB): domain Bacteria; phylum Myxococcota; class Myxococcia; order Myxococcales; family Myxococcaceae; genus Archangium_A. Next base: position 3,641 of record JBKJSE010000257.1, on the reverse strand, counting down.
CTGCGCCCCTCGCCACGAGCGGCGCGACGGTGACCTTCACCATCGCGTACTCGAACGCGGGCCCGGGCACGGTGTTCTCGGCGAGCCTCTCCGACACGTTGCCCACGGGCACGACCTTCGTCTCTGCGACGGGCGGAGGCACGAACACCGCCGGCACCGTGAACTGGAATCTGGGCACGCTGGCCAAGAGCGCGAGCGGCAGCGTCACGGTCACCGTCTCGGCGCCTGAAGGCACCTACGCCAACCGCGCGGCGCTGGCGTACCAGTTGGGCCTCACGCGCAAGACGATGCTGTCGAACATCACCACGACGGTGGTGGACCGCACTGCGCCAGACACGACGCTGACCTCGACGCCCGCGGCCAGCACGTCGTCGACCGGCGGCACGTTCACCTTCACCAGCACCGAGGCGGGCACCTTCGAGTGCAGCCTCGATGGCGCTGCCTTCGCGGTGTGCACCACGCCGTTCGCGGTCGCGGGCCTGGCCAACGGAAGCCACACCTTCCAGGTGCGCGCGCGCGACGCGGCGCTCAACATCGACGCGACGCCCGCGAGCTTCACGTGGCTGGTCGACACCGTCGCGCCCGACACCACGCTGACCTCGACGCCGGCTTCGGCGAGCAGCTCGACCTCGGCGAGCTTCGCGTTCACCTCGAACGAAGCGGGCACCTTCGAGTGCAGCCTCGATGGCGCTGCGTTCACCGTCTGCACCACGCCCAACGCGATCACCGGCCTCACCAACGGCAGCCACACTTTCCGGGTGCGCGCGCGTGACGCGGCGCTCAACGTCGACGCGACGCCGGCCAGCTTCACGTGGACCGTCGACACCCTCGCGCCCGACACGACGTTGACCGGCACGCCGGCCGCGAACAGCAGCTCGTCCTCCGCCGCGTTCACGTTCACCTCGAACGAAGCAGGCACCTTCGAGTGCAGCCTCGATGGCGCTGCGTTCACCGTCTGCACCACGCCGTTTGCGATCGCGGGCCTGGCCAACGGAAACCACACCTTCCAGGTGCGCGCGCGCGATGCGGCGCTCAACGTCGATGCGACGCCGGCCAGCTTCACGTGGCTGGTCGACACCATCGCGCCCGACACCACGCTGACCTCGACGCCGCCCTCGGCGAGCAACTCGACCTCGGCGAGCTTCGCGTTCACCTCGAACGAAGCGGGCACCTTCGAGTGCAGCCTCGATGGAGCTGCGTTCACCGTCTGCACCACGCCCAACGCGATCGCCGGCCTCACCAACGGCAGCCACACTTTCCGGGTGCGCGCGCGTGACGCGGCGCTCAACGTCGACGCGACGCCCGCGAGCTTCACGTGGACCGTCGACACCGTGGCGCCGGACACCACGTTGACGGCCACGCCGCCCACGGTGAGCGCGTCCGCGACCGCGAACTTCACGTTCACCTCGACGGAAGCAGGCACCTTCGAGTGCCGCCTTGATGGCGCCGCCTTCACGGCCTGCACCACGCCGGCAGCGCTGAGCGGACTGGCCGATGGCAGCCACACCTTCGAGGTGCGCGCGCGCGACGCGGCAGGAAATCTGGATGCGACGCCCGCCAGCTTCACGTGGACGGTCGACACCACCGCGCCCGACACCGCGCTGACCTCGACGCCTCCCGCGTCGAGCACCTCGTCGTCCGCGAGCTTCGCGTTCACCTCGACCGAAGCGGGCACGTTCGAGTGCAGCCTCGATGGCGCGCCGTTCGCGGCCTGCACCACGCCCAACGCGCTCTCGGCGTTGGCTGACGGCGCTCACACCTTCCAGGTTCGCGCGCGCGATACGGCAGCCAACCTCGACGCGACGCCTGCCAGCTTCACCTGGAGCATCGACACGGCGGCGCCAGACACCACGCTCACCTCGACGCCGGCCGCCTCGAGCACCTCGGCCAACGCGAGCTTTGCGTTCACCGCCACCGAGGCGGGCACCTTCGAGTGCAGCCTCGACGGCGCGGTCTTCGCGGTGTGCACGTCGCCTTCAGGCTTCAACGGCTTGAGCGATGGCAGCCACACCTTCGCAGTGCGCGCGCGTGACACCGCGGGCAACCCCGACGCGACGCCCGCCACCTTCACCTGGAGCATCGACACCATCGCCCCGCAGACCACCATCACCGACGGGCCGGCGGCGTTGACCAACTCGACCAGCGCGAGCGTGACCTTCACCTCGTCGGAAGGCGGCACGTTCGAGTGCAGCCTCGACGGCGCGACCTTCTCTTCGTGCACCTCTGCGTTCACCGCGACCGGGCTGGCTGAAGGCAGCCACACCGTGCTCGTGCGCGCGATCGACGCTTCCGGAAACGTCGACGCGACCCCGGCGAGCCGCACCTGGGTGGTCGACTTGACCGCGCCCAGCACCACGCTGACCACCACGCCTCCGCTGCTGGCGACCAGCACCTCGGCCACCTTCGAGTTCACCAGCGGCGAGTTCGGAGCGACCTTTCAGTGCAGCCTCGACGGCGCCGCCTTCGCTGCGTGCGTTTCCCCCGTGTCCCTCACGGGCTTGAGTGAAGGCAGCCACACCTTCATGGTGCAGGCCGTCGATGGCGCGGGGAACGTGGACGCCACGCCCGCGAGCTACACGTGGTCGGTCGACACGGTGGTTCCCGACACCACGCTCGTTTCCGGGCCGAGCGGCTCGGTCAGCAGCACCAACGCCACCTTCGTGGTGAGCAGCGAAGCAGGCGCCACCTTCGAGTGCGCGCTCGATGGCGCCGCCTTCACGGTGTGCAACGCGATCTCGAACTACTCCAGCCTGAGCGAGGGTTCGCACACCGTGGTGATTCGCGCGGTCGACGCCACCGGCAACGTGGATCCGACGCCGGTGAGCCGCACGTGGACGGTCGACACCGTCCCCCCCGACACCAGCATCGACACGGGACCTCCGGCCATCGCCGCGTCGTCGACGGCCGCGTTCACCTTCAGCTCGGGTGAATCACCCGTCACCTTCGAGTGCGCGCTCGATGGTGCCGCCTTCGCGACCTGCAACGCTTCGACCTCGTTGACCAACCTCGCTGAAGGCAGCCACACCCTCGCCGTGCGCGCGGTCGACGCCGCGAACAACCTCGACGCCACGCCCGCCTCGCGCACGTGGACGGTCGATACGCTCGAGGCCGACACCACGCTCACCGGTGCGCCGACCGGCACCACCAGCGTCTCGACCGCGGCCCTCTCGTTCACGGCGAACGAGTCGGGCGTGACGTTCGAGTGCAGCCTCGACGGCGCAGCCTTCGCCGTGTGCACCTCGCCCGTCTCGCTCACCGCGCTCGCCGATGGAGCCCACACCTTCAGCGTTCGGGCGATCGACGCCGCGGGCAACGTGGAGTCCACGCCGGCCACCGCGTCGTGGACCGTCGATGCAGCCGTACCTGACACCACGCTCACCGCCGGCCCCACGGGCTCGGTCAGCAGCGCTGATGCGTCGTTCACCTTCACCAGCACCAAGCCCAACTCGACCTTCGAGTGCAGCCTCGATGGAGCGGCGTTCACCGCGTGCACCACGCCGAGCGCGTTCACCGGCCTGACCGAAGGCAGCCACACCTTCAGCGTGCGAGCAGTCGACGCGGTCGGAAACGTGGATCCCACGCCTGCCACGCGCACCTGGCTCATCGACTTGCAGGCGCCCGACACCACCATCACCGTGCGC
>JBKJSE010000038.1:0-4215 GCA_046595925.1 Archangium sp. | reverse complement strand
ACTCCGCCGCCTGCACCACCGCCGACTCCGCCGCCTGCACCACCTCCGACACCGCCGCCTGCACCACCTCCGGCTCCGCCGCCTGCACCACCTCCGAGGCTGCCGCCTGCACCACCTCCGAGACTGCCGCCTGCACCACCTCCGAGACCGCCGCCTGCACCACCTCCGACACTGCCGCTGCCGCCACCGCCGACACTGCCGTTGCCGCCACCCGGACCACCGGACTGACCCGTGGCCGTGCAGGTGCCCATCTGGCACCGCTGTGCGAGGGTGCAGCTGCCGCAAGTATTGCCACTCGATCCGCAGAGCGCGTCGGCGGAGCCCACCTGACAGGTATCGTTGGCGTCACAGCAGCCGAAGGGGCAGTCCGACGGTCCGCACTTGCTGGCAGCGCCGCAGGACAGCGTGGAACTCGCGGAGACGCCCAGCAACAAACCCAACAACATCCACTTACCGGTAGTCATGCGGGGCTCTCATCATGCCCGCCCCGGCGCCACAACCCGCCTCGAGAAGGTCGATTGCGACTGGACCGACTCAACCCCGAGGCGTGCTTCGCGTTCTCTCGCGGCCTGCGCAGCGAACCCGAGCGGGAGCACGTGACGCTCACCGTCACCAGAAAGGACCTGCTCGGCGACCTGACGAAGGCATGCGGCGCAGGGAGCGCACACCGGTACTCCCTCGACTCCGCTCGGGAGGACCGGTGTGTTCCTTCGGTCGAAATCGCCAGCGAAGCTGGTTCCTTGCTCGCGGGGAACGGTGCTGTTCCTGAGGAGCGGTGGGGTCAGCTCTTCTGCGCGCGCGTAGCGCTGGTCGCGGCCACGAGCGAGGCCAACAACGCGGTGCCGGTGAGCTGGTGCGCGAGCCCGAGCCACAACAACGCCCCCGGCTGCGTCGAGTAGATGACCGTCACCACACCCAGCACCACCTGCGCGAGCGCGAGACCGAGCACCAGGTGCCGCTGCCAGTGGAGCGCGCGGCGGCTCACCCACCAGAACACCGCGAGCGCGATCAGCAGCCCGTACCCCAGCGTGCGGTGAATGAAGTGCACCGAGAGCGGGTGTTGCCACGGCAGCTCGCTCGTCACCGCGGAAGGCAGCCACTGCCCGTTGATGTCAGGCCACGTGGGCGCCATCAGCACCGCCTTGAGCCCCGCCATGAACGCGCCCCAGATCAGCTGAACTGCGAGCACACCGAGCAGCGCCCAACCCGCGCGATGCAGCTTCGCATCAGGCCGCGTGACCGGAGCGAGCACGCCCAGACCCGTCCACACCAACGCGCAGAGCAAGAAGAGCGCGAGCATCAAGTGCGCCGCGAGCCGCAGGTGGCTCACGTAGACCAGGTTCTGCAAACCACTCGCGACCATGAACCAGCCGAGCACGCCTTGCAGACCACCCAGCACCAACAAGCCAACCAACCGCCGCTCGAGTCCCTTGAGCGCGCCGCCTCGCCAGAACACCAGCAACGGCACCCCGAAGAACAGGCCGAGCAGCCGGCCCCAGAGCCGGTGGAACCACTCCCAGAAATAGATGAAGCGAAACTCTTCCGCAGAGAGGTGCGACTTGAGCTGAATGTATTGGGGGATCTGCTGATACCGCGCGAACGCTTCCGCCCAGCCCGCATCATCGAGCGGGGGAATGACGCCCAGCAGCGGCTTCCACTCGGTGATGGAGAGCCCTGAATCGGTCAGCCGGGTGATGCCCCCGAGGCCCACCTGCACGAACACCGCGGCGGCGACGAGCAGCAGCCACCAGCCGACGGCGCGTGAAGGAGAAGAAGACACAGCTCTGTTCTCCACCAATTACCGGGGCTCGTCCAGACTGGTCCGACCTGTCGCCTCACCGTCTGGCGGGCGAAGACCGCCGTGCCCAGTAGTCGCCTTGCTCCGCTGCATTAACCGGTGTTAGCAACTGGTCGGACCAGTTATGAACCGCGCCGCTCCGCCCCGACGAAACATCGCAGAGAAGATCGCCCATACGCTGCGCGCGTCGATCGTGAAGGGCCGCCTGCAGCCGGGTGAAGCGCTGCCCTCTGAACGGGTGCTCGCCGAGAAATACGACGTGAACCGCTCGAGCGTGCGCGAAGCGATGAAGCGCCTCGAGGCGTGGGGCCTGGTCACCATCAGGCAAGGCGGCGCGACGCGCGTGGCCGAGGTGCTGCTGGACGCAGGCATGTCGTTGGTCCCCGAGCTGCTGAAGGCCGGCGGAAAACTGGGGCTCGGAGTGCTGCACGATCTCCACGAGGTGCGCGGGCTGCTGCTCGGCTGGTCGGCGGAACAGGCCGCGCTCAAAGCCGATGCTGCTTCCGTGGCGCGCCTCGACACGCTGGCGCGTGCGATGTCGGAGCCGCGCCAGAAGGCCGCCGCGCTGCAGGCGCTCGACTGCGACTTCTTCGAGCAGCTGGTGCTCATCTCGGGAAACCAACTGCTGCTGCTCTTCTCGAGAGTGGTGCGCGACCTCTACTTCCGCGCGCCGGAACGTTTCCTCCCGATGTACCGGGCTGACGTCTTCGATGCAGGCCATCACCGCCGCGCCGTCGCCGCGATCCGCGCGAAGGATGGCAGGGCCGCGGGCGATGCGATGCGAGCCCACGCTGCTTGCGCGCTGTCGCTGCTCCGAAAGGGTCAAGAATGAGAGGGTTGGCCGAAACATGAATTGAGAACCACACCGGTCTCCCCGACTCCGCTCCCAAGGAACAGCACCACCGTTCGCCCCGAGCGAAGTCGAGGGGCACTTGGCGCGTGTGGATGGTCACCTGCCGCGCGGCGCAGAGGTGGCATCTCGACTGCGCTCGATGCGAACGGTGGGTCTGTTCGTTCGGTCGAAATCGCCAGCGAAGCTGGTTTCGTGCTCGGGAGGACCGGGGTGTTCCTTCGAAATGAAATCGCCGGCCAACCCGGTCCCGTGCTCGGAATGAACGGACTGCTAGATCAACCCAGTCGAGTGCAGGGCCTCGACGGGCCGCGCCCAGAACTTCGCGCCCGTGCCCGGCCGGCCACCCGTGAGCTCCTGGTCGATCATCACGTCGAGCGCACGAACGAGCTGGGGCGCCAATCTCGGGTCGCGACTCAGGTGCGCGGCGATGGCGACACACTCGCCGACGAGGCCCTGCTGCTTCGCGATGGAATCGCCGCCGAGAAAGCGCGGCTGATCGACCGCCCGCTCATGCAGCGTGCCTTCGAAGAACTTGAACAGCGTCGCCTTCGGGCTGTCGTACGCGTGAAAGCACTCGGCCGCAGCGACCGGAAAGAGCAACGCCCATTCTTTGGTGGGCTGACCGCTGGCAGCGGCCTTCAACTGCTCGGCCAACGCACGCCGTTCCCCCTCCATGCCCTGGAGGTAGTCGAAGAGATCGTGCGCGCGGAAGAAGAGAAACCGCACCAGCTCAGGTTGCGAGAACGTGGCGTTGAGCCCGATGCGGCAGGCCTTCACGTCGTAGAACACCGTCCACGTTCCAAGCGCGCTACCTCGCGCGGCGAGCGCAGCACGACCATCGGCTTTGCCCTTCTGATCGATGATCAGCAGCAGCACGCCGAACAGGGCCACGAGCGCGACGACGATTCCCAGGCACCACCACATGAGGACTCCTTTTCCACGTGCGCAGCAGACACCTCGGCCGGGTCGCCTCGGCGCGGGGTGCTGTAGCCCATCCGCGGGATCTCCGCCGTTGACGACGAGGGGGCACTTAGGAAATACCGGCCTATGCGCCAGCGAAAAACCAAGTTCATCTTCACCACCGGCGGCGTCGTCAGTTCTCTGGGTAAGGGAATGGCCTCAGCCTCGATGGGCGCGCTGCTCGAAAATCGCGGCCTCGACATCACCCTGGTGAAGCTCGACCCGTACATCAACGTCGACCCCGGCACGATGTCGCCCTACCAGCACGGCGAGGTCTTCGTCACCGACGACGGCGCCGAGACCGACCTCGACCTCGGTCACTACGAGCGCTTCTCGAGCGTACGGATGTCCCGGCAGCACAACCTGACCTCCGGGAGGGTGTACGAGGCGGTCATCCAGAAGGAGCGCCGGGGGGAGTACCTGGGGGCAACAGTGCAGGTCATCCCCCACGTCACCGACGAGATCAAAGGGCGGATCCGGGCGGCGACCGAGGAGGCTGACATCGCGATCATCGAGGTCGGTTTCGGCTCCGTCGTCGGTGACGTAGACTTCGCCATGCTGCGTCGGGCTCATCGTGCCCGGGTCGACATTGATGTAGGGGTCG
>JBKJSE010000455.1:0-3630 GCA_046595925.1 Archangium sp. | reverse complement strand
CTTCGAGAAGCACTACTTCGCCGAAGTGATGAAGCAGTGCGGCTACGACATCAAGCAGGCCGAAGAGCGCACCGGGTTGTCGATGCAGTCGCTCTACCGGTTGCTCAAGAAGAACGGGCTGCGCTTGAAGGACCTCAAGAACGCTGACGGCCTGGGCTGAGAGGGTTGAAAGAGGGGGTGGCCGAAATAGGAATTGAGAACCTCACCGGTCACCCCGAGCCCAGTCGAGGGGTCACTTACAGCGCGAAGCGGAGGTAATCTCTCGACTTCTCTCGGGATGCACGGTGTCCGCTCGGAGCTTCGATCGATCCTTCTTCAACACTCTCCCCGGATTTCAGCCCAGGCCGTCGGCGTTCTTGAGGTCCTTGAGGCGCAGGCCGTTCTTCTTGAGCAATCGATAGAGCGACTGCATCGAGAGCCCGGTGCGCTCTTCAGCCTGCTTGATGTCGTAGCCGCACTGCTTCATCACTTCGGCGAAGTAGTGCTTCTCGAAGTCGTTGAGCACGCGGTCTTTGGCCTCGTGGTACGCCAACCGCACGGCGACCTCGAGCAACGACGTGCGATCGGGCCTTCGATCGGTCGGGACCAACAGCTCGAGCCAGGAAGAATTGCCCGTCGCCTGCATCAACGCGCCGCGCTCGAGCACGTTGCGCAGCTCGCGCACGTTGCCCGGCCAGTCGTAGCCCTCGAGCAACGACAACATCTGCGGCGAGAGATCGATCGGCGTCGAGAGCCCCTTCACCAGGTGCTTGGCGAGCAGGGGAATGTCGATCTTGCGCGTGCGCAGCGGGGGCAGCCGCACCCGGGCCACCGCGAGGCGAAAGAACAGCTCCTGGCGGAAGCGTTGTTGCTGCACCTCTTCGGCGAGGTTGCGCGAGGTGGCCGCGATGATGCGCGCGTCGAGCTTCTTGCCGCCGGGCAGCTCTTTGCTCTCGAGGATCCGCAGCAGGCGCGGTTGCACCGCGGCAGGCACCTCGGCCACTTCGTCGAAGAAGATCATTCCGCCCTGCGCGGTGGTGAACGCGCCGTCGGGGCCGAAGAGCTCACGATCGGCCGCGGCCTCCGAGAGCATCGCGCAGTCGACCACGCGGAACGGGCCGAAGCGCCGCACCGAGTAGGCGTGCACAGCGCGGGCAGCGAGCTCCTTGCCGGTGCCGGTCTCGCCTTCGATGAGCAGCGTGACGTCTTCGCGGGTCACCCGGCGCAGCTCGGCGAAGATGATGCGCATCGCCTCGGAGACGCCGACGAGATCGCCGAACTGTTCGCCGCCATCGAGCTCGACCTCGGTCTCGCGGCTCTTCTGCTTCACCGTGAGGCGGGTCTTGCCGAGGTCGATCTTGTCGCCCGGCTCGACGAAGGCCTGCAGCGTGAGCCGGCCCGCGAGGAAGCTGCCGTTGCGCGAGTTGAGGTCTCGCAGCAGCAGGCCGCGCGAGGTGCGTTCGATCTCGAGGTGCTTGCGGCTGACCGTGGAGTCGGTGAGCACGAGGTCGTTGCCCTCGTCTGAGCCGACGCGAATCAGCCCTGAGAGCGCAGAGATCGACTTGCCCTTGTCGGGGCCTCCGATGACCTCGACGGTCCACTCGCGGATGGGAACTCGGGTGATGCTGTCACCCGGGATGGTCACCGATTCGGTGGTCTCAACCATGAAGTGCAGACCTTAGCCCTACGGAATCACGGCGTCCCGCTCGTTCCCACCGCGGCCGACTCGCACCTCGACCGGCACCCCCGTGAGGCGCTTTCGCGCGAGCACCTGGGGCAGCGGCGGCTGGCCGTCGATGGAGAGGATCAGGTCGCCCGGCTGCACCGAAGCGCCCCCGGGCGCGGCCAACACCATCAGCGAGGGCACGGTGCGGGCGAGCTTCGAGGCCTGGTCATCGTTGAGCCACGGCGAGAGGTAGCGGGCCCGGCCCTGCATCCAGATCTCGGCCTGCAAGGCGTCGGTCTGGGCAGCGGCTGCGTCTGGCTGACCGGCGGTGATGGCAGGTGAGAGGGCGAGGGTGAGCCCTGAGTCGCGAATGGCGGGCCGCTCCAGCTCCCACCGGCGAACGATGCGCAGGGCTTCCTGGGTGAGCTTCTCGAGCAGGTGCGTCATCGGCGCGGCCTCGTCGTATTCCTCTTCCCCCGTCGGCTCAGCGAAGGGGTCGATCACCACCTGCGCGCTCAGCTCGGCGAGGATCTGCCGGCTCGAGGGGTGAACCAGCTCGAGCGTCAGCAGCCAGGTCGTCTCCTGGCTCGCCACGCCTCCCTTGGCGCGGCCCTTGTCGTCTTCGCGCTCCTGCGTCGACGAGGCGAGGCGTTGTTCGACGGTGGTGCGGATCACCACGGCTTGATCGACCGGCAACGCAGCGCGCGCGAGCAGCGGTACGGCGGTGTTCCCCAACCAGCCCGGTTCGTCCCACCGGCTGATCTGCACCTCGGAGGGCCCGAAGAAGGCCAGCCGGTCTCCGCACTCACTCAGGCCCACAGCCACCTGCCGTTGCGCCAACTCGAAGCGCCGCCAGCCCGGGGCCTGCGCGCCGGTGATCCGCACCGGGGTGATCACCACCGCCGCTATCTGAAGGGGACTCGCGGGTGGCCGAATGGTCTTCGTGATGCCTGCCGAGCACCCGCTCAGCGCCCAACAGAGACAGACGAGCAGAGGTGAACGCATCGAGGAGCGCAGGTTAGGAAAAAAGAGTGCCGGCCTGTTCAGCATTCCTCCTTACGAGCACGCCCCCGGGAGCCTTGCGGCAGCCTCGGATCTTGTGTCGGGAGGACCGCAAAAAGGCCGGCACTCCCCTCTTGAGTACCATGGCAAACAGGGGTTGGGCACGTCCCGAAGTGTCAGGATTCAAGCCGTTGAAATCAGTGTTATTTCGAGCCATAAGGCCGCGTGCGTGAGCTGCTGACACCCGCCCTGGCGGGGCTCAACCCCAAGGCCTACATGGCGCATTTCCGCCGCCTCGAGCCCGACGATCAGCGCCAGTACCTGGGCGCGCTGGGCGTCGACGATCTCAAGACGCACTTCCGGACGTTGGGGGAAACGGCCACGGTCGGCTTGTTCCTCACGGTCGATGCAGAGTCCTTTCGCCTCGATGCCACGGTCGGAGGGGCCGCGCTGGGTGACGCGGTCGGCGCGGAAGAGGCGGTCGAGCTGCAGACGCGCGCGTTGAGCATCGGCACGGCGCTCGAGGCGAAGGTGGTCAGCGGAATGCTGGTGACCTCTCTCAACTTGCTGCCGCAAACGGAGCGCGCGCTGGCGGCGCTGCGCTGGGCGCCCAAGACGCTGATCCTCGCGGGTGACTCGGGGGGCCTCGATTGCCCGCCTTCCCTGGGTTGGGCGGTGCGCGGCTCGATTGGCGAGAGCGGTACGTTCTACATGCCCAACGAAGCGCTCATCTGGGACGAACGAGAGCAGGTCGAATCGATGCTGCGAGCGTTGGCGGATCGCACCGCGGCCGTACTCGACGTGCGCCTCGGCTAACTGTCTCCCTCTCCCTTCGGGAGGGTGTTGAAAAAGGGCTTCGACGATATGAGCGAACACCGTTCCTCCCGAGCAGGGGTACCGGCTTCGCCGGCGATTTCGTCCGAAACAACAGACCCACCGTTCGCATCGAGCGCAGTCGAGATGCCACCTCTGCATCGCGCGCC
>JBKJSE010000393.1:0-8612 GCA_046595925.1 Archangium sp. | reverse complement strand
TGTGTCATCCTGTAGCACCGTAGCAACCGCTGGCCGGTGCTCCACTTTTCGACCCTGCCCTTACTGGGTGGGGGTCAGTCCTGAACTCTGGGGAGCGAAGGCGATCGAGCGCGGTGCGTCTTCGCGTACTCGATGAGGTTCTTGATGTCGTAACAGATCTGCCTGATGTCGTGCCCCATCGTCAGCTCGATGTGGCTGTTGCCCTTCACCGGGCGCCAGAGCAGGTATTCGCTCTTGGCCGCGCGATAGACCGACCGCGTCGAGGCCAACGACGCGAGGGGATCCATGTCGCCGAAGATGATGGCCATGGGCAGCTTGAACTTCGAGAAGCCGCGCTGGAAGTCGTAGCCCGTGCGGTAGCAGACGACCTCCATCCCGCGGATCCAGCGGAGGAACTGGTCGACCACCTTGCGCGGTTCTTTCTCGCCGCCTTCTTTCAAGAGCCAGCGCACGTCCGACATCGACATGCGATCCCACCGGGTGAGCCAGGTGATGCGGTTGGCCACCAGGCTGAGCACCGGGCTCTCTTCTGCGTAGCCCAACGCATCGGAAGCCGCCTTGAGCCAGTCATCCAACGGCAGGTAGCGGTATGAAAGCGGCTTCTTCGCCTCGTTGGTGACCCTCTTGGTGAACCGCGAGGCGAACTTCGAGAGCGTCTGCCCCACCCCACGCTGCAGGTTGATGCTGCCCAGCGCCGCGTCGACCGACGAGCTGATGCCCGGGCCCGCGTAGGCGAGCAACTGCAGCGCGAGGCTGCCTTTGCCGATCTCCGCGGGAGCGCCGATGGTGATGATGCCTTCGAGCTGCTCCTGATGAATGCCCGCGTAGCCGTACCCGAGCATTCCACCCATGGAGTGGCCGCAATAGAAGATCTTCTCGCGCCGGGTGATGCGCCGTACGCCTGCAACGGCTGCCGGCAGGTCGTAGAGGAAATAGCTGTCGATGTCCCAGTCCCACTCGATGTCGGCGGGTGGCTTGCGGCCGAACCTGGCGGCGCGTTCGTGCTGCAGCTCGATCGAGCTCTTCCCGTGGCCACGCAGCTCGAGGATGTGAATGTCGATGCCGAAGAACAGCAGGTTCTTCACGAACTCGCCGCTCGTCCACGCGTGGCGGTTTTGACAGAACCCGTGCACCAGCAGCATCGGCTCACCGAAGAGCGGCTGGGGGAACGTCTGGGGAATCGGGCGATAGCGCGTGATGACCAGCGACCAACCGTCGGCGGTCTCCACCACGTACTTGGTCTTCTTGTAGAGCGCGCGGAACTCGACGTCATCGACAGTCGGCGTTCGAGGTGCTGCTTCTCTCGAGGTGGGCGGCGCGGTCATGTCGGTCCCAAGTGTGTCACGGCGACAGGATCGGCGCGTACTCGAGCGAGATCGACGCGGGGGTGCCGTTCTGATCGTAGTAGCTGAGCATTCGCAGCTTCATGTACGCGCCCGCCGAGGTGTGGAGCACGTAGATGAGCTCAGTGCGCGTGATGAGCCGGTGCACGCCCAGGTCGTAAAAGTACCAACCGCCTTCGGTGGTGTTGAACACGCGGTCACCCGTGTCGGCCGTGAAGCCCGAAGCAGGCGCCTGCGTGAGCGAGGCGTAGTCGACGTCTTTGAGCACCGCCAACTCCACCGTGCCGGTCGGCCCGCTCGCGCCGCTGTTCACGTAGATGTCGAAGCGGCGCAGCGAAAGATCCCACCCGTTGGTCTCGAACGCTTCAGCCGGCTTCATCTCGCGGCCTTCATCGAGATCCACGTACACCTGCGACATCTTGTTGGTCGCGTCGATGAGCAGCTGCTTGCCGCCATTGTCCAGCACCGAGGCGACGACCAGCGGGCCCGTGGTGGTCTCACCATCGAACGGATGATCGACGCGCAGATCGTTGGCGCAACCGCAGAGAACGAACGTGAGTACAAAACGCTTCATCAGAGCTCCACCTGAACACCGCCGATGACCCCGCGCGGCGGTCTCGGGTTGAAGTCTTGATCACCCGAGTTGAAGAGGTTGTAGCCGTTGACGAACACCCGAAGCCACGAGCGGAACACGTAGGTCAGCTGGGCCTCGAGATCGAAGTAACTGGGCGCCATCACCACGCGTTCTTCTCCGAGGCCGAGCACGTTCGCGAAACCCAGGCCCGAGCCCACGTAGTACGGACGCTCGGAGTGCCAGGTGGCGCGCACCACCAGCTCCAGGCCGACCGGGCGGTACTTCACGGTGAGGTTGGCGTTGAGGCGGTGCGGCGAGCGGCCCTCGAGCGCGCGCTGCCGGGTCACGTCGCGGGCGTCGAGGCCCATGTAGCTCAGGTCGAGATACGCCCCGCGAGAGAGCCGGGTGCGCGCGCTCAGCTCGATGCCCTGCGTGTACGCGTTGGTGACGTTCTCGTAGCCGAAGGTGACCGGATCATCGGGGTTGGGAATGCCGTTCGCGGTGATGTTGATGAGGTTCGTGAGGCTGGTGTGCCAGAGGCTCGCCGAGAGCACCCAGCCCTCGAGCGGCGGCCGGTAGTCGACCGACGCGTTGACCGAGCCGCTGCGCTCGGCTTGCAGCTTGGGGTTGCCCTGCACGAGGTAGCCGATGCCGGGGTTCGAGAACTGAAGGTAGAGCTCGGAGAACGACGGCGGGCGGAAACCCAGGCCCCACGACGCGCGGAAGGTGAGCTCGGGCGTGGGGTCGATCTTCACTGCCAGGCGCGGCGAAGGCGCCCAACCGAACTGCGTGTCGACGTCGGCACGGAAGCCCGGCGAGATCGACACCCTGGGCCCCTTCCCTTCGAGCACCCACTCGTCCTGCAGGAAGATGCCGAAGCGCCCGCGCTGAACGTCGTTGGGCTGAATGCGCGTCGAGCTGAGCAGCTCGCTGAAGCCCTCGAGGCCGCCGGTGAGCGTGTGACGCCCGATGTGGTGATCGACCTGGCCGAACGCTTCCCACAGGCGCGTCAGGTTGGCGGAGTAATCGTCGAGCGCCCGGCTGCCGCGCTGGTCGAGCTGAAACTGATCCTTGAACAACCCGAAGTGCCCACGCAGCGTCGCCGAGGTCGAGGCGGTGAACTGCTTTCGCACGCCGAGCCACGTGTCGAACTGCTCGGTGCGCTGAAAACGATCGAAGACCGCGTTGGTGTCGTTCACGTCGACCGCGTTGAAGTCGGTGAACACGTAGGCGGCGCGCACCCAGGCCCTCAGGTCCGCGTCCGGCACGTACGCGACCTCGACGTCACCATCGATGCGCTTGACGCCCGCGCCGCTGGTCTCGAGATGAGGCTCGACCCAGTAGTACGCCTGACGCGTGCGATAGCCGCCACCGGCGCGCAGCTCGAACGGCCCCAGCTTCGAGCCCACGTTCCCGCGCACGTCGCCTTCGAGCAGGCTGCCGAACATGCCTCGAATGCTCGCTTCGATTTTCTTCTGCGGCCGGCGGGTGATCAGGTTCACCACGCCGCCCATCGCGTCAGCGCCGTAGAGCGCGGCCGCGGGGCCCTTGACGATCTCGACGCGCTCCACTTCACGAAGGCTGAAGCGCGAGATGTCGGTGATCGAACCCGAGCGGCCCGAGATGCGCTGCCCGTCGATCAAGATCAGCACGTACTCCGGGTCGAGCCCCTGGAGCCGGATGCCGACGCCGCGGTTCGTGTAGACCATCTCCACGCCGGGGTGCTGCTGGAGCAACTGCGGCAGATCGCGCACGCCGAGCTGTTCGATCTGCGCGCGGGTGATCACCTCGGTGGGCACGACGCTGTCGACGGCGCGGCGCTCGGTGCGCGAGCCGGTGACGACGGTCAGCCCGCGCGAATCGATCTCTTCGACGCCGGCGTCAGGAGTGGCCTGAGAAAGCACGGCCACGAGTACGAGGGGGAGCATCGGCGCCGAGCCTTAAGGGGTTGGCCGATCAGGGTCAATCAGTCCCGGCGGCGGCGGCTTCTGGCTCGCAGCAGCAGACCCATCAACACCAACGAAGGGCCCATCGCAGACGTCGAGGCCACGCAGCTCACGCCGAAGGTGCCGGTGTTGCGCGCGATGATGCGACTGCGCAGCACCGCGAGATCGTCGCAGGGCACTGGCGGCTGGCCTCGGGGATAGGTCTGGCAAAACCCGCTCGCGCTTCCCACGTCGAGCACCCGCTTGGCCGTCTCGCCGGTCGGCGCGGTGGGCGCCATCGTCGAGGTGGGATCTTCCACGTGATCGAAACCGACCGCATGACCGATCTCGTGGGTCAGCGTGTTCTGCACGTCGTAAGCGACGCAGGTGATGGCTTCACGACCGGGTTCACACGGCGGCGACGAGATGGTGGTGAACAGAAAGCCACTCGCGTTGAGCTCGATGTCGGCGTCGATCGCCACACCGGTGCGCGTGCTGTACGTGACGGTGGTGAGGCCGATGGTGCCGTCGCTGTGATCCCAGCAGCGGCGCAGGTTGCCGCACGAGCCATCCGACAGACAGGTGTCCGACGGTTGCACCACGTCGCGGCAACTGGTCTCGCGAAAGATGACGAGGTTCTCGGTCTCGGTACCCCGCCCCACTCTTCCGTTCGCGATGCGCGTACCGCGAATGAACTTGAACTCAGAGCAGGTGTCGGAGACCGCCTGCCAGCTCGCGAACGACGCGTCGACCGCGGTGAACTCGGTCTCGCCCGGGGTCTGCAGGCTGCCGTCTTGATCGACGCGGTAGTCGAAGTTGCGATCGGCCCAGGTGACACACAGCGTGGCCTCGTCGGTCACGCTGGCCACGGTCCGGCGAAAGGCCTGCGCCTGCGCAAGACACGCCGTGAGCAGACTCAGCACCAGCGTGGCGCGCGCAACGATCAAGACAGGCGACGCCTCCGCAGCAGCAGCCCCGCGATGGCCAGCAGCAGACCACCCGGAGCGGCCTGACAGCCCTTCGCCGCAGCGCCCAGCTCGGGAGAGACGGGCTCGAGGAAGCATTTCTGCGAGGGCCGTCCGGCGGGATACGCGTCACAGACGAAGCGCGCAGAGTCGGCATCGAGCACCCGCTTGCTCAGCTCACCGGGGTTCGCGCGAAAGCTCATGGTGCTGCCTGCCGCGGGGCTGTGACCCAGGCCCAGCAGGTGTCCCAGCTCGTGGGTGGTGGTGTTCTGGACGTCGGTCGCCACGCAACTGGTGCTGTACATGCCAGTCAGACACGGCGGCGAATCGACCGTCGAGAAGATGAAGGTGGGCGTGTTGAACTCGATGTCCGAGTCGAGAATGCGGCCGGTGTTCGGGTTGTACGAGGTGGTGGTGATCGCGATCGCCGCTTCCTGGTGTTGCCAGCAGTCGAACTGGTTGCCGCAGTTGTCGGCTTCACCGTGACAGGCGTCCCCGGCGGGGGCGATCTCGGAGCAGCGGCGCAGGCGGAAGACGGCGATGTTCTCGTTCGTCTCCTTGTCGAAGAAGCCGACCTTGCGCGTCTGGGTGCGCGCGCCTTCGGTGAGGCTCAGGCTGGAGCAGGCATTGAGCTTCGTCTGCCAGGTGTTCATCGCGGCGAGGATCGCGGTGAACTCGGTCTCTGCGGGCGTTTCGGGGTTGCCGTCGACTGACAGCCTGACCTTGATGGCGGTGTTCTCTGGCCACCAGAGGCACTGCGAGCTCGGATCCCGATCATCCACCCTGCTCCGAACCGCTTGAGCAAGGGCGATGGTCATCACGACTTTGAGAATCATGGAGCGCCGCCGATATCAGCGGAACGCTGCGCGAGACAGACTGGAGGGAAGCGGAAGGCTGGCCGAGGCAGAGCGACCCAGATCATGGAGTGACCTTGACCGGGCCCGGCGTGGTCGGCTCGACCGGGGCACGAGCGCCCGAAGCGGCCAACACCTGCGCGCGCAGGGTATCGATCGGCAACACCACGGCGGGCGGATTCACGGCCTGCCGCGTCTTCGGATCGACCAGCAGCGCGTCGCCTTCGGAGGCCTGGCGCGCGAAGACCGCCTTGCCATCGGAGGACGTCTCCACCTTGAACTTGCCCTGCAGCATGCCGGTGAGGAGGAATCGATCACCCCGCGGCTCGAGGAAGACCACCACGTCTTCGCCCACGGTGAACTTCGCGGTGCCGTGCACCATCTGGCCGATCTCACCGACAACCCCACCGGGCTGCATCACGGTCAGCTGCTTTCCCGGGGTGCCCTTCCACGGCTCGGTCACCTCGAGCACCGCGTCGGTCATGATCCGTCCGCCGTCTTTCGTCCAGCGGGCCTCCACCGAGCGAACGGTCGCCCGAACCACGACGGAAGAGCCCTTCGTCAGTGCGGGGACATCGAGGGCGAGCAGCGTGGTGGCGTTGGCCAACGCGGCGCCCAGCGCGATGAAGAGAAGCAGCGTGCGAACTTTGACGACCATGGAGCCACCATAGCGGCCCTTCGATCAGGACGGAAACGCTGCTACACGCGCGGCGCTATGAAGCCCCGTCTTCGTTTCGCCCCCTCGCCTACCGGTTATCTCCACATCGGCGGCGCCCGCACTGCCCTTTGGAACTGGCTGTTTGCTCGCCGAATGGGCGGCACCTTCGTGCTCCGCATCGAGGACACCGACCAGGAGCGCAGCACCCCTGAGTCGCTCCAGGCGATCCTCGACGGCCTCAAGTGGCTGGGTATCGATTGGGACGAGGGCCCGGGCAAGGACGGTCCGTTCCCTCCTTATTTCCAGATGAAGAAGCTGGCCCGGTACCACGAGGTCGCTGACCTCCTGATCGCGCAGGGCAAGGCTTACCGCGACTACACGACGGAGGAGGAGTCCACGCAGATGCGTAAGGACTTCGCTGCGTCGAAGGGTCTCGGAGAGAAGGATGATCTTCGCAAGGCGGGCTTCAAGTACTCGAGCCCCTGGCGCGACAAGACTGAGAACCTCGACAAGCCGCACGTGGTGCGTTTTCGCATGCAGCCCAAAGGCGAGAAGATCGGCTTCGAGGATCTGATTCACGGGCGGCTCGAGAAGCCCGATGACGATCTCGACGACTTCGTCTTGCTGCGCACCGATCGCATTCCGCTCTACAACTTCGGCTGCGTGATCGACGACTTCGACATGCAGATCAGCCACGTCGGCCGCGGGCAGGAGCACATCAACTCGACCTACTCGCAGATCGCCGTGTACCAGGCGCTCGGGTGGACCCCGCCCGTCTTCGCGCACTTCCCGCTGATCATGGGCTCGAACAACGAGAAGCTCAGCAAGCGCAAGCACCCCGAGGCCGACGTGATGGCCCACAAGAAGAACGGCATCCTGCCGCACGCGCTCTTGAACTTCGTGGTGCGCCTGGGTTGGAGCCACGGTGACGACGAGCTCTTCACGCTCGAGAAGCTCATCGAGCTGTTCGACCTGAAAGACGTCGGCAAGACCAACGGCGTGTGGAACCCGGAAAAGCTGCTCTCGGTCAACCAGCACTGGATCAAGAACGGCGATCCTCGCGAGCTGGCGGGCAGGCTCATCCCCTACCTGCAGGACCTCGGCGTCACCAACGCAGCCGTCGACGAGCGGCTCATCATCGCGGTCAAGGCGTTCTCCACGCGCGCCAAGACGCTGGTGGAGATGGCCCAGTCAATCAAGCCCTACTACGCGCACGGCGTGACGCTCGACGCCGCGGCGGCGACGAAGCACCTCGATGCGGCAGGCAAGGAGATGCTCAAGGTCACGAAAGCGAAGCTGCTCGCGCTGACCGATTGGCAGGCGACGGTGATCGATCCCATCGTCGACGTCATCGCCACCGAGACCGGCGCGAAGAAGGGTGCGATCGCGCAGCCTCTCCGCGTGGCTGTCACCGGTGGCACCACCAGCCCCGGCATCGGCGACACGCTCGCCCTGCTCGGCCGCGACGAGACGATGCACCGCATCGACGCCGTCCTTGGAAGCTGAACTCCCCCCCGTTCCCCCCGAGCGGAGTCGAGGGGTCTGGAGCCGCATCACGCCGTTGTTCGAGGGGCTCGGCGGCGAGCCGACCGTGATCCTCTGCGGCGCGAGCGCGTTGTTGATCATCTCGCACTACCAGGGCGCGGCCGGCTTCTTCCGCACGCTGGTCGGCAACACGCTCGAGCAGCACCCGTGGAACGCCACGTTCGGCCACTTCTGGTGGTTCGGCGCGAGCTTCTTTCTGTACCTGGTGATGCCGCTGCTGCTGGCCCTGGCCACCCGCGGCAGCTTCAACGAGCGCTACGGCTTTCAGCTCGGAGACTGGCGCGCGGGGCTGCTCATCACCGTGCTGTTCCTGGCGATCATGCTGCCGGCGACCTACGTGGCGTCGACCTTGAGCACCTTCAAGGGCATCTACCCGCTGGCGGGCAACGGGGCGTACCTGGTGAACCTGGGCGGGGGGAAGACGGCAGTCTCTTGGCCCCTCTTCTTCACCTACGAAGCGGCGTACTTCGCGTACTTCATTGCCTGGGAGTTCCTCTTCCGCGGGTGGATGGTGCACGGCGTGGTGCCCAAATGGGGCCGTGGACCCGCGATTCTCGCCCAGATGGCGCCGTTCGCCGTGATGCACCTGGGCAAGGCCGAGCTCGAGGCGCTGGGCAGCATCATCGCCGGTGTGGCGCTGGGAATCTTGAGCCTGCGGACCCGCAGTTTCTATTACGGGGCCCTCATTCACGGCGTGGTGGCGGTCTGGATGGACTGGCTGTCTGCGAAGGGCTCACTGCTCGGCCCT
>JBKJSE010000128.1:0-10325 GCA_046595925.1 Archangium sp. | reverse complement strand
GCGCTCGATGCGAACGGTGGGTCTGTTGTTTCGGACGAAATCGCCGGCGAAGCCGGTACCCCCTGCTCGGGAGGAACGGTGTTGGCTCATATTTTGGGTGAGGGTCGGGGTGAGGGCCTCGTCATGCCTGTGATCCCCCTGCGTACATCGGGCACTAGCGTGCGAGTGGCACTGTAGTTCTACAGTCTGGGCAGATGAAGAATTTGCAGATTCGCCGGAAGATCGCAGCGGGCTCGGCGGTGGACGCGTTCCTCGCAGAAACCAAGGCAGGCCTGGTCCTGGTGCAGGTCACTCACCCTGAGATCGTGGCTGACCCCGAGCTCTACGGGCGCTTCCTCGACACCACGCGGGTGACCTCGACGCAGCACCGTCACCCCGCGTTGCTCTCGCCCGAGATCACCACCTGCGAGCCCGACGGCCGCTTCGTGCTGGTGACGGGCCCGGTCAGCGGCCGCACCGCCGCGGATCACCTGCGCGAACGCGGCGCGCTCGATTCCGCTGAAGCGATTCGGTGGGGCATTCGCATCTGCGACGCGCTCGAGTTCCTGCACGCGCACGGCGTGGTGCACGGCCATCTGGCCCCTCACAATCTTTTCCTCGACGGCGACCCGGCGCGCCCCGAAGTGCGGCTGCTCGACACGGCGCTCCTGCTCTTCAGAGGCACCAAGAGCGTGCCGCGCGGCCAGATCCTGGTCGCCCCCGAATACCTCTCGCCTGAACGGTGCGCGGGGCACCGGGCGACGCCGGCGTGTGACGTGTACGGCATGGGCGTGCTGCTTCACGAGCTGCTCACCCGGGAGCCGCCGTTCTCAGGCCGCGGCGTGACGGAGACCCGCGCGCTTCAGCTCCACGCACCGCTGCCGCCTCTTCTGCCGGGCCTCGAGGAGTGGGCGCCGGTGCTCAGCCGCTGCCTTTCCAAGCGCGCGGCCGATCGCTACGCCTCGCTGTCCGAGCTGCGAGAGGCGCTGCGCACCCTCAAGCCGTTGGAGACGCCCGCGATCGAAGTGCACCTGGGCGACCCCGAGCCCCGGCGTAGCGGCGTCCTGCAGCCCGGCGACGTGCTCGGCCGGTACCGCATCGAGTCGATGATCGGCGAAGGCGGCATGGGCCACGTGTTCGCCGCCACCCACCTCTCGATGGATCGCAAGGTGGCGATCAAGGTGCTGCGGCCCGAGCTCTCGCGCGTCGACAGCCAGGTGCAGCGCTTCATGGCCGAGGCGCAGGCCGTGAACCTGGTGAAGCACCCGAACATCATCGACATCGAAGATCTGGTGCGTGAAGGCGATCGCGTCTTCTTCGTGATGGAGCTGCTCTCGGGCAAGTCGCTCAAGACGATGGCCAGGGAGTCGCCCCTCGAGCTGACCCGCATCGTGCGGTTGATGCGCCAGGCCGCGCAGGCGCTCTCTGCTGCGCACGGCGTCGGGGTGATTCACCGCGACATCAAGCCGGACAACCTGGTGGTCGAGCGCGACGCGGAAGGCAACGAGCAGATCAAGGTGCTCGACTTCGGGGTCGCGCGCATTCGCGGCAACGACCTGAAGGCGGCGTACAAGACGCAGGTCGGCCAGGTGGTGGGCACGCCGTTGTGGATGGCGCCCGAGCAGGTGATGGGTCACCAGGTCGACGCGCGCGCCGACGTCTATTCGTTGTGCATGGTGATGTACGTGCTGCTCACGCGCCGTTTCCCGTTCGCGGGGGCCGACCTCTCGCAGGTGGTGATGCAGCGGCTCTCGCGTGACGCGACCCCGGTGGGCGATCACAGCTTCCTGGGCGAGAGGTTGCCCTGGCAGATTCAGCGCCTGCTCGAGATGGGCCTCTCGCGCGAGCTGGCCAGGCGCCCGGTCTCGATGGAGTGGGTGGCCACGGCGCTGGAAGGCATCGAGCAGCGCATGGACGAGCAGCCCACGGTCGAACAACCCATACGATCGTGGTGGAATCGCTGGCGTTCCTGAGAGGATGTGGCCGTCGTCACCCCGACGCGCCGGAGCCTCATCATGGACTTGCCCGATCTGCTCGCCTGGCCCCGTCGCGCTGACGTCCCGGGCATGTTGTTTCGCCGGTTGATTTCGCGGCACTCCACCCGCGGCATTCTCGGCATGTCGCGCGCCGAGCAGGTGCTCTGGTTGGTGTTCGAGCTGTGCGGCGAGGTCTCCAACGGCGGGGTCGATCAGTTCTTCAGCAACAGCTCGGGTGAACGCGCGCCGCTGGTGCCCGACGCCTTGCGCGAGCTGGGACAGACCGAGCTCGCCGCCGCCCTCGAGCGCAGCCTCTCGCATTTTCCGCCGGCCGCGGCGCGGTCCGAGCGGCACCTGGTGGTCTCGGGGCTGAGTGACGCTTCGAAGGCCGAGCTCACGGCGATGGGCCAGCAGGTCGACGCTGCCACCGACTCGCTGCTCGTCGAGTTGGGCAGGTGGATCGAGGCGCACCCCACCGAGTTCACCTTGTCCAACGAAGGCCTCGCGGCGTTCCGGCCGGTGTCCTTCCCCGATGACGTGACGCTCGAAGAGATCCTCGCGCCCGAGCTCGCAGCCGACCTCGCCATCCCCGCGCTCTACGTGCACCTGGTTCGCAGGAAGACGGCGGCGTCGAAGGTGGCGCGCGCTCTCCGGTTGGCGATTCATGCGTTCGGTGAGATCAGCGACGAGGGTGGGCTGAGCTACCTGTTCTCTTCGTTGGGAAAACACGCAGCCGAGGCGAGCGTCGCGCTGGAGAACGCCGACGCGCCCGACGCCGCGGCGATCGTCGAGCGCGCGATGTCGGTGTTGCCGGCGCCGTTTGCGGAAGACGATGCGGTTCGGCGTGCTTCGCTGGCTGCGCTCGACGTCGATGCGTTGGCCCGGTTGAGCGCGCTGCAATGGGAGCTCGACGATCTGCGCCGGCCCACCATCGAGGCGCTCATCCGCTTCGCGCGGCGGGAACGCGCTTCACTCCAGTGAGGTGAGCCGTGCCAGCAGCGCGCGCACGGTGAGCGGGCTCGAGCCCTCCGCCTTGTTGTTGACGATGATGGTGAGGCTTCGGCCCGCGGCGCGGCAGGCCTTCCACAACGCGACCACGTCTTCCCTCATCGGCTCGTCGACGGCCTGCAGCGTGTCGAACGGCGCGTACGCCTCGCGTGCTTCTTCGTAGCCCATGCCTTGCGGGAGCAGCAGGCGGCACACCACATGCGCGCTCGTCAGCGACGCGGGGTTCGCGAGCTGATCGCGGATGGCCGGCATGCGCTCCCAGTGATTGAAGACGTGGCTCGCGCCCTGGCGTTGCAGCGCGGCGAAGTACGAGGGCGTCAGCAGCTCTGAGTTCCGCAGCTCGACCGCGTACGAGTACTGCCTGGGGAGCTGGCTTAGAAACCGCTCGAGCTTGTGACTGAACTCGGTGGGCGTCGGCAGCTCGGCGCGGCTGAGCGGCAGAAACTGAAACAGCAGCGGCCCCTGGTGCGCCGAGAAGGCCTTGTCGACCGCGGCCAGCACGGCGTCTTTGAAGAAGCCCGGGTCGAGGAACTGTGGGTTGGGTGCGCGCGTGCGCGGATCGACCTTCGAGGTCACCGCGTTCCACACCTTCATCACGCAGCGGAAATCAGGCGGCAATTGCCTGGCGTAGCGGGCGAGCTCATCGACGCCGAGCGGCGCGTAGTACGAACGATCGATCGCCACGGTGTTGAAGAGCGGGTGGCGGGCGTACTCCTCGAGGCCGAACTCGACGAGGTGTTCTTGCGTGGGAGCGCCCCGATAGACCAGGCCGCCCCAGCCGCGAAACGTCCAGCTCGAGGTGCCCAGAAACAGCCCCGCGGGGCGCTTGCCTGCGAGCGCCACATCGGCCGCGGTGTCGAGTGGTGCGGGCGGGAAGAGGTCGAATTGCATGCGCGCTACTGCGGCAGACCACTCCAGCTCGAAGGATCCTGCGGGCCCGCTGCGGGTTTCACGTCGACGTTGAAGCCGGTGAGATGAGCCATGCCAGACACCTTCTCCAGATTATCCGGGCCGTCGGCCGCGAGGATGTTCACGTTCACGCCGCGAGTCTGGCTCGCGATGGAAAGTCCGACCGCGTGCTGGTGGCCCCAGCCGTGAGGCAAGGCGACCGTGCCGCGCATCAGCTCGGCGAGCAGCTTGACCGGCACGCGCACCGTACCGGTGTCGGTGCTCACGTCGGCCATCGCGCCATCGGTGAGGCCCACGCGCTGCGCGTCTTCCGGGTGCATGTAGAGGTAGTTCGTCGGCTCGCGCACGAAGTCCTCGATGTTGTGCGTCCACGAGTTGTGGGTCTGCACGGCGCGCTTGGTGATGAGCTTGAGGCGCGATTGATCTGACCATTCCTGCTCGAAGTCGGCTTCCAACTTCTTCGCCTGATCCATCAGCTTCTTCGGCGCGAGCTGCACCTTCTTGTTGTGCGTGAGCACGCGCTCGTTCACGAAGTCATCGGGCTCGTGCGCCGCTCGCAGCCAACCGTGAGGGCTGTGCTCGAGCAGGTGTTCGAAGCCGGGCTGGCCCGTGAGCCGAAGCAGAAAGGACAACAACGCCTCTTGAGGCAGCGACGGCTGCTTGTCTTTGGGCTGCAGGCGCGTGTGCACCGCCATCATGCCCTCGAGGATCTTCTGGGCGACCTTGCTGCCGAACAGCCCGAGGCCCGCCGCCTTGCACAGCTGCAGGTAGATGGTCGCCTCGTCGCGCTGTTCACCCGTCGTCTCGAGGATGGCGCGGGTGGCCTGAAGGTACGGCTTCTGCTGCAGGCCGAGCATCAGCGGGAAGATGAACGGCAGGTCAGGGCGCTCGAGCGGTGAGGTGCAGGGCAGCACGTAGTGCGCGAGCGACCCCGTCTCGTTGCGGAAGAGATCGAGCGTGACGAGCAGCTCAAGCTCCTGGAACGCCTTCTTGAGGCGACCCGAGTTGGCCATGGTGATGAGCGGGTTGCCGCCGGTGACGAACAGCGCGCGCACCTGCTTGTCGCCCGGCGTGAGGATCTCATCGGCCAGCACGCCGCCCGGGAAGGCGTCGTTGACCGAGGTGAACTTGCCGATGCGCGAGGTGTCGTTGCGCATCAACACGCCGCTGCGTTTGCCGAACGCGGGGAAGTCGATCACGCCCTTGCCGACCAGCGTGCCGCCCTTGCGATCGAGGTTGCCGGAGAGCGCGTTGATGCACTCCTGCAGCCAGAAGCCGAGCGAGCCGTTGGTGCCCATGTTCACGCCCGTCGACGAGTAGATCGACGCTCCGTCTGCTTCGCGGAAGGTGGTGACCAGCTCGCGCAACGAGGCCGCGGGGATCTGCGTGACCTTCGCCGTGCGCTCAGCGGGCCAGGCGCGGGCGAGCGCGAGGACCTCGTCGATTCCTTCGGCCATCGACGCTGCGCGTTCACGCCGCACGCCGCCCTGGCGATCGAGCTCGTTGAGGAACGAGAGGTAGAAGAAGGGGTCGGTGTTGGGGCGGATGAAGAGGTGTTGATCGGCGAGCTTCGCGGTCTCGGTCTTGCGCGGGTCGACGACGATCAACTTGCCGCCGCGCTCCCGCAGCTCCTGCAGGGTGCGGCCGGGGTTGGGCACCTGCAGGAAGCTCCACTTCGAGATGACCGGGTTCGCGCCGACGATGATGAGGCAGCGCGTGTGCTGCAGATCAGGGAAAGGCTGTGTGAAGGGGAAGCCGTAGAGCTCGCGCGCGACCGCGAACTTGTTCGAGCAGTCCTGCGTGGCCGACGCGTACATCGACTTGCTGCCCATCGCGGTCATGAAGCCCTGGGCAAAGACGGGGTGGAGCACGCCGAAGCCGGCCGCCGTGCCCACGTACATCGCGAGGCTGTCAGCGCCGTGATCGCCGCGCAGTTGCTTGACCTTGGCGCCGATCTCTTCGAGGGCCTGCTCCCACGAGATGCGCGCCCAGCTCGTGCCGGTGCGCTTCATCGGGTACTGCAGGCGATCGGGTGAGTCGTAGATCTGCGCCTGTTTGAGCCCCTTGGGGCACGAGAAGCCGCCCGTGACGACGTGTTCTTTGTCGGGGTGAACCTGGGTGACGCGGTTGTTCTCGACGGTGACCTGCAGGCCACACAGCGCCTCGCAGATTCGACAGAAGGTTGAATGGGTACCGTCAGACATGCAGGTGCTCATACACCACAGACCGGGACGAGCGCGTCAGGCGCTCTTCCGGTTGGCGGCAGCCAACTCATGGCACAGCCGCCCCACGGTGCGAATCGCCTTCGCCGTGCGCTCGTTCCAGGGGAAGCCGCACGAGATCCGCACGCAGTTCGAGAACCGTTCGCGCGGCGAGAAGATCGGCCCCGGCGCCAGCGAGATCTTCTCGGCCAGGGCTGCGCTCTGCAGCGCATAGGCGTCGACGTTCGGCGGCAGTTCGACCCACAACACGAAGCCCCCCGCGGGCGTGGCGATGCGAGTGCCCTCGGGGAACGCCTCGGCGATCGCCGCGCGGGTGCGCTCGACCTGCGCGTGAAGGTGGCTGCGCAGCTTGCGAATGTGCCGGTCGTAGCCGCCGCTCCCGAGGAACTCGGCCACGGCCATCTGGAGGATCTCGGGCGTGCTCACCGTCAGCGCGTACTTGAGGCGTTCGATGCGCTCCTGGTAGCGGCCCGCGGCGATCCACCCGATGCGATAGCCGGGCGCGACCGTCTTCGAGATCGAGCCGACGAGCAACACGCGGCCGTCTTTGTCCCAATGCGCCGCGGGGCGCGGGCGGCCGTCGAACGCGAGATCACCGTACACGTCGTCTTCGATGAGCGGCGTGTCGTGGCGAGCGCAGAGGCGAACGAGGCGCTCCTTGTTCTCGTCAGACATCACCGCGCCCAGCGGGTTGGACACGTTCGGAGACGCGAGCACCGCCTTCACGCCACCCTGACGCAGCACCTGCTCGAGCGCATCGAGATCGAGCCCGGTGCGTGAGTTCGCCGGCACTTCGATCGCGCGCATGCCGAGCTGCTCGATGGCCTGAAGCATGCCGAAGTAGCAGGGCGTCTCGACGGCGATCGCGTCACCGGGCTTCGCGACGGCGCGCAGGGCGAGGTGGATCGCCTCCATCGCGCCGATGGTGACGACGAACTCGCTTTCGTGAATCGACATGCCCCACGTGACGCCTCGCTTCGAGAGCTGGCGTCGCAAGGTGAGGATGCCGTTCGTGTCGCCGTAGCTGCCGCCTGCATCGGGCATCTCGCGCGCGATGGCGGCGAGCTTGCGATTGAGCGCACGAATCGGCAGCAGCGAAGGGGAGACCTGCGCGGCGCCCAGCGGCACCACCGCGGGATCGCGCATCGACTGCATCAACGCCCGCACGCCCGGAGTCACCGAGACGGTTGCGGGGGAGAGGTTGAGCCGCGCCGTGCGGGGCTCTGCGACCGGGGCGGCGCTGCGGGCGCGTACGAAGTGACCCGACCGCGGACGGACCTCGATGAGGCCGTCGTTCTCGAGCTGAACGTAGGCCTGCAAGATGGTGGCGATGCTGACCCGCCGTTGCCGGGCAAGCCCACGCACCGACGGCATTCGATCACCGCCGCGCAAGGTGCCCTTGCGGATGGCGTTGCTCAGATCTTCAGCGACCTGCTCGTAGAGAAGCCCACTCATAGCCCCGACTGTAACGGCTTGGTCGCGAGACGACCGGTACAGATGGCATTTGAAAGAAGCGACCAACTGCATCTGTGCCGGCGGCTGGTTAGACAGCACGCTGCCCCCATGAGTACCGCGCCTGCCCCGAACACCCGCTTCGTCGTCCCCGCGCTCGCGGCCGTCTACCTGATCTGGGGATCGACCTACCTGGCGATGCGCATCGCGGTCGAAGGGTTGCCCCCGTTCATGATGGCGAGCAGCCGCTTCATCCTCACCGGCCTGATCCTGCTCGCGTTCCTGCGCGTTCGAGGCACCGCGTGGCCGACGCGCCGCGAGTGGTTGTACGCGACGCCGGTGGGCACGCTGATGTTCGTGCTGGGCAACGGCACGGTCGCGGTCGCTGAGAAGCACCTCTCGTCAGGAGTGGCGGCCGTCGTGTGCGGCACCATGCCGTTGTGGGTCGCCGCGCTGGGCCGCTTCTTCGGCGAGAAGACCACCGCTCGTGAATGGCTGGCGCTGGTGCTCGGCTTCAGCGGCGTGGCGGTGCTGGGGTTCGGAGGCGAGCTGCGCGCTGAGCCGTTCTCGGCGTTGCTCCTCTTCCTCGCGCCGATCAGCTGGGCGCTCGGCTCGTTGCTGGCGCGCAAGCTTCCGCTGGCGAAGGGCCTGATGTCGGCCGCCACGCAGATGTTGACCGGCGGCCTGGTGATGTCGGTGGTGAGCGTGATCGCGGGTGAAGAAGTGCCGGTCTCTCCGCCCGCGTCGTCGGTGATGGCCTGGGCCTATCTCGCGGTCTTCGGCTCACTGGTCGCCTACAGCGCGTACACGTACCTGCTCGCCAACGCGCGGCCTGCGGTGGCGACGAGCTACGCGTACGTGAACCCGGCGATCGCGGTGGCGATGGGCGTGGGCATGGGCGGCGAACACGCGGGGCCCGAAGTGTTCATCGCCGTCGCGTTGATCATCGCGGCCACGGTGCTGGTGATTCGCAAACCCGCACCGGTGATCGAGTCGCCGACGCTCAGCACGGCCGGCTCGAAGTAGGTCCTGGGTCATTTGTCGCAGGTGGGTCAGCGCGCTCCCACCCTGAGTCGAAATGATGGCGGGGTGCTGGGTGGGTGGAGACATTTGCTTCATGGAACCGCTTCCTCACCCGCAGGAACGAGCGCGGCTGCTCGTGCTCGAGAGCTGCCGGGTGCTCGACACACCGCCTGAAGCTGACTTCGACAATCTCGCCAGGCTCGCCTCGTACATCGCCGGTTGTCCTATCGGTCTCGTCGGTCTGATGGACGCAGACCGCCAGTGGATCAAGGCGCGCGTGGGCCTGAACGTCACGCAGGCGCCGCGAAGCATCACGTTCTGCGGTCACGCCATTCAGCTCGACGCTGAGCTCATCGTGCCGGACGCCACCAAAGATGTCCGGTTCGCGCTCAACCCTGCCGTGATCGGCGACCCGCTCGTCGTGTTCTACGCAGGCCTTCCGCTTCGGGCAGGCAAAGACCGCCTGCCTGTCGGTACGCTGTGCGTCATCGATCATCGGCCGCGCACGCTCGACGACCAGCAACTCGAGGGCTTGCGCACGATCGCCCGGCAGGTCGAGTTGCTGCTGGAAGGCCGGCTGCGCGAGAACAGGCTCGAAGAAACAGAGTCTCGCACCCAGGCGATGATCGCCACGATGGATGACGGGCTGCTCAAGGAGTCGGCCGACGGAGTCATCGAGTGGGCGAACCCGGCGGCTGAGCGCATTCTGGGGTTGAGCCGGGGTGAGCTCAGCGATCGCCCTCGCAGCGATCCGAGGTGGCGGGTGATCCGCCCCGACGGCACGGCCTACCTCGCGGCCGAGTTCCCCTCGTCGCGCGCGGTCATTTCGGGAACGCCGGTGCGCAACGAGCTGATGGGCGTCGGCGTGGGGTCCGAGATTAGATGGATTCGAGTCAACGCCACGCCGATGTTCCGCCCGGGCGAGCGGCAGGCTCACTCGGTGGTGGTGACGCTCGCTGACGTGACCGAGGTGATCCTGCGGCAGCGCGAGCTCTTGGCCGCCAGGGACCTCGCCGAGCAGGCCGGGCGCGCCAAGGCCGAGTTCCTCGCCACCATGAGCCACGAGCTGCGCACTCCGATGAACGGGGTGATCGGCATGACCGATCTCCTGCTCGCCGATTGCCGCGACGAAGCGCAACGCGAGGGCTTGAACATCGTGCGCGAGAGCGGGCGGGCGCTGCTGCTCCTCATCAACGACGTGCTCGACTACTCGAAGATCGAAGCGGGCGGCCGCGTGCTGGTGCTCGAGGCGTTCGAGTTCGGCAAGCTGGTGAAGGAGACGGCGACGGTCCTCAGCCACGAGGTCTCACGCAAGAAGCTCTCGCTTCACATCGACAGCAGCGTTTCGCGCGCGGTGTGGGGCGACGTCGATGCGGTGCGCCAGGTGTTGTTCAACCTGGTGGGCAACGCGGTGAAGTTCACCTCGACCGGTAAGGTGAGCCTCGAGGCGCGCGAGCAGGGTGATGAGCTCGTGCTCGACGTCATCGACGAAGGCATCGGCATTCGGCCCGAGGATCTGCCCAGGCTCTTTCAGCGTTTCAGCCAGGCAGAGGCGACCACCGCGCGGCGTTTCGGCGGCACCGGGCTCGGGTTGGCGATCTGCCGGCGGCTCGTGGAAGGCATGGGCGGCAGCATCGGCGTGGACAGCGAGCCTGGCCGCGGGAGTCGCTTCACGGTGAAGCTGCCGCTGGCGGCGGCGAACGTGGCGATGGCCGCGAAGCCCTCCCACGAGGTCGCGGCGCGCAAGGTCACCCGG
>JBKJSE010000396.1:0-5348 GCA_046595925.1 Archangium sp. | reverse complement strand
GAGCAACAGCCGCGTCGATCGAAGCCGACAACGAGAAGCGGTACCCGCGCGCGATCACGATGCGAATGAAGGTGATCGCCGCGCGCCGCAGCGCGAAGTCGTCTTTGGCCCCCGTGGGCTTCTTGCCGATGCCGAAGAGTCCGCAGAGCGAGTCGAGACGATCAGCCAGGCCGATGATTGCACCGGCGTCTTGCGTGGGCAGCCCATCACCGGCGCCGCGCGGCAGGTAGTGCTCGAAGATCGCCAGCGCGACGTCCTTCGGCTCTTTGTCGTGCAGCGCGTACTCGCGGCCCATCACGCCCTGCAGCTCGGGGAACTCACCGACCATGCCGGTGTTGAGGTCGGCCTTGCAGAGGGTCGCAGCCCGCTCGACCGTGGGGATCAGCTCGCTCTTGCCCACGGCCTTCGCGATGAAGCCACCGAGCGCACGAATGCGATCGGTCTTCTCGGCCATGCTGCCGAGCTTGTCGATCCACGAGCGGCGCTCGAGCTTCGCCATCCGCTCAGGGGCGGACAGCGGCATGCGGCGATCTTCGTCGAAGAAGAAACGGCCGTCGGTGAGCCGGGCGCGCAGCACGCGCTCGTAACCCTTGATCGATAGCTGCTCGTCTTTCACCGGCGTGTTGCTGACCGCGATGAACCGGGGCAGCACCTTGCCCTGCGCATCGGTCAGCGTGAAGTAGCGCTGGTGGCTCTTCATTTCCTGAATGAGCACTTCCGGCGGCAGATCGAGGTGGCGCTCTTCGAAGGTGCCCACCACGGGGCTGGGCAGCTCGACCAGGTTGACGACCTGATCGATCAACGCCTCGTCGGGCAGCACGGTGCCACCCGCCTTCTTCGCGGCGGCGGCGATGCGCTCGATCATCAGCGCACGGCGCTTCGCCACGTCGGGCACCACGTTCGCCTTCTCGAGCAGCGCTTCGTAGTCGCCCGGCTTGTCGACGGTGATCGGCGCCGGCGAGAGGAAACGGTGACCACGCGTCACGCGGCCGCTCTTCACGTCGGAGTACGTCACCGGCACCACCTCGGTGCCCAGCAGCGCGACGATCCACTGCAGCGGACGGCCGAAGCTCTGCTCCACGTCCCCCCAGCGCATCTGCTTGGCGAAGTTGATCTTGCGGGTGCAGAGGTTGAGCACGTCGGAGAACAGCTCGAAGGTGCGACGGCCTTTCTCTTCCACGTTGGCCATCAGGTAGTCGCCCTTGGGCGTGCTGACCTTCTTCAACTGATCGACGGGCAGCTTCACGCTCTCGGCGAACTTGATCGCCGGCTGCGTGGGGGCGCCTGCCGCGTCGAAGGCCGCCTTGACCGAGGGGCCCTTCACTTCCTTCATCACGTCGTCGGTCTTCTCCGAGACGTCGGAGACCAGCAGCGCGAGGCGGCGCGGCGTGCCGAAGCGGCGAATCGCACCGTGCTTGATGTTGAGCGCGACGCACTGCTCGGTGAACGTCTTCTCGAGATCGTCGAGCGCCGGCACCACGAAGCGTGCGGGAAGCTCTTCGGTACCGAGTTCAAAGAGGAGCTCAGCCACGGGGGGCCTCCTTCTTCTCTTCCTTGTCTTCGAAGCTCACCGTCTTCCAGGCATCGCTGGCGGGCTTGCCTTCGTGCATCGGCAGCTGCTCGCCCACGGTCCACTTCGTCTTGCACAGCGGCCAGTCGAGCTTCTGTCGCACCTTCAGGTAACCCTTCGCGCAGAGCGCCGCGTTGTCGCGCACGCGCTTGATGTAGCCCGCGCGATCGGTGACTGAGATCGCCCCGCGGGCGTCGAGCAGGTTGAACGCGTGGCTGCACTTGAGCGCGTAGTCGTAAGCGGGCAGCGGCAGGCCCAGATCGATGAGGCGCTTGCACTCGGTCTCGTAGCTCTTGAACAACATCTCGAGCTGCACCGGATCAGATTCGTGGAGCGCGTACTTCGACATCTCCACTTCGTTCTCGTGGAAGACCTCGCCGTACTTCACGCCCTTGACCCACTCGATGTCGTAGAGGCTGTCGACCCCCTGCAGGTACATCGCGATGCGCTCGAGGCCGTAGGTCAGCTCGGCCGCCACCGGCTTGCACTCGAAGCCGCCGCACTTCTGGAAGTAGGTGAACTGGGTGATCTCCATGCCGTCGCACCAGACCTCCCAGCCGAGGCCTGAAGCGCCCAGCGTGGGCGACTCCCAGTCGTCTTCCACGAAGCGGATGTCGTGCTCGAGCGGATCGATGCCGAAGGCCTTGATCGAGTCGAGGTAGAGCTCCTGCACGTTCTTCGGCGCCGGCTTGAGGATCACCTGAAACTGGTGGTGCTGAAACAGGCGGTTCGGGTTCTCGCCGAAGCGGCCGTCAGCCGGGCGACGCGAAGGCTGAATGTAAGCGACGTTCCACGGCTCAGGGCCGAGGGCGCGGAGGAAGGTGGCGGGGGCCATCGTGCCGGCGCCGACCTCGAGGTCGTACCCCTGCGTGACGATGCAACCCAGCTTCGCCCAGTGGTTCTGGAGCGTCAGCAGAAGATCTTGAAAGTACATGGCCATGACGGCGCGCACCGTACAGGCGGCGCGGTCACCCTTCAATCAGCGATCTGAAGGGATTACCGGAAGGGAACTCATCGCCCCGCCCTTTTGGGAGCGACCAGCTTCTTGAAGCGCGGCTCTTTTCGAAGCGACGCAAAGTCATCGTCGTCACGCGCACAGTTCCGGTCTTCCGCGGTGACCGCGATGGCCTTCTCGAGCGCGTCGAGGGCGGCTTCGCTGGACCCTTCGACCGCGAGGTAACAGGCGCGGTTGTAGAGGCCGAGCGGGTGCCGGGGAGCGCGCGTGAGCACCTGGCCGATGTCGGCAAGGGCGGCCGTCAGCGCGCCCTCTGAGTACGAGATGTCTGCGCGATCGACCCACGCATCGAGCTCATCCGGGTAGACGGACAGACAACCATCGAGGACCTGGCGCGCCTGCTTTCGTTCCCCGAGCATGACGAGGCACTTCGCGAACAACCGGTGAGCTCCAGGCACGAAGTACCCTTCTTCGACCACGGCGGTGTACGCCGCCTCGAGGCTCGCCCGGGCCTGCGCCGGCCGGTCGAGGTGAAAGGCGAGAACCTGCCCCCGAATGAAGAGCGCCTGCGGATCGTCGGGGTCGTCCGCGAGCACCTCGTCCAACAGGGCCAACGCGTGATGCGGGTCTTTCTCCATCTCGGAGTGCGCCCGCAGCACTGCCGGGCTGACCTTGCTGGTCTTCTTCTTCATGATCTCAAGGGATCGCCGGAAGGGAGCTGACGTCGACCGCGCGCATCTCGTTGGTCTTGCCCGCCTCGATGGTGATGGAGAGCATGCGCGCCTTCCCATCGCCGTCGATCAACCTCAACTTGTGCACGCCCGCTTCGACGGGAACCTTGCTCAGCGGGGTCGAGCCGAGCTCGTCGCCGTTCATGATGACGTTGGCCGACGAGGGGTTCACGGTGCGCAAAGAGAGGTAGCCGATGTCTGCGTTCCTCGCGCCCTTGAGGTCCTTGACGATCTCGACCTGACCATCGGGGTTTGCGGGATCGACCTTCTTCGGGGCCGCCGCCACCTTCTTGTTCTGCTTCTCAGCCACCATCGTCTTGAGGTCATCGATCTGCTTCTGCAGATCTTCAATCTTCTTCCCGTTGGCCACGCCCGCGACCGCGCCTTGCTGGGCCGCCAGCTTGAGGGATCGCTGCTCAGCCTCCAGGTAGTCGAGTTGGCGGAGCTCGGCCTCGAGCTCCGCGAGCATGCGCTGCCGCTCGGGATCGTTGGCCGCCGCTTCGATCTCGGCCATGCGTTTGCGTTCGGCTTCCTGCGCGACCTTCTGCTTCTCTTTTTCGACCAGCCACGCAGGCTTCTCACCTTCGGGCGTGGGCTCGAGGCCGACCTTCCTGGTCGTGGTGTCGGGCGGCTTGGGTTCTTCGGTGAGCGCGGTGAACTGTTCCTTGAGAGGTCCCGAAGTCACGGCCCAACCCAGGCCACCGAACAGCCCAACCAACACCAACACCGCGAAGATCGCCCCCAGCGGGCTGCCCTTCTTCTTCACCGGCGCGTCGGTCTGCTCGGGCGGTGGCGCCTGCTTCGGAGGCGGCGAGACCACCTGCGGCAGCTTCATCTGCGACTTCGAGCGGGGCGGCAGCGTCGCGTCGAGATCTTCTTTCGGCTTGGCGAAAGGCGACCTCGAGTTCGGAGGAACCGTCTCTTCTTCAGGGGGCGGCGGGGCCGACGGCACCTTCGGCAGCCGCATCGACGACTTCGCGGCGACCTGGGGAAGCTGGCGGCTGGAACCGGCGACCTTCGATTCTTTGGTGGTGCTCACGCGCGGCAGCTTGGCGCTCGAGCCGCTGGTGTTCTTGAGGCCCGGCCTCGGGTTCGGCGTGGCGGTCGGAGGGCCCGCGGTGAGGCTCACGTTCGCGCGCACCCCACCGCCCGTCTTCTTCGCGGGCTTGCCTTCGACCTCGCGCTCTTCGGTGGTCAGCCCCGCGGCGGCCTGCTTCATCGAGGCTTGATCGGAGTCGTTGGCTGCTTCCAGCAAGGAACGCGTGATGGCGATCTTGTCTTCGAAGAGCTGCCCCATGAACTCGGCCAGCTGTTCGTCTTCGAAGAGGTCGGGGCAGGACTGCTCGATGGCGCGCGCGAACTCGCGGCCGGTGTTGAAGCGCTGCTCTCGCTTCTTCGAGAGGCACTTCATCACCACGGCAGACAGCTCGGGCGTGACGTAGGGGTTGTTCGTGGAAGGCGGCGCGACTTCGCCTTCGACGATCTTGAGCATCATCCCCGCGTCGGTGGGCGCGGTGAACAGGCGCTCACCGGCGAGCAGCTCGTGCAACATGACCGCCGCAGCGAACAGATCAGTGCGGCCATCGAGCGGCTCGTTCTTCACCTGCTCGGGCGACATGTAGCCCGACGTGCCTTTGACGACGCCGACCATGGTGCGGTTCAAGCGGCCGCGCGCCTTGGCGATGCCGAAGTCGATCACCTTCACCTGGCCCGTCCAGGTGATCATCACGTTCTTCGGGCTGACGTCTCGATGCACCACGGCCATCGGCTGGCCCGTGGGATCCGTGAAGTGGTGCGCGTAGTGCAGGCCCAGCGCTGAATCGCGCACCACCCGGGCGGCGAACCCGACGGGAATGGCGAGCTCGCGTTTGGCGGCGCGTTTGGTGACCTGCTCCAGGTTCTGCCCGGCGATGAACTCCATCGCGAGGTACAGCTCCTGGCCTTCTTCACCGAGATCGAAGACCTGGCCGATGTTCGCGTTGTTGAAGGCGGCGGTGATGCGCGCCTCGTCGAGGAACATCTTCACGAACGAGTCGTCGGCCTTCACGTCAGGCAGGATCTGCTTGAGCGCGACGAACTTCTTGAAGCCGCC
>JBKJSE010000261.1:0-3813 GCA_046595925.1 Archangium sp. | reverse complement strand
TTTTCAAGAAGGTCGTGCAGGAGCGTGCTGCGGTGCTCGTGGCCGACGCTCCGACCGAGGTCGGCTCGGCGTCGCTCCTCGGCGCGCAGATCCGCTCGACGCTCGGCGTGCCGCTGTGGAAGGGCGAAGAGATCCTCGGAATCCTCCAGGTCGACAATCGCGGCTCGAGTGGCTTGCAGGTCGGTCAGATCTTCGCGACGTCCGATCTCGATCTCCTCTCTCTCCTCGCGACCAACGCCTCGCTCGCGATCGCCAACGCACGACTCGTGCAGCGCCTCCACACCGCGGAAGAGAAGGCTCGCAAAGAGAACACCTTCCTCAAGACCCGCGAGGAGAAGCGGGAGGGCAAGCGCGAGATCCTCGGGACGAGTCGTCCGATGGACGACCTCAAGCAGAAGCTCGACAAGGTCGTGAACACCCGGGTCACGGTCCTGATCGAGGGCGAGACCGGCGTCGGCAAAGAGCTGATCGCCTCGGCGGTGCACTACAAATCGACCCGCCGCGAAAAGCTGTTTGTCGCGCAGAACTGCGCCGCGATGCCCGAGAACCTGCTCGAGAGCGAGCTGTTCGGTCACGTGAAGGGCGCGTTCACGGGCGCCATCGCCACCAAGATGGGCAAGTTCCAGGCGGCCATCGGCGGCACGCTCTTCCTCGACGAGATCGGCGAGATGCCGCTGCAGTTGCAGGTCAAGCTGCTGCGCGCCCTGCAGGAAAAGGTCGTCTACAAGGTCGGCGACAACCGGCCCGAGCCCGTCGACATTCGCGTGGTCGCGGCGACGAATAAGAACCTCGAAGAAGAGACCCGCAAGGGCGCCTTCCGCGAAGATCTCTACTTCCGCATCAACGTGGTGACGCTCAAGCTGCCGCCGCTGCGCGAACGCGGCGACGACATCACGGTGCTCGCGAAGTTTTTCTTGAATCGCTACTCGAAGGAGTTCGACAGCAAGGCCCGCGGCTTCACGCCGGCCAGCATCGTGGCGATGAAGAAGTACAACTGGCCGGGCAACATTCGCGAGCTCGAGAACCGCATCAAGAAGGCGGTCGTGCTCTGCGAGAAGCCGCTTCTGGGGCCTGAAGATCTCGACCTGCGCCCGGAAAACCTGCCCCCCATCCTCGCGCTGGCCCAGGCGAAGGAAGAGTTCCAGAAGCGCTACATCAATGAAGTGCTGGAGCGGAACAACGGCAACCGCACCAAGACGGCCAAGGATCTGGGGGTCGATCCGCGCACCATCTTCAGGCATCTGGAGAAGTTGGAGGGTGAGCGCGCAGAGGGAACCATGTCATCGGAGACAGAGTACGAAGAGGCGTGACAATGACCAACCGGCTGACATTACAGGGCGCGAAGGGCATGCCTGCCATGGCCGGGTTGTTGCTCATGGGACTGGCGTGCTTGCCGATGGTCGGCTGCCTGTTTCCTCAGGATGAAGAAGTGTACCCAGCGCTCCCTCCCAAACGAAACAGCGCCCTTCGCATCGTCGCCCAGAGTTTGCCCGAGCCTCGCACCGGCTTTCGCAACAGCACCCGGTGCCCTGAGCTGAACCCTGTCTTCTCGCTGACGGTCGAAGACGAGGACGTGGGAGACCGCATCCACAGCCGCTGGTTCATTGGCAGCACGACCAGCCAGGCGTTCACCCCGACGTCGGTCCCTGGCGGGACTTCGGTCAACCGCACCGTGACCGCCCCCAGTGCCCTGGGGTTCAAGAGCGCGCTGGCCGACCTCGCCACTGGCACGGCGACCCTCACGGCGTACGTGGCCGACACCAACTTCGAAGAGGTGCTCAACGGCAAGCTCACCCTCGAGCCCCGCTCTGGCCCGCAGGTGCAGCTCGTCGACGGCGGCATCGAAATCGACAAGGGCTCGTTCGACACGTTCACGTGGACCCTCGACGTGGTGCCCTGCAATTGAGGTTCGTTTCCGCCATGGTGCTCGTGCTGTTGAGCGCATGCGCAGGCCCGCCCTCGGTGCAGGGCTTCATCTGCACTTCCGACGAGCAATGCGACTCAGGGCAGCTCTGCTTCGCCGAGGGTTGTGGTGACCCCGGCAAGAACATCGTGGTGGAGATCGAAGGCGGCGCGCTCAACGGGCAGCTGGCGCGCGACTTTCCCCTCGAAGCGGGCAAGCTCGGCGCGGTCTACGATTTCCCCCTCGACGGCCCCCTTTCGGTCAGCGGCGAGTTCCAGCGAGAGCGCTCTGCGTCGAGCAACCCCCTCGACCGCACGTCGTACACCGATTCGGTGGTGGTGCGTGCCGTAGGGCAGAGCATGCTCCTGCCTGGCGTCTCGCGGGTCTATGAAGAGCGCTTCGCCAGCCCCGAGCGCGGCTCATTCGAAATGAGGGTCGGCGCGGGCAACTACACGCTCACCGCGATCCCCAGCGATCGCACCGTGCCTCCCGTGATGAACGACGTGCAGGTGCCCAGCAGCTACCCGGCCCTCACCTTCGTGTTCCCCGCCGTCGAGGGCGCTCCGGCCATCAGCGGGCAGCTCGTGAAGCGGGTCGACACCACGCTGATTCCCCCTGAGCCCGTGCTGTTGACGGTGGCCGACGGGGTCGATCTGCAGCTCTTCGACGTGCAGACGAACCAACCGCTCTCCCAGCGATTTCCCATGAGCGGCACCGGTGAGTTCGCCATCACCGTCAGCCCCGAAGCACGCAACCGCACGCACGTGATTTTGGTGGCCTCACCCCGCGAGCCGGGCGTGCCGATTCCCACCAAACGCTTCGTGCTCGAGGCCCAGGTCGCCACCGCCGTCTCGCTCCAATACGGCGACTTCGGTGAAGCGGCGGACGTGGAAGGCACCATTCTCGACAGCCAGGGCACCCCCGTGGCCGGCGCGCAGGTGGTGCTCGAGGGCGCGGTGGTGGGCGATGGCCTGTTTCGTTCGAAGATCGTCGAGACCAACGCGACCGGTGACTTCAAGGTCAGCTCGCTGGGCTCGCGGTCTGAGGGCAGCTTCCAGCTGACCGTGGTGCCCCCCAAGGGCAGCCGCGCGGCCTACAGCCAGCGCCAGGTGACGGTGAAGCTGACCAGGCCGCCCGGCAGCACTCAAAACGTCGGCAAGCTCACGCCTTCCAGCTTCACGCTCGATGACCGGCTGGTCGCCAAGGGCACGGTCACCCTCCCCGGTGGCCAGGATGCTGCGGCGGGCGTGTACGTTCGCGCCACGCTTCAGGCAGAGGCGCGCACCACGCTGGAAGATCTCAAGGCCCTCCCTGTGGAGCCTGCCGAGAGCGTCACCGCCGACGACGGCAGCTTCGAGTTGCCGCTCGACCCGGGCATCTGGCGCTTCGAGTTCACCCCGGGCGGGAAGCTGCCCATCTCGAGCCGGTTGGTGACCATCAAGACGGTCATCGACGACAAGACGGGTCTCAAGCTCCCCACGCAGACGCTGACGCCGGTCGAGCTGTCTTTCGGCCGCACGGTGTCGGGCACGGTGACCGGTGCAGTGGTGAGCGCAGCGGGCATGGTTCAGCAGCCGGTGCCGTACTCGCAGTTGCGGTTCTTCCGCGTGACCACCGTCGAGGGGCGCCCTGCTTCGATTCTGCTGGGCAGTTCGATCGCCGATGACCGCGGCAGGTACGAGGTCGTGTTGCCCGCGGTTCAGCCGCAGAGCAACAAGTCGAGCCCGTGAACTGATCATTCCGAGAGGGTTGACCGAAATAGAAATTGAGAACCCCACCGGTCACCCCGAGCCCGCTCCTCAGGAACAGCACCGTTCCCCCCGAGCAAGGAACCAGCTTCGCTGGCGATTTCGACCGAAGGAACACACCGGTCCTCCCGAGCGGAGTCGAGGGAGTACTTCTGCCTCGCG
>JBKJSE010000173.1:0-4614 GCA_046595925.1 Archangium sp. | reverse complement strand
CGTCTTCTACATCCACTCCCGCCTGCTGGAGCGCGCGGCCAAGCTGTCTGATCAGGAAGGCGGCGGTTCGCTCACCGCGCTGCCCATCATCGAGACGCAGGCCGGCGACGTGTCGGCGTACATCCCGACGAACGTGATCAGCATCACCGACGGCCAGATCTTCCTCGAGACCGACCTGTTCTTCGCCGGCATCCGCCCGGCCATCAACGTCGGCCTCTCGGTGTCCCGCGTCGGCTCGGCCGCGCAGGTCAAGATGATGAAGCAGGTCGCAGGCTCGATGAAGTTGGACCTCGCGCAGTACCGCGAGCTGGCCGCCTTCGCGCAGTTCGGCAGCGACCTCGACAAGGCCACCCAGGACATTCTGGCCCGCGGCGCTCGCCTCACCGAGCTCCTCAAGCAGCCCCAGTACGAGCCGCTGACGGTCTCCCAGCAGGTCATGCAGATCTACGCGGCCATGAACAAGGACGACGCGAACAAGCGTGGTTGGCTGCGCGAGATCCCCGTGGTCGACATCAGCCGCTGGGCCAAGGAGTTCCTCGAGTTCTGCGCGGCGAAGTTCCCGCAGATCGAGAAGCGCCTCGCCGTCGACCTCAAGCTGCCCGAGGTCAACAAGGCCCCCTCCGACGCCGAGCTGAATACGGCCATCGCTGAGTTCAACGCGGTGTTCGCGAAGACCCCCGGCGCCAAGCTGTAAGAGCTGGTTTTGCCGCGTGCGGCGGCGTAACACCCGCCGCATGCGTCTGACCCTCATCGTCGTCTCCATCGCGTCGCTCATGAGCGGCTGCGCGCTCCGGCCGCGATACGCCGACTTCGTCACTGCCAAGACCGCGGGCAAAGAAGTCACCTTCGTCGTGACCGATGCCGCCACCCACAAACCGGTGCCCAACGCGAAGGTCGAAGTCAGTGAGCTGCGAAACCGCCTTCAGGTCACCACGGCGGCTGACGGCACGTTCAAGCTGCCCGTCGAGAAGAAGTACCTCGATGAGAACCCGGTCTTCGTGGTCACCCTGCCCAAGGGGTTTGAGAGCTACCGCGTGACGCTGGCACCGGCCCCGGTCGAGCCGGTGGTCGCCCCCGTGGAAGTGCCAGCGGCCGAGCCCGTTCCTGCCTCCATGCCCGATGCGGGCATGCCGGCATCGAATGGCTGAGCGCGCGCTTCGTCCAGAGCCCACGATGCGATTCCTCGCCTGTTGTTTCGTGCTGTTGAGCGGTGCCGCGCTCGCCGATTCAGAGATTTTCCACGGCTGGTCGAAGGACGGCACCTGGCTCGTGTACGAGCAGCACACCCACGACGATCGGGTCGAGCTCTACTTCTGCGCGAGCGAGACGCAGACCAACCCGAGCTGGCCTTCGGCGCTCAATGGAATGGATCGCGAAGACGGCACGCTGTCGTGCGTGCGTTTCCTCGACCCGAACAAGGCGCCGTATCAGTGGAAGAACCAGCTGGTGCTCCCGGCGCCTTCGATGTCGCAGGCGGGCATCACCATCTCGGCTGAGCTGTCGACCGACGGCGAGTCACCGGGCTTCACGCTGATGTCGGGCGACAAGAAGCAGAGCTGCTACGCGTCGGCGACGCGCGAAGACTCGAAGTTGATGAAGACCTGGTTTCACCCGAGCACCCGCTTCGTGGCCGCCCTCATCGATGGGAATTTTCGGCACTGCGCGGTGACGTTGAAGGCGGGCAAGGCGACGCCGGTCAAGCCGCCCGGTGGGAAGAAGAAGTAGCTGCCCGTTTCCCCCCGAGCGGAGTCGAGGGGGCACTTGGCGCGCGAGTCGGAAGTACTCCCTCGACCTCTCGGGAGGACCGGTGTGTTCCTTCGGACGAAATCGCCGGCGAAGCCGGTCCCTGCTCGCGATGATCGGTGTGCGCTCCTTTATTTCGATCAACCCTGCGACGCACGGGGAGCTCACGGCTGAATGTAGAAGTCTTTCAGCACGCCCATGTGCTGCGTGTAGACGGGCGCCGCGGTCTCGCAGTCGCCGTACTGCGCCGGCGCGATGTCAGAGAGAGGGATGTACACGCGCGTGTCGATCACCGCGCCCGCATCGAAGGTGGTGGTGCCCAGCACCGTCGGCCCCTGCAGCCGGGCCAGACACGGCGACGCGAGCACGTGATCGTACGGCTTGTTGCGGTTGCCGCTGGTGCCTTCGTTGCCGAGGTGATCGACGGGGTGAGGGCCCGTGGTGACGAACTCGGCCGAGAACGTGGTGAGGCAGGTCTCGATGCTGGTGTCGCGCGTGTTGGTGTTGAAGTCGCCGCCGAGCAGCACGTACGAGTTCTCGGGAATGTTGGCGCGAATGAGCGCGAGCAGGTTGTTCGCCTCGGTGTTGCGCGCGCTGGCGCTCGAGGTGAGCAGGTGCACCGAGATCACATAGAGATCGATGTCTCCGGGAATGTCGATCTGCGCCCAGACGAAGTTCCGGTTCGAGACGAGCGGATCGACCCACTCGCCTTGATCGATGATGGGCCAGCGGCTGATCACCCCGTTGGGGATCGCGCCGCCGCCAACACCGGAGCCGCGGTTGTAATAAAACCCGCCGTCGAAGGTGGTGTTCACCATCGTGTTGATCTCGCTGGGCGTGCTGCCGCCGTAGTTGAACTCCTGGATCATCACGATGTCGGGGTCAGTCCCCTGCAGAATGCGAATGCCATGGCCCGGCGTGTAGCTCTGGTTGGGGCCGGTGCTGAGATTCGCGGCCATCGCGCGCACTCTGAAGACGGGGCCGATACCCGACGGCACGGGACAGAAGTCCGGGCCTGCGTCCACCACACCTGCGTCGAAGCCGGCGTCGAAGCCCGCATCCACGCCGGCGTCGATTCCCGCATCGATACCGGCGTCCTGGCCTGCATCGACTCCGGCGTCTCCTGGGCCCGCGTCGGGTTCGCCGGCGTCAAACTCGCCCGCGTCGAAACCAGCGTCGAACTCGACACCTGAATCTTCCACCGCGGCATCGGGGACGCCCGCATCAGGCACAGCCGGAAGACCGCAAGACCAACCGAACGTCAGGAACACCAAGACGACAGCGCGCTTCATGAGGCGCACAGCGTATCAGTCGTCGAGGGTCGGTGGACGTGCGCGGCGGCGGGCCACGAGGATCAGCAAGAAGAGCGCGGCAACCGCCCCCACCCCGGCGATGATCAACCACGGCGGTCCCTCTTCCGCAGCAGCCGGAGCAGCCGCGACCGGGGCAGGAACCCCCGCATCGACTGGGGCCGCCACGACCTCGACGGGCGCTCCGGCATCGACGACCTCGGGAACACCGGCGTCGATGGGCTCGGCGGCCGCGACCATCGGTCCCGCATCGACGACTGGCTCGAGTGCAGCCACCACCGGAGGCGGGTTCTTCGCGTCGAGCGCAGCCTGGGCGAGCCGTTTCCTCTCTTCGGCCGCGTCGAGGGCCGCCTGCTTCTTCGCCTCGGCCGCGGCGCGTCTGGCTTCCAGCGCGTCAGCCGCCTTCTGCTTCTTCGCCTCGGCCGCGGCACGTTTGGCTTCCAGCGCGTCAGCCGCCTTCTGCTTCTTCGCTTCGGCCGCGAGGCGTTGGGCCGCCAGCACATCGGCCACCTTCTGCTTCCTCGCTTCGTCGGCCACGCGCTTCGCCTCGGCGGCTTCAGCGGCCTTCTGGGTCTTGTCCTGCGCCGCGGCTGCTGCCAACTGCTCCGGCGTGGGCCCGGCGTCGACGACCGTGATCACCGGCTTGGCCATCGCGTCGGGCATCTTCCCGTCGTCGAGCGTGGCGATCATCACCGGCTGTGCGGGCAGCGCGAGCTTGAAGCGTTTGGCCACCTCACTCTGCTTGTCGTCGCGCGTCGGCTTGACCTGCACTCGCACTTCGATGCCGGAGTTCACCTCGAAGGTGACGTCGCCGCCCACCTTCCACTTGTACCCACCCTCGTCGCTCAGGACGACGCTGGCGTTGTTGTAGAAGACGACCAGCACCTT
Source organism: Archangium sp. (assembly GCA_046595925.1). Classification (GTDB taxonomy): domain Bacteria; phylum Myxococcota; class Myxococcia; order Myxococcales; family Myxococcaceae; genus Archangium_A. The sequence goes on along the minus strand of JBKJSE010000173.1, from coordinate 673 downwards.
GACCGTGTGCTTGCCCGGCGTGACGTCGCCGTTCCAGATGAGGTGGGTGCCGTCGTCCGACAGCTCGCTGAGCGGCGGCGTGCGCAGGCTTCGGCCGTCGAGCTCGAAGCTCGCTTCCTCGATCTTGTAGTTGGGATCTTCGAGGCCGATGAAGTCGAGCCGCACCTTGGTGGGCTGCTTGCCGACCATCTGAGAGAGCTGTCGTTCGAGTTCTTCGCGCGCGGCTTTGGCCTTCGCATCTTCTGCCGCGGCCGTGGCGGAGATGAACAGCAGGAGCAGGCAGACGAGGCGCTTGAACATGCGTTCACGCTTTTGGCACGGAACGATCCCGCTCTGAAGCGCAACGAAGGCCGTGCAGAGACCACGTGGCAGCTCTCCATCGGCTGTCTTTGGTCGGGTGCCAACTCGCGTTCAGCCCTCCGTCAGCGGGTCGACAAGCCGTCGCGCTTCCGACGTCTGGTCCAAACCCAACACGCTGAACCAAATGCCGCCGCGAGAACAAGGGCGGGCCAGCCAATCCAGCGGAGAAGGCGACACTCGCAGCGTGAAGACGGACGTTCGGATCCTGAGTCAGTCCTGGGCATTGGCACTCGCGGGCTGAGGCAGGCAATGCGAGCCAGGCGCAGGCGACAAGTGTTGAAGAAGGCTTCGACAACACGAACTCACACCGTTC
>JBKJSE010000113.1:0-9999 GCA_046595925.1 Archangium sp. | reverse complement strand
GTGGCGGTGGACGAGGGGCGCGTCGATCAGGTGCTGCTCGAAAACGAGCGGGTGATTGCGCGGCTCAAGGAGAAGTCGAAGGCCGGCAAGGAGCAGTCGCTGATCGCCTCCCGGCTGCCCAACATGGACGAGCGGGATCTCATCTCGCGGCTCGAGGAAAAGAGTGTCGCCTTCTCAGGCCGCATCGAGCGCGACAGCTTCTGGCCCGCGGTGCTCTCGTCGATTCTTCCCCTGGTGATGCTCTTCTTCCTCTTCCGCGCGGTGGGCGGAATGATCAGCGGCGCGGGCCGGGGCGCGAGGCCGATGAGCTTCGGCAAGAGCCAGGCGAAGATCTTCGATCGCTCGAGCGAAAACCGGACCACCTTCGTCGACGTGGCCGGCGTAGACGAGGCCAAGGGCGAGCTGATCGAGGTGGTCGACTACCTCAAGGACCCCGAGAAATACCGGGCGGTCGGAGCGCGCGTACCCAAAGGCGTGCTGCTCGTCGGTGCGCCAGGTACGGGCAAGACCCTGCTGGCGCGCGCGGTGGCGGGTGAGTCGGGAGTGCCCTTCTTTTCCATGTCGGGCTCGGAGTTCGTGGAGATGTTCGTAGGCGTGGGCGCCAGCCGGGTCAGAGATCTCTTCACCCAGGCCAAGGAACGCGCGCCTTGCATCGTCTTCATCGACGAGCTCGACGCGGTGGGCAAGACGCGCGCAGGCGGCGGAGTGTTCGCGGCCAACGAAGAGCGGGAGCAGACCCTCAACCAGCTCCTGGTGGAGATGGATGGCTTCGACGCCAGCGTGGGCATCGTGATCATGGCGGCCACCAATCGGCCCGAGGTGCTCGACAAGGCGCTCATGCGCGCGGGGCGGTTCGATCGCCAGGTCCTGGTGGATCGCCCCGACGTGCGCGGGCGCGAGGCCATTCTGCGGGTGCACTCGCGGCGCCTGAAGCTCGACGCCGTCGACCTGAAGCTGGTGGCCCAGCGCGTCCCGGGAATGGTGGGCGCGGATCTCGCCAACGTGGTGAACGAAGCGGCGCTCGCGTGTGCGCGGCGTGACGCGAAGTCGGTCGCGCAGCGGGACTTCGAAGAGGCGATCGACCGCATGCAGCTGGGCCTGCGCAAGGATGGTCGGGTGATGAGCGAGCCCGAACGCCGCCGCGTGGCGTGGCACGAGTCGGGGCACGCGCTGCTGGCGCTCTCGGTGAAGCACGCTGATCCGGTGCACCGGGTCACCATCATTCCGCGCAGCATCGGCGCGTTGGGAGCGACCCTGCAGCTGCCGACTGAAGATCGCTACCTGATGACGGAAGACGAGCTGCGCGACACGCTGGCGGTGCTGATGGGTGGGCGCGTCGCAGAGGAGCTGGTCTTCGATGGCGTCTCGACCGGCGCGCAGAATGATCTCGAGCGCGCCAGCGAGCTGGCCCGGCAGATGGTGTGCCGCTTCGGCATGTCGTCACTGGGGCCGCAGACGTTCGGCAAGCCGTCGGGCTCGCAGTTCCTGGGGGGCAGCGCGGTGTCGTTCGAAGAGCGCAACTTCAGCGAGGCGACGGCGCAGGCGATTGATCAGGAAGCGCGGCGGCTGCTCGATACCGCGCACCAACGCGCGCACGAAGTGCTCAGCGCACGCCGCGCGGTGCTCGACTCGATCGCCCGTGAGCTCCTGGTGAAGGAGACCCTCGAGAGGGATGCGCTCGAGGCCCTGGTGCGAACGCCGGTCGCCGTCACCGGCTGAGCGAGGGTTGATCGAAATAAGGAGCGCACACCCGTTCCTCCCGAGCGGAGTCGAGGGAGCACCTCTGCTTCGAGCGGGCAGTGCTGTTCCTTAAGGAGCAGGGGACCGGCTTCGCAGGCGATTTCGTCCGAAGGAACAGACCCACCGTTCGCATCGAGCGGAGTCGAGGGAGTACCTCTGCTTCGAGAGGGCAGTGACCCCTCGACTGCGCTCGGGGTGACCGGTGGGGTTCTCAATTTCGGCCAACCCTCTCGGGATGATCGGTGTGCGGTTCCTCTCTTGTTTCAGCTCTGGCGGCGTTCGTTCGCGAGCACGAGATACTCGAGCAGCGCCTTCTGCACGTGCAGGCGGTTCTCCGCTTCGTCCCACACCACCGACTGCGGGCCGTCGATGACGGAAGCCGTCACCTCTTCTTCCCGGTGCGCGGGCAGGCAGTGAAGGAACAGCGCGTGCGCGTTGGCGAGCTTCATCAGCTCGGGATTGACCTGGTACGCGCCGAGGTCCGACAGCCGCTGCTTCGACTCGGCCTCCTGGCCCATCGAGGTCCACACGTCGGTGATGACCACGTCGGCGCCCTTCACGGCTTCTTTCGGATCAGCCATCAACTGCACGAAGCCCCTGGCCGGCTCGACCACGTCGTCCGCCGGGTGGTAGCCCCTGGGCGAGGCGAGCTTGAGTTGGTAGCCGAAGAGGGGCGCTGCGCGCGTGAAGCTGCGGCCCATGTTGCTGGCCGTGTCGCCGATGAACGCGAGCGTCTTGCCTTTGACCGAGCCCAGCTTCTCTTCGACCGTGAACAGGTCGGTGAGGATCTGCACCGGGTGGCCGCCGTCGGTCAGCCCGTTGATCACCGGCACCTCGCAGTGGTGCGCGAACTCTTCGATGCGGGCATCGGCGAAGGTGCGCATCATCACCACGTCGCAGTAGCGGCCGGTGACCCGCGCCGTGTCGGGCAGCGGCTCACCGCGCGACATCTGCGAGTTGCCTGCCGAGAGATCGATGCACGAGCCGCCGAGCTGCAGCATGGCCGCCTCGAACGACAGGCGCGTGCGGGTCGACGCCTTCTCGAAGATCATCGTGAGCGTGCGGCCACCCATGGTGTTGACCTGGCGGCGCTCGCGGCGCGCGTGCTTGAGCACGGCGGCCCTTCGGAACAACCCGAGGTGCTCGTCGAGGCTGAGATCGGTGAACTTGAGGAAGTCGCGCTTCTTCGACGTCACGGTGGGCTCCTTGGGTTTACGGCGAAGGGTCGTGATTGCCCGAGTTGTCTGCAAGCGGCAAGCGGCATGGTCACGGGAAGCGACGTCGCTCGACATCGTGAACGCGCTGCGGTTGACGCCCTGTTCAGCGGGGCGAGGCCTCAGGCCACTCCACCGGCTTGGGCGGACAGAACTCTGCTTCCGATGCGCCCGCCATCATTCCGAGAATGGTCCACACCCGTTTGATCTTCTCGAAACGCGGCGCGTCGCTGGGACGCTTGCTCAGCTCTTCGAGACAGCCACGGGCGAATTCGAGCACCTCCTGATGCGAGGCGCAGGAATCGAAGCGGGCCGCGTCCATCGCGACCAGCCATTCCTTCTGCTTCTTGCCGAGCAGCGCGCGCTCACATTTTTCGTCACGCTCGTCGATGTGCCCGCAGCCCAGCAGCTCCTTCTCGTAGTCGGCGATGACCTGCCGAGCCGGGTTCCCCACGCCCGGGGACCGCGGGTGCGAGAAGGCCATGGCCATGAGCATGGGCTCGCAGTCCATCATGAGGCTCGTCAGACGCTTGCCTCCATCAAGGGGGAGCTCACGTGGCGGCTCCTTCATCGAAGCCACCTGCGCGAGGATCAACGGGCCGAGCCCTCGCCACGCGTTGCAGATCTTCTCGTCGACCCGGTCGGGAAAGCGCAAGCGTGCCAGCATCTCCGCTTCGGTGAGCTCAGCCGGCACGGGAGCAAGCTCGGCGAGCGCGGCCTTGCATTCGCGCGGCGGCGACGGCGAAGGAAGGAGCTCCGGTGCAGGCTCGGCCACCGCCGGTTCGTTCAGCGCCTCGGTCTCGATCAACGCCCCGTTGCGAGGATCACCCAGCCAGCTCTTCGCGAGCGCCTCGAGCTTCGGGTCACCGCCCGGCCTCAGTGCCCACGCGAGTGCGCCGCGCAGTTCCTGGCCGCGATCGACTTCGACCATGTACGCGTAGCGCTTGTTCGAAGCGGGCGGCAGCAGAGGGTGCGCAGCGCCCCCGAGCAACCGCCTGACGAATTCTGACGTGGGCCGCACCACGCCGGGCTTCACCGTCTCGTGCGGGCAGAAGAACGGCACGGGGCCGTCCAGGTACGCCGCGCGCCAGGTCTTTCCATCGAGAGACCAGCTCACCGCGTGGCCCGACACCGACGCCGTGAGCTTGAGCTGCGAGTGCTCGAGTTCGCGATAGAGGGGATCGCCCAGGACCTCGTCGTCGCCCAGGTTTCCGCCGATGACGAGCCGCGGGCCCTTCGGCCAGAACCGGAGCACGAGCTCGTAGCCGCGCGTCGCTTCTCCATGAGGCCCGAGCGCGAGAGCCCGGGAAAACCAGGTCGAGGTGAGCAGCGCCTCGGTGTAGCGGCCCCCGGGCGGGAGCGTGACCCGCGCCTTGTTGCTCTGCGCGAAAGCGCTGCACGAGAGGACGACGATGAGCACCGCGCTGCGCCGGGCAGGGCTCAGAGCGGCGCCGCCTTCAGTGAAGTGAACAGCTGGGCGAGCCGGGGCACCTGCGCGCTCTTCGCGCCCAGCGCCTTCGCCTGCGTCTCGAGCGCGCTCAACGTCGCTTCCACCGCGGCGGGGCCCGTGCTGCCGGCCGAGAGCTTGCGCGCGACGGCGCCCGCGGGCTCGAGCACCGACAACGTCGCCGCATCGAGAGAAGGGTCGATGGCCTGCGCCATCTCCACGCTCGCCTGGCGCAAGTTGAGGCCCTGCTCCTGGCAGCGGCGCACCAACGAGCCGACCACCTGGTACGCCTTGCGAAACGGCATGCCCTTCTTCACCAACGCCTCGGCGAGATCGGTCGCCTGGGTGAAGCCTTCGTCGACGCCCACCCGGCACTTCTCGGGGTGAAACGTGACGCGCGGAATCGCCAGGCGCAGCACCGAGAGCGAGCCGAGCAACTGCGGGCCGCACTCGAGCACCGACGCGCGGTCTTCCTGCAGGTCGCGGTTGTAGCCACCGGGCAGACCTTTGACGGTGGTGAGCAGGCCCATGAGGTTGCCCACCGCCTTGCCCGACTTGCCGCGAATGAGCTCGAACACGTCGGGGTTCTTCTTCTGCGGCATCATCGAGCTGCCCATCGAGATGTCGCCGGAGAGCGAAGCGAAGCCGAATTCTTGCGTGGAGAAGTCGATGAGATCGGTCGACAGCCTGCTCGCGTGCACGAAGAAACGGGCCGTCGCGTAGAGAAGATCGAGCGCGAAGTCGCGATCTCCCACGGTGTCCATGCCGTTGAGCGTCACGCCTTCGAAGCCGAGCAGCTCGCGGCTGATCTCTCGATCGATGGGCAGCGAGCTGCCAGAGATGGCCCCGACGCCGAGCGGGAGAAGCCGGCACTGCTCGAGCACGAACACCATCGCCTGCGCATCACGCAGGAACGCGGCGCCGTAGCTTGCGAACCAATACGCCAGCGAGATGGGCTGGGCGCGCTGGCGGTGCGTGTACGAAGGAAGGATGACGTCTTTCTCTTTGCGCGCGCGCACCACGAGCTCGCCGATGAGGCCGGTGATCGACTCGAGCGCGAGCGCGGCGACCTCACGCACGTGCAGGCGGAGATCGGTGGCGACCTGATCATTGCGTGAGCGCGCCGAGTGCAGCAGCGCGGCCGGCGCGCCGATGGTGCGGTTGAGCTCGACCTCGACGGCCATGTGCACGTCTTCTTCCTGAGGGAGCACGAGCGTGCCGGCGTTGGCCGATTCCCACAGCGCGATGAGGCCGCCCCGAATGGCGCGCGCATCGGTCAGCGGAATGACACCCGTGCGGCCGAGCATGGTGACGTGCGCGATCGAACCCACCAGGTCTTCACGCAGCAGCTGCTTGTCCAACGAGAGCGAGCTGGAAAAGGCCATCACTTCGGGCAACAGCCCCGGTCCACCCGAGGCCTCCGTCTTTGCGAGCGTCATGACGGGAGCGGATAGCACCATCTCCCGCTCCCTGCTCCAGCGGGGGTGTGCAGCTCAGGCTGCCGCGGGCCTGAGGGAGGACTCGGCGTAGCGGAGCACGGAGGGGATCGCCGGGGGCTTCGTACCGGGCGCCGGGAAGGCCGCTGACGATGACGCCGCCTTCGCCCGTTGAAACCAATACGACGCGGTCGCCGGGCTCAAACCTCACGTGGGCGTCTCGCTCACGAGGCGCTGCCCTTTTTCCACAGCACCAGAAGGTCGCGCTTCACGCGCAGGGGTTTCACGCCGCGCGCCGGCACGATGAAGATGGTGTCGTCGCCTGCCAGCGTGCCGAGCACACCGGGCGGGTGGGAAGAATCGATGGCCGCAGCGACGGCCGGCGCGCCACCGGGCAGCGTGCGCACCACCACCATCGCGTCGCCGTCGTCGACGGTGGTGACGAGGTGATGCACCTGCCGCAGCGCTTCATCACCGCGGCCCGCGGGCGCCTCAGCCAGCTCGTAGACCGTGCCGCCATCGGGCAACGTCACCCGGCGGGCCATCAGCTTGGCGAGGTCGCGCGAGAGCGTGGCCTGGTTCACCTCGATGCCTTCGCGCTCGAGCAACTTGCCCAGGTCTTCCTGCGTGCCCACCACGTGCGTGCGCAAGATGCGGCGAATGACCTCGCGCCGCGCGGTGTGCGTGCTCACGTCAGCCATGGGTCACCAGCGAGCCGATGCCTTGATCAGTGAAGAACTCCGCGATGATCGAGTGAGGCGTGCGCGCGTCGATGACGTGCACGCGCTCCACGCCGCCTTCCAACGCGGCGATCGCCCACTTCGCCTTGCGCGCCAGGTTCTTGCCGAAGACGCCCTTCTCGACCTTCTGCCGCAGCGTGGTGGTGTTGATCTGCCCGAGCAGCTCGTCGTTCTCCACGAAGCCGGGGCCGCCCACCAGGAACACCAGCTTCGCGGCTTTCGCGGTGCGCGCGATCTCGCTGGCCACCTGATCAGGCTCGAGCGGCAAGGTGCTGCCGTCGTCGAGGAAACCGACCGGAGAGACCACCGGCACGTAGTTGCGCTGCAGGAACATCTCCAGCAGGTCGCTGTTGATGCTCACCACTTCGCCGGGCAGCCCTTCACCCATGCGACGGCCCTTCATGAACGAGGCGTCCATTCCGGACAGACCGATGGCCTGCACGCCGGTGCGGTTGAGCAGCGTGACGAGCTCGGTGTTGGTCTGGCCAGAGACCATCATCTCCTTGCTGTGGGTGTCGCCCTTGGACGTGCCTTCAGGGCTCTCGCCGTGAACGAGGATCGGCACCATGCCCACCGCCCGGAGCAGCTGCACGTCTTCCACGATCGACGCACGCAGCGAGTCTTTGCCCATCGCCTGGCGGCCCAGCTTGATCACCACGCGCTTGTCGGCGAAGCGCGAGATGTACGTGAGCGCCTCCTTCACCAGCGTCACCTTGAACTTGGGCGAGTAGTTGGTGAGCCGATCATCCTTCGCCACGCTGCCGTCGGCCGTCGGCACGAGCAGCGAGGTGTAGTCGGCGTTGATCTTCACGTAGTCGTACGAGAGGTCGCAGCCCCAACCGACGGACGCCGCTTCACCGGCGCGCAGGTCGATCTCCACCAGCACCTCAGGTGAGCGCATGCGCGCGCGCAGGTTGGGGTGACCCGAAGGACCATCACCGTTGGTGGGCACGAGCGTGGTGAGGTCGAGCGTGGGCTTGCGGTCGTAGACCACGATGCCCTGCACGGTGACCTTCGCTTCACCGGGCGCGACGTCGTACTTCTGCGAGCCGCAGCGCGCACCGACGGTGGCGAGCACCCGGCCCCAGTTGGGATCCGCTCCGAAGACGGCGGCCTTCACCAGCGTGCTGCCCGCGACGCTGCGCGCGAGATCGGTGGCGATGGGCAGCGTGGGCGCGTTGATCACCCGCACCTCGAGCAGCTTGGTGGCGCCTTCACCGTCCTTGGCGACCTCGCGGGCCAGCTCGACGCACAGCGACTGCAGCTGGGTGGCGAAGAGCTCGTACTCGGCGTTGGCCTCGGTGATCTCCGGGTTGCCGAGCTGGCCATTGGCGAGCGCGATCACCGCGTCGTTGGTGCTCATGTCGTTGTCGACGGTGAGGTTGTTGAAGCTGCCTTCCATCGAGCCCAACAACGCCTGGTGCAGGAGCGCCGGCGTGATGGCGATGTCGGTGCAGATGATGGCGATGGTCGACGCGAGCTGCGGCGCGATCATCCCGCTGCCCTTGCAGATGGCGGTGATGCGCCCTTCCTTGCGGCCGATGCGCACCGCGCGGCTGGCGATCTTGATGATGGTGTCGGTGGTGCAGATGGCCTCGGCCGCCGACTCAGGCGCCGCCTTGAGCTGCGCCTTCAACCGCGGCAGGGCTTCCACCATCTTCGCCTTGGGCAGCCGCTGACCGATGACGCCGGTCGACGCCATGAGCACGGTCTCTGCTCCGACCTCGAGCACCTTGCCGGTGGCGGCGCAGAGATCGACCACGTCTTGCAGACCCTCGGCGCCGGTGAGCGCGTTGGCGTTGCCCGAGTTGATCAGCACCGCGCGCACGCCATTCATCGGCAGCCGGCGCACGCAGTCTTCCACCGGGGCCGCCTTGGCCTTGTTGATGGTCAACGCGCCCGCCGCGGCGCAGGGCGATTCGCTCACGACCAGCGCGAGGTCCTTCTTGAACGGCTTGATGCCGGCGTGCAGCCCGGCGAACAGGAACCCACGAGCGACTGGCATGATGAGGGACCTTTAGCTGATCAGCGCGGTGGTCTCCTCATGCCCGAGCATGAGGTTCATGTTCTGCACGGCCTGGCTGGCCGCACCCTTGAGCAGGTTGTCGATGGCGCTCACGCTCACCACGTGGGTCTCGTCGGTCGACGCGCCGATGAGACAGAACGGCGTCTTCACCACGTCGGCGATGCGCACCGCGTCGGCTGAGGCAAACAGCTTCACCATCGGCTCGGTGCCGAACGCAGCGGAGAAGGCGTCATTGACCTGCGCCTGGCTCACGCCCGACTTCAGCCGCGCCACGGCGGTGCTCAAGATGCCGCGCTTGATGGGGAGCAGGTGCGGCGTGAAGACCAGCTTCACCCCGCCCAGCGTCTGCTCGATCTCAGGCACGTGTTGGTGCTTGAGCGTCTTGTAGGCGCGGAAATCGGAGTCGATCTCCATGAAGTTGAACTCTTCGGTCGCCTTGCGGCCCGCGCCCGAGACACCCGAGGCGGCGTTGATCACGATCGAGGTGGGGTCGATGAGCCCGCTCTTCAGCAGCGGCGCCAACGAGAGCGCAGCGGCGGTCGCATAACAGCCCGGGTTCGACACGAAGTTCACGCCGCGGAGCTTCTCGCGGAAGAGCTCGGGCATTCCGTAGACGGCTTCCTTCACCATCGAAGGCGAGCTGTGTTCGAACTTGTAGAACGCGGGGTATTTGGACAGGTCCTGCAGGCGAAAGGCACCGGCGAGGTCGACCACGCGCACGCCCAGGGCGCGCAGCTTCGGGGCGAGCTCCAACGAGGTCTCAGCGGGCGTGGCGAGGAACACCACGTCACAGCCCTTCGCCGAAGCGAGGCCCTGCTCGTTGCTCACGTAGGTGAGGTCTGAACGCAGCGCGGTCCGGGCGGCGATGCTCTGCCCCACCCAACGATCCGAGGTGACGAAGGCGAGCTTCACGCCGGGGTGCGCGAGCAGCAGCCGGGTCAGCTCGATGCCGGAATAGCCAGAGGCTCCGATGATGCCTGCGGTGTGATGCATGGAGTGCGCATGTATATGCACCTTCTATGCACTCGCAATGATCATTCGATGATCACCGAGAAGAAATATCAGTCGCCCGAGTTGAGAAGCCTCGAATTTACCTGCTCTACCACTGAGCTACGGGCGCGTGTGAATGCACCCGGCGGGAATTGAACCCGCGCACGGTCCTTTGGAGGGAAGTTTGCGTGTAGGGCCTCTCGGGCCGGGCGACTTGGGAATTCAGACGGTGGCCCGCGAGAAGTCCTGACCGGCGGTTGGCCGAAATGGAATCTGAACCCACCGTTCCCCCCCGAGCAAGGAACCAGCTTCGCTGGCGATTTCGACCGAAGGAACACACCGGTCCTCCCGAGCGGAGTCGAGGGAGTACTTCTGCCTCGCGCGGCAGGTCACACGCGGCAGGTCA
>JBKJSE010000019.1:0-14772 GCA_046595925.1 Archangium sp. | reverse complement strand
CCGAAGTCGATCGCGTAGTTTCTGCACGGGCCCTAAGTTAGCGAAGGAGGCCGTAAGCGCAACGCGGGTGAGGGAGCAAGCAATGAAGATTCAATGCGTCGACTGTCATCAAGAGACGAACCACGAGGCTCTCCAGTCGCACACGGAAAGGCTCACTCAGGACGAGCGCCCCGAGATGAGTGTCGAATGGGCGGAGGGGCGCTGGGAGATTCTGAAATGCCGCGGATGCGACGACATCACCTTCAGAGTGGTCTGGACGAGTAGTGACGACATCGACGACGACGGCAAACGGGTTGAGTTCTCCCAGTTGTTTCCACCGCGAGGAAAAAACGTCCTCGTTGAGAAACCATTCATCAATGCCCCCCTTGTCGTGCGCCGCATCTACAGGGAGGTTCTCGCTGCCTTCAACAACGATTCAACTCTTCTCTGCGGCGCAGGCATTCGCATGCTGGTTGAGGCGACTTCCTCCGAGTTGGGAGTGACTGATGGGCTTGTTCCTCGTCGGGACCAAAGCCGAGCCATCCTGCGCGATGGGTCGGGGAGCCCGCTAACGGACCGAAGGAACAATCTTGAGGGGAAAATATACGGACTCGCCGAAAAGGGGCATCTCACAGCCGCGCATGCAGAGGTTCTGCATGGGCACCGATTCCTGGGGAATGACGCAGTTCATGACTTTCGCGCGGGAGACACCGACGCTCTGAAGGCTGCTATCGAGATTATCGAGCACACTCTGGAGCACCTTTTCGAGATTCCCCTCCGTGCCCGGATGCTGGCAGGGCGCAGGGCCGTATAGCCTTGGCCGCGGAGACCGTGGCAACGGGCCTACGTCCGCCCGTGATGAGCGCCTGATGAAGCCCCAGTGCTCCGAGTGCTCTCCCCTGCTCCCAGTGCTCCCGCATTTCCGCCAACTTGAGCAATCAGGACACCGGGCAACACGTTGCCAAGGCGAGGGTCGAGAGTTCAAATCTCTTTTCCCGCTCCAGAATGAAGTGAAGAAGCCCCGGTACCCCCGGGGCTTTTTCATTGCTGTTGCGGGTGCTGTCCGGGTTCATCAGCAAGGCGAGGGCTGGGGCTCGGTGATGAATGAGTGATGAAGTTCGAGCGGGCGGACGTGAGCCCGCTCGCTCGGGCGAACAGGCGCGGGCGAGTGCAGCCGGCTAGAAGGCGTTCTGGAAGCCGCCGTCCACCAGAACGCCACCGTCGGCGACGACCAGCTCCACTTCGCCATAGGACTGCCATGACACCGTGATCGGGAGCGCCCTTCGCGTGTGGGGCGGGTCCTCGGGAAGAGCGAGGAAAACTGGTGAGGCGCTACGAAACACCGGCTCGCAGCTCATCGATTCGTGTGGGTCCAGGCGATGATGGTGGCAGAAGTAACCGCCGGTGCCGACTTCAAGCCAAGGTATTGGCTGTGCGGTGCCGTTCACCACGCGAATCGAGACCGGCCCCCGGAGACTCTTCACACCAAGGGCAGCCCAGTCGTCGATGTAGAAGCTGATCACGGTTTCCCACAGAAGCCACGCCACGACCCCGGCGAGCACGAAGATGACGACCCGGCGCTTGGTCAGCGCCATCGACGACTCGATGGGATCGTCGTGGTGGTTTGACCTCGTGACCCGGCGACCGATCGAACGAAACGCCAGTCTCGATCGCTGACCTCGCAGCCCCATCTCGTTTCAGGCGCGTAGGCCACGAATCCACCGACGGCGATCTGCGGAGCGACCGCGAGATCTGGCAGACCATCCTTGGCGATCGCCATCCCCTTGGCCGTGAGCCGGTACTCAGCCCCGTCGAGGAACGACTTCGCCGCGCTCCTGGGGCGGCATTCGACGTGCTCGGGCTCGACCCAGATCTCGTTCATGAAGCCACCGGACTGACGTCCAGGCCGTCTTGGTTCGTGGCGGTCACCCGAAAGGTTCTTCCCACAGAGAATTTGAGCACAGCGCGAGTCTCAGCGGGCCCGGTTGCTGCCCATGGTGGCAGCCGCTTCAACCGTCCCGATGCAACGCCCCGCTGCTCGCCCATGGGCGGAACCGTGCCTGCTTCGAACTCAACGATCGCACCAACCTGGAGCGAGACCTCCTCCTGCTGGGTTTCGAGCAGCCGAACTAAGTGGCGGGCAGCGTCTCCCGAATGTCTCCCGCGAAGGGGGCGGCGGGAGCAAGACCAGAACATGTCAGATTGCAGTGAAGAAGCCCCGGTCCCCCCCGGGCTTTTTCTTTGCGGGCGGGGTCTCATGGTCTGGTTTGAACTCAGAGATCTCGAGGCCATCCCCCCGCGTTCTCGATCACGCGATCAAGTGAGATCCCAGAGGAGCCGGTAGTAGCGGGCCCTCTCTGGGTCGGGCGAGACGCCGTAGGCATCGAGCAGCGCCCCCTCGAAACCCGGCCCGTAGTTCCACTGCGCGCTCCACGCGGCGATCGCGAGGTCCGCCCAGCGATCTGCCACTCCGAGACCGCCGAGATCGACCAGGCCGCTGCACTTGCCCTCATCGTCGAGCAGCGTGTTCGGCCCCGTCGCGTCGCCGTGGCACACCACGAGCTTGTCGATCGGCGGCATGTCGGCGATCCGCGCGAACGCCTGGTGAACCTCGAGGTCGCGATGCGAGGGGTGCCACGTCGACCGCTGCACCTTGCCGAGGGCCGCCTGCTTACGCAGCTCCGCCAGCAACACCTGCGGCGCGGACGAGAACGGACAGCTGTCGACGGGCAGCCGATCATGGAACGCACGCAGCCCCGCGCCGAGCGCCTTCACCGTTCGCGCTCCGTCGCTCTTCCACCGCCCGGAGACTGCGTTCTCGCCCGGCAGGGCGCGCGTCACGAGCCACGAGCCCGCGGCGTCGGCACCGTGACTGACCACCTCCGGCACAAAACCGAAGCGCCCCGCCCAGATCAGCCGAACGCGCTCGGCTTCGGTCGCGAGGCGGCTGTCGCCTGCCGTCCACTTGCAGAAGACCCGATCGGTGCCGCTGCCGATCTCATAGGTCAGCCCGCCGAGATCGTTCCTCCACACGAGGTGAACCAGGCGTCCCGCCGCGAGGGCAAGCACGCGCCGCGGTACAGGAAGGCTTTCTCGCGGAGGTCCAGCAACCATACGTCAGCATCCCATCATCAACGTGAGGCCCTCACCCCCCCCTGTCCCGAAGGGAGAGGAGGAAATGTAGGCGGTAAAGAGAACGATCAAAATCTGCGAAATTCGGCTCCACTACCTCATCAGAGAATCATTCGCGCCCTTCTGCGCAGGGAGATTTGACCGTGAGCACCATTGACGCCGCCGCTGCTGCCGCCGCACGTGAAGCCGCCATCCGTGCCGCGCAGGAACGGGCCCGTAAAGCCGCTGAAGAGGCCGCTCGCAAGGCCGCTGAAGCCGCCGCCCAAAAAGCCGCTGCCGCCGCCGCTGAAGCCGCTGCCGCCAAGGCTGCCACCGCCCTGCGCGCCAAGAAGGGCTTCGGGAAGGACGAATTGTCGACCGGCATCGGTTCGGCCCTGAAGGCGAAGAGTCTCTCGGCCACCGGCGCCAACCTCAAGCCGCTCCAGATCGCCTCTGAGGCGAAGACCTTCAAGGCCGCCGACCTCCAGGCGAACCCCAACAAGCAGATCGAGGCCAGGAAGAAGACGGCCATCGAGCAGCTGGGCGAGAAGGCCCACACCGCGCTCTCCAAGCTCGGCCTCAAGGACGAAGACCTGCTCGAGGCCGGCAAGAAGGCGTTGCCTGAGCTCAAGAAGGCCGGCGAAGCCGCCGCGGATCAGAACTGGGCTGAAGCGGCGAAGAGCCTCGAGGCTGCCGGCCGCAAGGGCGCCGTCGAGCTCGCCCAGAGCGCCATCGAAGGCCTCGCCAGGGAACACCTCACCGGCCCCGCCAAGGAGATCCTCTCCGACCCGAAGGTGGTCGATCAGCTCTTCAAGGCCGCTCCCGGCACCATCGACAAGATCATCGACGGCCAGATCGGCCCCGCTCTCAAGGGCCTCGCCGCCGACAAGCCGCTGCGCGACGCGGTGCTCACCGCCGCGATGAAGGACGACGGCTTCAACGCCAACATCAAGAAGCTCGGCCTCACCACCGCCGATCTCAAGTCCGTCGGCGACGCGATCCCCTCGGTCATCGAAGCGGCCGAGAAGCTCGCCAGCGGTGACGGGCTCGGTGCGGTCAACGCGCTGGCCGACGCCGCCAGGCAAGCCCCCGAAGTCGTCGCCAAGGCCATCGAAGCGGCCGCGGCCAGGCTGCCCGACGGGCTCGCGAAGACCATTCTCAGCGATCCGAAGGCGGCGCTCGCCATCGCCAAGGCCGGCCCCGACGCGATCAAGACGGCGCTGAAGGACGGACCCAGGGCCCTCGAGCTGCTGCTCGGCAACAAGGACCTGCGCGACCCGGTGATCACCGCCGCGATGAAGGACGACGCGTTCAAGGCGCAGGTCACCAAGCTCGGCCTGACCGAAACCGACCTCCACCAGGCGGGCGATGCGCTGCCCGGCCTCATCAACGCCGCCCAGGCGTTCTCGAAGGAGCCGCCCGACACCAGGGCCGCGCTCAACGCGCTCGCCGATGCCGCCACCAAGGCCCCCGAGCTCGTCGCGAAGGCCGTGGTCAAGGCGGCGAGTGGTCTCGAAGACGGCCTCGCCAGGTCAATCCTCACCGATCCCAAGGTCGCAGCGCAGTTGGCCAAGGGCAGCCCCGAAGCGCTGCGTGAGCTCGCCAACGGCGACGTCGGCAAGGCGCTGGGCTCGGTCGCCACCAACAAGCCGCTGCGTGAAGCGGTCATCGACGCCGCCTTCACCGACCCGAAGTTCGCCGGTGACATGAAGAAGCTCGGGCTCAACGCGGTCGAGCTCAAAGAAGGCGCCGCTGCGCTGCCCGACGTCTTCAAGGCCGTGCAGGCCGTCGCGAAGAACGACTTCCCCGCGGCCCTCGCTGCGCTGCGTGATGCCGCCGAGAAGGCGCCCGTGCTCACTGCCAAGATCGTCAAGGGCATCGCCGAGCAGCTGCCCGCAGGTCCCGTCAAGGAGCTGCTGAGCGACGCGAAGCTCGCCAAAGAGCTCATCTCGGACCCGAAGTTCCACGGCGCCGTGAAGCAGATGCTCGACGGCGATGTCGTCGGCGGGCTCTCCAACATCCTGCGCAACGAGACCGTGCGTGACGGCGTGCTCGACGTGGTCGCCAAGAACGCCGAAGTGAAGCAGGCGCTCCAGAAGGTCGGGCTGACCAACGCCGATCTGAAGCAGGCCGGTGCCGCCGCGCCCCACGTGCTCGACGCGATGAAGCAGCTCGCTGACGGCCAGCCGCAGCAGGCCCTCGAGTCGCTCGGCAAGGCCGGCGCCGCGGCGCCTGAGCTGCTCTCGAAGATCGGCAGCGCCCTCTACGACAAGCTGCCCCCCGCGCTCAAAGACGGGCTCACCAGGCTCGGCGTCAGCGTCGCCGACATCAAGGAAGCGCCGCTCGCGCTCCCCGACCTCGTCTCTGCCGGCAAGAAGGCGCTCAAGGGTGATTGGAAGGGCGCGATCGATGCCGTGCTCGTCGCCGGCGAGAGGGCCCCCACGCTCGCCACCAAGCTCATTGAGGGCGCGGGCAAGGCGCTGCCCGAAGGCCTCGCGAAGAACCTGCTCACGGACCCCGCGGTCGCGGCCTCGCTCGCGGGTGATGCGACGCTGCACGAGGGCATCAACCAGCTGCTCGACGGGAAGATCCTCGACGGCGCGAGCACCCTGCTCCACAACGACGCCGCGCGCGACGCGGTGTTGAAGGTCGTCGCCAACGATCCCGCCGTGAAGAAGGCGCTCGAGGCGGTCAAGCTCACTCCGGCCGAGCTCATCGAAGCGGGCGCGGCCTCACCGCACCTGCTCGACGCCGCGCGCGACCTCACCGCCAGGCCCATCAAGTGGCAGGAGGCGCTCGACTCGCTCGGCCAGGCCGCCAGCGCTGCGCCCGAGCTGCTCAATAAGGTCGGCGAGGCGATCTACGCGCAGCTGCCGCCCACCGTTCAGAAGAAGCTCGAGGGCCTGGGGCTCACCCCCACGATGTTCAAGGAGGCCGGCCAGGCGCTCCCTCACCTCGTCAACGCGGCCAGGGCGTTCGCCGAGGGCAAGCCGCAGGACGCGCTCAAGGAACTTGGCCAGGTCATCGGCGCCGCCCCCTCGCTGGTCACCAGGGCCATCACCACCATCGCCGCGAAGCTCCCCGAGGGCCTCGCGCGCACGCTGCTGACCGACCCGACCACGGTGAAGGACTTCCTGACCGACCCCGACGTGAAGGGCGTGGCCAGCAAGCTGCTCAACGGCGACGTGAGCGGCGCCCTGCGTGAGCTGGGTGAAGGCCTGCGTACGGGCTCAGACAGCCCGCTGATTCACGACATCGCCGCGGCGATCATTAAGGATCCCAAGCTCTCGGCGAAGCTGGCCGAGTTCGGCATCAAGAGCGTCGACGACATCGTCTCGATGGGCGCGGTGCTCGGCGACACCTTCGAGCTGATCGACGATCTGGCGAACCAGCGTTGGGGCGAGGCCATCAAGGGCCTGGGTACCATCGCGGCGGATCTGCCCGACGGGCTCCGCACGAAGATCATCGACACGCTGGGCGACAAGATGGGCCTGAGCCCCGAGCTGCGCACCGTGCTCTCAGGCGTGGTCGACGCGATGGGCGACCCCGAAGTGCGCGAGGCGATCGGCGATGCCTTCGCGGCCTTCAAGAGCGGCAACCCTGCCGACTGGATCAAGGGCCTCGCCAACGCAGGGCGCGTCATCGCGGATCAGAGCCCGGACCTGGCCATCTCGTTCCTCGACACGCTCTCGCACCTGCCGGGTTCGGTGGGCGCGTTCTTCTCGGACCACGAGCTCAACGAGGCGCTGGTCGAGTCGGGTTCGATCGAACACATGTTCACGGCCGTCGAGAAGCTGGCCGAGGGCGACGTGGTCGGCGCGGTCAAGGAGCTCGGCAACGCGTTCGGTTCGCTCCTCACCATGGGCGACCACTTCGAGGTCGGCCCGTACGGCGCCTTCGGCGTCAATTGGGGCCCCAAGGAGCTGCCCATCGGCAAGGAAGGTCTCGAGGCCGTGGGCCGCTTGATGAAGCAGTTCGTCGAGGCGCTCCCTGCCCCGGTCAAGGAGTTCCTCGAGAAGAAGATCGCCAGCGTCGTCGCGAAGGCGGGCTTCCGCTCCATCCCCGTGGTCGGCCCGGCGGTCGGCCTCGTGGAAGACGGTGTCGAGCTCTTCAACGACTTCAAGGACGGCGAAGATGGGCTCACCACGGCCATCGATGCAGCCAGCCTGGTCGTGAACGGCGCGAGCATCTTCCCGCCGTTCCAGGCAGCCGCTCAGCCGCTCAAGGTGATCATCGGCATCGGAGAAGGCCTCGACGAGACGGTGCAGTTCGTTCAGGGCATCCAGGACTTCGGTGAGCAGTTCACCGGAATGACCGCGTAAGCCTCAGTCGATGAGCGAACGCTGGCGCAGGAAGGCCAGCGTCGCGTCGACCTTCTGCTGCAGGTTCAGGCCGGCCGGCAGCGCGAGGTACCGATCAGCGCTCGAGTACTTCTTCACCCGGGCGGCCACGAAGTCGTGCGCCGACTTACGAAAGTGCTCGAACGGAACGCGCTCCGCCCCCTGCGCGGTGTTGGCGGCGAGCTTCTCGACCGACGACCAGTCGACCACGCAGGCCGCGATGGGCTGGGTGTAGACGAGCCACGCGGTGCCGTACAAACCGAGCTTCGGCTCGTGGCCGTGCGTGGCTTCGAACACGCGCCGATAGTGGGGCGCGAGCTTCTCTGCTTCGAGCACGGGGTCCTTCACCTGCAGCAGCACCTTGCGGGCGGCTTCGTCTTCACCCATCGCGTCACTGATGGCGTCGTTCGACACCGGCTTGAAGTGCGCGCGGTTGAAGACCTCGAGCGCCCACGGCGATGCTTCGTCAGGCGGGGAATCGAGGACGATGAGTTGTTGACTCATCGTTCGAGCCTCTCACGCTGAACGGGGCAAACGAACACAGAAGTCGACACTTCAGGGGAGGCTGAAGGTCGAGACCGTCACGCCCGCGCCCTGGTTGCCGCCGTTCGCATCGCCGGGCTGAAACTGGCCGCAGTACCACCGGGTCAGCCCATTCGCGCGCACCTCGACCTCATAGGGGATCGGGCCGGGTGAAGAGCAGTGTTGGTAGTAGACGACGCGCACGATGTACGGGCCGCCCGTGGGCGTGACGCCCGGCGAGTAGATGATGTTCTCCACGTTGATGTTGTCGATCATGCACGCGGCGTTCGAGTCGACGTCGAGCCAGCCCTTCGCCCCACAGTTCGGAATGGGAAACGGCAAGGGGATGGGCGGGGTGTTCGGGTTCACGCCGGGCTTGGCGTAATAGAGCTCGCAGGTGCCTCCGTCGGGCAGCGGCTCGACGAGGTGCAGATCGAGATCCTCTGGTTGATTGAAACGCAGCGTCACCTGCACCGGCCCCGAACGTCCACGCAACTGGCACTGGCCGCTGATGCACTCATAGCCCTTGGGGCACTCGCCGGTGCACGACATGGTGCCCGCGTCGAAAGGCAGGCAGCGCGTGGTCATGCCCGCGTCGTCGAAGGTGGGCTGACCCGAGCCGCCGCCGCCACCGCCGGTGTTGCCGGCCATGCAGGTGTTGGTGCCCAGATCGCAGACACTGCCGGGCACAGGGCAGTCGTCGGGCGAGACGCACTGCACGCAGGCGCCCGCGGGGAACACGGTGGGATCGCAGGCGGGGGTGGTGCCGCTGCAGCCATTGCCCACGGTGCAGACCACGCACTTGCCGAGGCCGCCGTTCGAGATGGTCTGGCAGATCGGGGTCGCGCCGCTGCAGCCCGTCGTCTCCGTGCAGATCTTGCAACTGTTGGTCGTGGCATCGCAGACAGGCGTGGTGCCGGAGCAACTGGCCGTACAACCGCTGCCCGCGTCTTCACCTGAACCACCGCCCGAGCCCGAGCCCCCGCCAAGCCCCGAGCCGATGGGCGTCGCGCACTTCCCGGTGAGCGGATCGCAGGTCAGCCCGGTGCCGCACCGCACGCCCTCACACGGATCATTCGAGGTGGGGCCGCACTGACATCCGAACCAGGCCGAGACAAAGAACGAGATGGCGAACACTCGGAGCTTCATCACCCCGACTTACACCTCCCTCTCCCCGAGGGGGAGAGGGTCGGCAAGAGGGCAGTCACCGAGCCCGCGGTTTGCGCCCCCGAGAGGGCAGCGCCTTGAGCAACTCGAGGGCCTCCTTGGTGTGCTGCCACACCGTCATGGCCTTCACGCTGCCTTCCGAATCACCCTGGAGCACCGTGCGAGCGGCGAGCGCCAGCTCAGACAACCGCTCCTGAATCAAGAGCATCTGCATGGCGACCTCCTCGCGGAACGCGCCATCGTGCTCTGAAGTCTGAGCCTGGTTCTTCGCGTTCGCAGCGAGCTGTTCCAGCACGGGCCCGAGATCGATGGGCGCCGCCGCGGCAGGCGCCGACCGCACGGCCTGCGACAACTTCTCCAGGTAAGGCGTCAGATCCACCGCGGGCACGTTGTTCTTCGCGAGCGACTTCCCCAGCGTGAGCACGGCTTCACGCAGCCCTTCCAGGTGGGCCCCCACTTCGGGCCGAGGCTGGGAGATCGCAGCAATGAGCGCATCAAGCCGGGGCCCGAGTTCGTGAGGCCGCGGAGGACTCACCACCTCGATGGCCTCGGGCTCCTTGCGAGCTGCTTCGATCATCGCGTCCTTGAGCTGACCCAGCTCGACGCCCAGTGATGCAATCGAGCCCGTCACCCGGACTACGGGGTCGTCTTCCGCCCCACCCTGCACCTGGATCCGCTTGAAGCCGCGCTTGAGCTCTTCCCACCGCGTGCGTTGAGCCGGGCTCTGCCGCTTTCGCAGCTCGGCCAGCTTGAGCAGGTTCTGTTCTGCGGCGGCCGTCAGCGTCTGCGACTCGGACGCGTAGTGACCATCGAGCAACACCTCGAGCTCGGCGTCGGTCATCGCGGCGACGATCTTCTCCGCGAGCTTGCTCATGTTTCGGTAGCTGCCCTGCAGCTTGAACGGAGGCTCGGTGCGGAACCGGTCGTCCTGCGAAGCGCTCTTGATGTACTCCTGGTTCACCATCAAGAGCGTCTTCTGCACGTACGCAAAGCGGCGCGTGACCTCGACGATCTCGTTGAGCTCGGCAGCGCTGTACCCGTGCTCCATCTCATTGACCGAGATGGGCCCGCCCTGCGCCATCGCCAGCACCCGGTGCAGATCGCTCGTGGAGCGCGTCAGCAGCGGCGCGGTGACTGCGTTGGCCGTCAGCGCGTTCTCGAGGTAGCTGAGCGCGAAGAGATCCTGCTTGCCCCCGAGAATGTCGCCCAGGTTGTACGTGTCGGCGCGGTTGGCGAGCATGTCGGGAATGCGGAAGCGCTCGCCCGACTCGGTGTAGGGATTACCGGCCATCACCACGCAGAACTTCTTGCCGCGCAGGTCGTACGTGCGCGTGCGGCCATTCCACACGCCTTCGACCTTGCGGGTGGCGTCGCACAACGAAATGAACTTCTGCAGCAGCTCAGGGTTCGTGTGCTGAATGTCGTCCAGGTACAGCATCACGTTGTTGCCGAGCTCGAAGCTGAAGTTGATGCGATCGACCTCCTGCCGGGCCGTCGCGTTGGGTGCCTCGGTGGGATCGACGCTGACCACTTCGTGACCCAGCGACGGGCCGTTCACCTTCACGAAGGTGAGGCCGAGGCGGCTGGCCACGTACTCCATCAAGGTGGTCTTGCCGTAGCCGGGGGGCGAGACGAGCAGCAGCAGGCCCATGCGATCGGTGCGCTTGTTCTCACCCGCCACGCCGAGCTGCTTGGCGAGGTTGGCGCCGATCAACGGCAGGTAGACCTCGTCGATGAGCCGGTTGCGCACGAAGCTCGAGAGCACCTTAGGCTTGAGCTCTTCGAGGCGCAGCTTGTAGCGGGCCTCCTCGAGCAGCACGCGCACTTTGGCGCGGTACTTCTGCCAGGCCGGCGTGCGCTCTTCGCGGAACCAGGTCATGCGTTGTTCGAGCTCGTCGATGCGCACCGTGAGCGTCTGCGAGGTGATGCGGGGATGCTGGCCGAGCAGCGCCTTCGCTTCGAGGGCGAGCGGCGCCGACGAGATGTCGCGAGAGATCACCTGCTCGTTGGCCGCGATCAACGCCGCCGCTTCCGGGACCACGAGCAGCCAGTCGGTCGCACGCGCACCCGACTGCTTCGCGTGCGCCTCGAGCCATTCCCGCGCCAGGCGGAACCGGCCGGTGACGTCGCCTTCGAGCGCGCGCAGATCGTCATCGAACACCAGGCGCTGACCGGCCAGGTCGAGCGCACCCAGGAGGTCGTCACGCAGCGCGATCGCATCACCTGCCACCACGAAACGCAGCGGCTCTTGCGCCAGCTCTTCCCCCAGGTAGCGAGACGCGACAGCCAGCTCAGGCGCGCTGACCTGCAGCCGCGCGGTCTCCACGAAGGTCTTGAGCAACGGCAACAGCTCGCGGGCCACCGACTCGAGCGCCGCGCTGCCTGGATACCGTGCCCGCAGGCGGCCCAGGCTCAACGCGCGCCGGTGAAACGCAGTCTTGAGCCCTTCATCTCGCCAGTTCGCCCAGAACAGGGTCGCCAGCGTGCGAGGCCATGAAGGAAAGCGCAGCAGATCGGCGCCTTCATGGACCTTGAGCAACTGCCCCAGAATGATCGCCGCATCTGAGTCGTGCACGCCGCGCTCGTAGCCATCGTCGAGCCGCTGCTGACTCCATTCGCGGGTGATCGCCAACAGCCCCGCGCCGCGTTCAGCCGCGTGGAGCGCCGCCAGCGTGAGGCCCTTCTCGCCCGACTCAGCCGCCTTGAGGATCAGGTGCGCGAGGAACTCGCCGCGATACACCTCGGGCGATTCAGAAGGGAGGTTCTGGTCCCAATACGCGCGCGCGGCGTCGATGTCGGGATCGCTGAGGCGCTGCAGGTAATCGGAGCCGGACAGCTGCAGGTACAGCCCGTCTTCGCGCGGAATGACCGTCGCCTCGAGCGGCTGCGTGTTCACGTTGAAGCGGTAGGGCCCCAGCTTCACCACCGCGGTGCCGCCCTCGAAGAGATCCTTGCGATCTCTCAACTGCCGCAGCGCATCTTGCTTGGCGGTCTTCAGGCGCGAGTCGAGCTCGTCCGCCTTCACCGAGTCTTGCAGCGCCAGCAACTGCGCGGTCAGGCTGCGCAGCTTCTGAAGCATGGGGTCGGCCGCGAAGTAGGTGTTGAGCTCGTCGTCGGTGGTGAACACCCGGCGCGTGACCGATTGAAGAATGCGATCGGCCGCGTCGAACAGGTTCTGCGCCCGCCGGTTCCGCTCGTCGACCAGCACCTGCTTGCGACGCCCGAACGCTTCCAGCAGCTCTTCTCGGCGGGTGGTCAGCTCGGCGGCGAACTCGTCGAAGTCCGAGAAGCGCCCCTCCATTTCCTCGAGCTGCAGCGTGAGCCGGGTCAGCTGCTCGTCACACTTCTCAGGGCTGTCGACCAGCGAGAGCGCGCTGTCGATGCTCTGCGCGAACAGCTTGAACTGGCTGGCGAACTCGCCGCGCTTTTCAGAGCCGGTGAGCTCCTTCTTCTTGGCCTGCACCGTGGCGCGCGCGCGATTGAGCTTCGAGAAGACCTCTGAGATGTCCTCGAGGATCTTCGCCTTCTGCGTGGGATCGCCGGCGTTGAGGCCGCCCACCACTTCACCGAGCAACGAGAGCCCGGCGCTCAGCCGCTCCACCTCGACGACCAGCGGCGCCAGCTCGACGGTCTTGCTGACCTTGTCGGTCTGCACGGCCACCAGCTGAACGCCCGCGTGCAGCGGCTCGAACGCCTTCGGAGTGAGCAGGAACTCGACGCACCGCTTCGAGACGTCCTCGAAGGCCTGGCGCACTTCGTTTTCCATCGCTTCGATCTTCGGCAGCTCGACGTACCGCACCTCTCTGACCGTGATCAGGTGACCGAGCTGTTTGCGCAGCTCGGCGAGGGTGTCCATGAAGGCATCGGTCGTGGCCAGGTCGTCGGTGGTGACCTTCGCGAGCAGCGCCTGCTGCGTGGCCGTGGCCTGGGCGAGCGCTTCGGCCGCGCGGCGCTGCATCGACAAGACCTTCTCGAACTCGTCGACGATGAGCTCGGCGTTCTTCTTGAGCTCGGCGACGAGCGGCAACAGCGCGACTTCGGCGTGCCCCAACCAATGAAACTGATCGCTCACCCGCGTGCACGAGCTGATCAACGCCTCGTAGCTGCGGCGGGTCACCTGCTGAGCTTCAGCCAGCCGCTGCAGCGTGAGCACCTCGGAGATCCCGCGCACCAGCTCGGCGTTCCCCAGCTTGCCCAGCGCCCCCTGCGGCGTCGGAGCGTTCGCAGCGAACTCGGCCGAGACGTACGGCGTCTGCCAGACCTGAACGGGGTGAACGCGCGTCGGCTCGTCTGAGGTCGCGCGGAAGACCACCATCTGGCCATCGGGAAAGACCGAATACCCGTGGCAGGTGATCGGCGCTGCGATCTCCTTGCGCACCAGGTTGTACGGAAAGAGCACGTACTTGCCCTGCGCCCGCTCGAAGAAGACGTAGAGCACGTCTTCGCCGTTGGGGCTGATCACCTTGCGCTGGAAGACGAGGCCACCGACGTCGGCCTCGAAGACCTTCGCTTCGCCGGTCTGCAGCACGAAGCCGCCGGGAAAGATGATGCCCTGCTCTTCGGGCAACGAGACGCACGACTGGCCGATCGCGTCAGCGCGGGTGACCTGACGAGTGTGGGTGTTGAAGACGAGGTAGCGGTACGCGTCCTCGCGGAACGGCAACACCTTGAGGAGGATCAGCGCGCCGATGCGCACGAACCAGAACTCGGCGTCATCGAGCGACTGGATCGCCTCGTGAACGGGCTCGGCGTAGATGCCCTGCCCCGTCTCGGTGTTGTTCTCGATCTTGATGGTGAGATCGCCGCCGACCGTCTCGATGAACAGCTCATCGAGGATGTTCACGTGCGGGTGACGGCCCAGCACGAAGTTCTCGCGCGTGGCCCGCGTGTACTCGAAGTCGTGCGTGGGGGGGATCACCACGTCCGCGTCGCCGCGGTTGTCGAGGTAGGTCAGCCGCCCCGAGGTGTCGACGCCGAAGCGCAGCACCTTCACGTCGCGCAGCGTGTGGCCGGTCTGGAAAGTGGCCAGCAGCCGCGCCTCGCTCTTCTCGAGGTGGTTGAGCCGCGCGTCCTTGTAGAAACGGAAGAGCTCTTCGAAGTCCTTCACGAAGCCGCGATCTTCCAGGAAGCCGTGGCCCTCCGTCCGCGGCAGCTCTGAAAAATCGAACGTGCCGTCGGCCCCGCGCACGAACTTGTGCAACGAGAACGCGTCCTTCACGGAGCGATCCTGCTTGAGCCCCATGAAGACGTTGAACCCGAGGAGCAGGTGCTGCCCCACCGGCACGATGTCGCGCGGCACGCAGTTGTGCTCGGTGCGCACCCGCTCGGTGGCGAGCACGGCGAGCTCCTGCCCGCCGAACTCAGTCCGGCGCCGCGTGTTGAGCGCGTTGGTGCGCTCGCCCAATGACTTCGCGGTCGTCAGGAGGCGGCCACGAATCACCTCGTAGCTGCCGCCCGCCGCCAAGGCCCCCTGATCGGCGGCCACTTACTTCTTCTCTTTGCCGGCGAACTTCGCGAGCAGCGCAGCGGCCGCCAGGTTCTGGGCGTCAGCCGTGATGCCGGGCTTGCTGAGCACGTCCTTGATGTCTTGCGGCAGCTCGCGCTCACCGGTGAGGTAGGGCTTGAGCAGGGTCTTCATGGTGTCGGTGCTCGT
>JBKJSE010000439.1:0-9125 GCA_046595925.1 Archangium sp. | reverse complement strand
CTCGCGAAAGTCGGCCGCCATCGTCGCGTTGCCGCTCCCGATGAAGATCAGGTTGATGCCCAGCTGCTTCAGTTCTTCATGTCGCAACCGGAACCCGGTCGCCTGCTCGCGGCAGAGCAGTCAGCCAAAGTGCCGCAGCCACACCAGGATCGCGGGGCGCTGCGACCACGCACTGGCCATCAGGGCGGGCTGACCTGTCCAGTCCTTCAGGGTGATGGCGCCCAGCTCGGCGGTCTCGAGGGTCATTGGCCCACGTGAATCATCCCGCGCCTCGGTAACTGCAAGTTTTTCCGTCAGGCGCTGACACGTCACCCCGCAAGCGGCTGATCCATCCCCCGACGCGTCGCCTTCAGTCGATGGCAAGGCAGTTGCTTCATGGAGGTCTGTCGGGGCGAGGGCTGGCCGACGGTCTGGTCAGCGGGGGTGCAAGCACAAGGACGGGGAAGCCCAGGGACTGAGGGCATCGCTGGTGCGTCTCGGGTTGGGGAACCTGAGACGGCGGCCGCGGTGATGGTCCGGGGTGGGGCGTGGTTGTGGAGCGGGACGAGTCGTGGGGACGGCTCGTCCCGCTCATTTTTTTTCTTCAGGTTAAGAGACGGTCTCGATGCAGCCGTTTTCCCAGAGCCAGTGCCATCAGTGCGTACACAAACGTGACGTGCAGACCGCGCGCTCGCACTTCTTGATGTGTCAGCAGGGCACGCCCCCGAAGTATCCGCCGCAGCCCGTGGTGGGCTGTGCGTACTTCGAGAAGACGCCGACCGAACTCCCAGAGACGAAGCCGAGGTAATCCCTCGACTCAGCTCCTCAGGAACAGCACCGTTCTCCCCGAGCAGGGGACCGGCTTCGCCGGCGATTTCGTCCGAAGGAACAGACCCACCGTTCGCATCGAGCGCAGTCGAGATGCCACCTCTACGCCGCGCGGCAGGTGACCCCTCGACTTCACTCGGGGGGAACGGTGCTGTTCCTGAGGAGCAGGGGACCGGTGGCGACCTATTTCACCAGCCTCCCAAAGGGAGAGCGAGACAGCTACTCGGCGACCTTTTCCAACGTCGGGACCTTGAGCGGACCCAACGCACTGTCGCGCGCCGCGGCTTCCACCAACGGCCGCTCGCCCGAGAAGATCAATTGCACGGTGTCGACCGCCGACAGCCGCCGCGCCACCAGGGCCAGCTCATCGACGGTGACCTGCCGCAGCTCAGCCAGCTCGGTGGTGCTCGGCTCGGCGCGCTTCATCACGCTGGCCTGGCGCCACGCGTCCACGATGCCGCGCAGGTCATCCATGGCCATCTCGCGCTCGGTGATCGCCATCGCCCGCGCGCGCTCGAGCTCCGAGGCCGTGGGCGGCGTCTTCCCCAGCTCGGCCAGCGCTTCCAACATCAGCCTCGTGGCGTTGACGGTCTCGGTCGCCTTGACCCGCGTGCAAACGAGGAGCGCCCGGGCCGCCCTGCGCTCGATCAACGCGGCCGACACCGAGTAGGTCAGGCCGAGCTTTTCGCGGAGCACCTCAGAGATGCGCGCCTGGCCCAACACCCACGCCGAGAGCTGCAACGCCGCGCTCGACGCCTTCACGTCGGTGAGGGGACGCGCCAGGCAGATGAGCGTGTTGCGCGAGGGCTTGCGGGGCAAGAAGACCACCGCCCTGCGCTTCGTGACGGAAGGCGCGGGGATCGACACCGGCGCATGGGCGACTCCCTTCCAGTCGCCGAAGGCCACCCGCGCGGCGTGAAAGACTTCATCGGCCACGACGTCTCCACCCACCAACAACGTGCTGCCGACGGGCGTGAGCAACTTCTTCTGCCGCTCGACGATGTCCTCGATGCCGATGTGCCCGATGCTGAAGGTGTTTCCGAAGGTGAGCTGGGCGTACGGGTGGTCGACGCCGAACGCGAGCTGGGTGAGGTACTGCTCGAGCACCAGGCCGTCGGAGAGCTCGAGCTCGTTGATCATGTCGGCGACGGACTGCGCGCGCGCCTTGAAAGAATCCTCCCCGTGACGACGCTGCGTCAGCACCGCGTCGAGGCGCCGGAGGATGCTCGCGGTGTCCACCGAGTAGCCGTCGATGCCGATCCACGAGCTGTCGGGCGCGACGTCGAAGCGCAGCCGCTGGCCCGCCATGATCGCCTGGTACCGCGCTGACTTCTCGAGCTGCACCACCGGCCGCTCGTCGGCGTCGCGCTCGTCGAAGGTGTCACCCAGCAGCGCCAGCGCAAACCAGGTGGCTCCGGCCTTGTCTTCCAGATCGGCAGCGCTTCCGCTCGGCAAGAACAAGCGGGTCTGCACCAGGCGCGAGCGGTGATCCTCCACCACCACCACCCGCAGACCATTCTTGAGGGTGATGCTGCGGGTCATCGGCACGGACCGCGGCATCGCCGCCAACGGAGCGGGCACCGGCGTGCGCACCCAGGCCTGCGAAGGTGGGGCGGGCGTCGGGCTCACCGGCTCGGCCACCGGCGCTCGAGGGGTCGTGGCACAGGACGAAAGCCAGCACAGGAGCAGCAGCACCCGCCTCATCGATCGAGCCTGGGAGGCAGCGGCCGCGTGGGGCGCGATTGGATCTCGACGCGCTTACCGCGGAGCGCAGCGCCGGCGATGTCCTGAATGCGCTGGGGCGTGATGCTCCAGTGCCGCTCACCGCTGACGAGGCCGTAGATGGGGTCAGGCGGCCTGACCTCGAGTTGGGTGAGCAAGGTGGCCCGCGCGTCGTTCGATTCGAGCAGCTCCATCAGGTTCCTGTCCCAGGCCAGCAGCGTGGCCCTCACCAGGTCCGACGGCATGGTCACCTGAGAGAGGTAGCGGAAGACGACCTCGGCGTTGCCCGCGGCCTCGAGCTTGCCGGTCGCGTGCGGCATCGCGACGTTGATCATGAAGACGGCGCCGCCCGTGTACTGCATCAGCGTCGAGCCCACGTTCATGCCCACGAAGCCGTCGGTGTAGATGGTCAGCAGCAGCGAGCCGAACTCGAGCGATTCACAGACCTCGGTGATCGGATCCGAGAACGTCCACGCCAGGGTCACCATCGGCCTGCGTCCGAGCTCTTCTTTCACCGCCACCCTGGTCTCCACCGTACGGGAAGGCGTGGGGGGCGGTGGCCCCGCGGCTTTCCCGGGCGGCAGCAGCGCCAACGTCTTCTCGACCCAGGCGCGCGCCACGGCGGGCTCGAAATTTCCCGTCAGCACCAGCACGCCATTGGCAGGCACCATCAACCGCGACTGGAAGCCCGTCACGTCGGCCAGCGTGAGGCTGGCGATCTCATCGTGCGCCCCCATCACGCCGGCGCGCAGCGGGTGCCCTTCGGGAAAGAGCGCGCGCATCAAGGCGACCCCATTGCCGCCGTACGGCGCGTCGTCGATGCGGTGGAGCCGTTCCTGAAGAACGACCCGCTGGTGCCGCGACAGCTCTTCCTGCGTCAGCGCCGGGCCCAGCGAGCCCAGTCGATCCGCGTTGACCCACAGCGCCAGGGGCAGCTCTTCAGGCGGCACCGTCACCCGGAAGCTCATTCGATCGAACGTGGTGAGCGCGTTGAACCCGACCGCGCCCCGCTGCTCGAGCAGCTCGCGATAGTTGGTCTCGGGCGTCGAGCCGCTGGCGAAGACGTGTTCCACCAGGTGCGCCAGGCCCGCTTTGCCAGCGGGGTGGTAGACGGCGCCCGCGGCAAAGCTGAGGTCGACCACCACGCCGTTGGCCAGCGGGTCAGGGCTCAACACCACCACCAGGCCGTTGGCGGTCACGTAGCGCTCGAAGCGGGGGGTCAGGTCAGCGGCGTTCGACCTGCGGGGCGTCAGCTCGACCTCGCCCGCCCACGCCGTCACCGCCCACACGCACCACAGACTCGCCCATCGGTTCGCTCGCATCACGTCCCTCCCCCATCGCGGGCAGCAGGAGATCACGTTCTGGGCACGGTGTCAGTTCTCGCGATGATCGTGGCCCGCGCCGCCGAAGGTGCCCACCCAGGGCTCTTCGGCGACCGACAAACCACGCGTCGGCACTGAGAAGAACGCACCCGAGCTCCCCGCCAGCGGCGGATCGCACTTGTTGCAGCCGGGGAGCCCATTGAAGTCGAGCGCGCCGCTCATGATGCCCAACGAGCCGTTGGCCACCTCGAACAACTGCGGCGGCGTCCGCGCGGGAAGATCGATCGGGCAGTTGAACGCCTCGGCGCCGTCCTGCACGTCGAAGGCATACAGCCCGTACTGCTGCGCCTGGTTCTGCACGAAGGTCAGCGCGACCGTGCGAGGGCCCTTCGAGGTCTGCCACTTCGCCAGCCTCACCTGATCAGACCAGAACACCCACGAGCCCGGCAGCGTCGACGACCAGCGCAGCTGCAGCACGCCCGCTTCGTAGCCGGTGAGCACCACGCCGCTTTCTTCCGGAGCGGGGATCAACCGCGTCTGCGAAATGACGGCGCGGCCCAGGTTCGAAGGCAGCGAGAACGACGGCTGACCGCTCGTCGCGTCGAGCACCACGCTGGTGTACTCGGCGTAGAGCAGGCCGCGCGCGACCGCGAGCTCACCACCGCGCATGCCGCCGTTGAGGCGCTTCCACCGGAAGACGCCGTCGCGCGAGTAGCTGGTGATCAACGTGGTGTCGTCGGGCACCAGCGGCGCCTGCTGCGAGACGGTGGGCGAGAAGGCGATGAAGAGGTTGCCGAGCGCGTCGGCCGCGACGCCGTACGCATGGGGGTGATTGCACTGCTCGAGCAGCGGGTCAGTCACCTGCTGCGCCTGCACCAACTGGCCCGACGCGTTGATCACCGCCAGGAAGTACCTGCGGCACTGCGTGTCGTTGGCCGCGTTGCGCGGGTACGCCTCGAAGAGCGCGGCGAGGCGATCGCTGCCCTGCACCACGAGGCGCGCGAGGAAGATGGTCGGCGCGGTCATCAGGAAGTCCGGCCGCGCGCTGCGAATGTCGAAGGTCCACGCGGTCTGACCGGTGGCCAGGTCCATCGCGGACACCTTGCCGTTGGGTGACGCGGGGTAGTCCGCGCAGACGTAGCGGGTGTTCCACAAGATGCAGCGGCGCGAGCTGCCCAGCGGCGCGGTGAGCGCTTCAGGGGTGTTCGCGCGCAGCACCGACGGCGTCTGGAAGAAGCCCGACAAGGACAGCTCGCCGCCAGGCTCGAGCACGAAGTCGTGCAGCTGCGGCGCGCCGACCCCCGCATCGGCGTCAGCACCGGAGAACGTGTCGTAGCTCCAGCTGGGTGAGAGGACCAGGGGCACTTCGGGTCGCACCATGCGCACGCAGGTGCTGTTCACGCACCGGCCTTCCTCGGAACACGGGCTCTCTTCGGAGCACACGTAGCCATCGGGTGGCTCGCGCGTGACGCAGCTGCCTTCGATGCAGACGCTGACGCGGGTGCACGACACGGCGTTACCGCACGACTCGCCGTCCTCACGCGGGGCCAGGCCGCAGCCGCTGGTGGGGTCACAGACGCCCTTCATGCACGAGCCATCGCCGGGGCACGGAGGGGCCGGCAGGAACTCGCAGCCCGTCTCGGGGTAGCAGACGTCGATGGTGCAGGCGTTCTCGTCGGCACAGGTTCGCGCGTTCCCCACGCAGCGGCCGGCTTCGCAGCGCGCGTCGACCAGGCACCTGGTTCCCGGGTCACACCCAACGCCGTCTTCCTGATGAGCCTCGACGCAGCGCTGGGTGACGAGGTCGAAGGTCGCGGTCACGCAGGGCGAGCTGGGGACACAGGTGGGGATCTCCATGGCCGAGGCCTCGACCGGCAGGGTCGGCGATTCCACCCCTTCGGACCTCGCCTCGAGCAGCTGGCTGTACCGGCCAGGCACCTCGGGGGTCCATTCCACGGTCAGCGTGGTGGCCCCTGGGGGGAGCGTGGCGGGCAAAGCCACCTCAAAAGGCTCACCGATGCCGCCCCAGCTCACTTCGAGCGTGGCGCGCCCGTCGTTGACGATGGTCACCTCGCGGCGGCGGGTGACTGCGTCGGCGTAGGCCGGCTCGAACTCGAGGGTGGCGGGGTCGAAGCGCAGCACATTGCTCACGCCCGTGAGGTCATCTCGTTTGCAGCCGGCCAGGGCGGCCAGCACGAGCACTCCCAGGATGAGGCGGGTGGTGACAGTCACGTGGCGCCAGTCTCGCTCTTTTGAGGCAAGCGCGAACCCACTGCTCGGTCTGTGCCACTGCTTCTGCTTGTTGGATCTGTCATCTGATCAAGCCGTAGAAGCAGTAGAGGCGACCAGGTTGTGGACAAGCCGAATAGCTGAATGAAAGCAGAGGCTTCCGAAAATCAGGGGTGTTGAGAACCACCTTGGTTTTCCCCAGCGTCCCACATGTAGGGCCTGGGGGATCAGGTTCCCCACATTCGATGATGGAAAAGTGTCAGTTGTCCCCAGGCCTCGAACAGGGGTTTCACACAGGTGCTCTCAACCGCCGGAGCATGGGTGTAACGTCTGGCCTCCGTTAAGGGGATCAATGGGCTCGCGTGTAGGGAGATACGAGGTCCTGGCGCGCCTGGCGAAGGGGGGCATGGCTGAGCTTTCGCTCGCCTCCACGCAAGGTCCCGGGGGCTTCCGGAAGTTCGCCGTGCTCAAGCAGATCCTCCCCGAGGCGTCGGGCGACGAGAACTTCGTGAAGATGTTCCTCGATGAAGCGCGCGTCACCGGCGCCTTCTCGCACCCGGCCATCTGCCAGGTGTTCGAGATGGGTGAAGACACCAGCACGGGCCTGTACGTCGCGATGGAGTTCATCGCCGGCCAGGACTTGAACCAGGTGGTGACCGCCTGCGCCCGGCAGCAAGCGGTGCTGCCGGTGGGGTTCTCGGCGTCGGTGGTTCACGACTGCGCGCACGCGCTCCACTACGCGCACACGTTCAAGCTGCAGAGCGGTGAAGACTCGCCCGTCATTCATCGCGACGTGGCGCAGAAGAACATCATGGTGACCTACGACGGGCAGGTGAAGCTGCTCGACTTCGGCATCGCCAAGGCGAAGGGCGCGCTCGCTCGCACGCGTGCGGGCACCGTGAAGGGTACGGCCGGGTACATGTCGCCCGAGCAGGTGCGCGGTGACCCGATCGATGGGCGCAGCGACGTGTTCGCGCTGGGCGTCGTGCTCTGGGAAATGATGACCGGCAAGCGCTTGTTCTCTGCCGAGACCGAGCTGGCCGAGCTGAAGATGATCCTCTCCGAGCCGATCATCGCGCCGTCCGAGATCGAGGCTTCGGTGCCGCGTGAGCTGTCGGCGGTGGCGATGAAGGCGCTCGAGCGTGACTTGAACCTTCGGTACCGCACCGCGCGCGACATGGCCCGGGCGTTGTCGTCGTCGTGTGGCCACCTGCTCTTCGATGCCGAGGAGCGCGCGGGCTTCATGACCGAGCGGTTCGAGGAGAAGATCGCCTCGACGCGGCGCCTGTTCGAGGCGGCGAGCAAAGATGAAGGCGAGGTCGGCGCGGCGGTCGAGGAGTTCCGGCGGTCTTCTGCGCATGAGGCCGAGGAGCTCGCGGTCTCTCGCAAGAAGCCGTCGCTGTCCGCGCCGAAGCTGAAGCCGGCCGTCTCGGCCAACAAGCTCAAGAAGGTCAAGCACTCCAACCGGCGGCTCGAGGCGGCGTCGGACACGCCTGCGTATCTGCCCAAAGAGCGGGACGTCGCCGCGACCGAGGCGGTGGTGGCCGTGGCGCCTGCGCCCCGGTCGGCGTCGATGGCCTGGCCGGTGTTGGCGGTGGTGGTGGCGCTCGGAGTGGGGCTGCTGGTGTGGAAGGCGATGCAGGGACCGCCCGAGTCTTCACGGCCGCACGTGGTCGAGCCGGTGGTGATTCCGGGGGCTGAGCTGCCGGGCGCCGACACGATTCAGGCCGACGCGACGACTCCGAAAGCGGATCCACCGGTGAAGGCTGATCCACCTCAAGTGCGGGCGCCGAAGGAAAAGGGTGAAGTGACCCTGGTGTTGTTCCCCGAGGCGACGGTGATGAAGGGTTCGACGGTGCTGGGGAAAGGCTCGATGATGTCGTTCTCGCTCAACGTGGGCACGCACCTGGTGACGGTGACGGGCCAGGACGGGGTGCGGCGCATGCTGTCGCTGCAGGTGGGGTCGGGGAAGAACAAGGCGCAGAAGTACCGATTGGATGATCTCCCCGCCCAGTGAGCCCCCTCTCCCTTCGGGAGAGGGTGGGGGTGAGGGTCTCGACGAAACCCTTCGAGCCACCCAGGCGCGCGTGGCAGCGCTCGAGGCCGAGCTCTTGCCTCGTCAAGACGCCGAATCGAACGCCCGCCGACTGCTGGGGCAGCTCACCAAACGCCGCCAGCGCGTCCAGCAGCGGGGCGTGCCCATGTGGGAAAGCGCGCAGCGTGGTGCCTTACGCATGGTGGTCCTCGCCGCCGGCTGCGTCGCGCTGATCACCGGCGCCACCGCGCTCGACGAGACGCTCGGCGGCGTGGCGATCGTCACCTCGATGGGCCTGCTGGTGCTCGAGGGAATGCGATGAGCAAAGAACGCGACGCGCTCGAGAACGCGCAGGCGAGGCTCAAGGAACTCGAGTCGAGCCCGGTGATGGATGATCAGTTCGCGCTGCTCGCAGCCTCACTCGAAAAGGAAGCAGACACCTACGAGCAGGTGCTGACGCGGGGTGAACGGCGGGCGCTCGCGCGGGAGTCGACGGGGCCGGCGGCGCGGTTGATGACCTTCGGGTTTGCGCTGCTGTTTCTGACGCCGATGGTGTCGATGATCGGCGTGTCGGCCTCGAAGTCGTTCCGGAGTCAGACTGAAGCGGCGGTGGGGATGCTGGTGCTGGGCGTGGGGTTGATCGCAGCCACGTTGCTGGCGCCGGTGCGAAGGCTGATCGCGCACCTGGCCTCGGCAGAGTGGCGCTTCATTTCGCGGGCGAGACGGACCGCGGCCTCACTTCGCCAGTACTGACCGTTTCTCTCAGTCACCTTCGACGAACGCCGTCCATCGCCGTTTCTCGAGGACCAGCCGGTGACGGTGCTCCCCGAGAGGGTTGGCCGAAATAGAACTTGAGAACCCACCGGTCCCCCCGAGCGAAGTCGAGGGGTCACCTGCCCGCTCGAAGCAGAGGTACTCCCTCGACTGCTCTCCTAAGGAACAGCACCGTTCCCCCCGAGCGAAGTCGAGGGGTCACCTGCCGCGCGGCGCAGAGGTGGCATCTCGACTGC
>JBKJSE010000431.1:0-7426 GCA_046595925.1 Archangium sp. | reverse complement strand
CGCCGCGCTTCGTCGATGAGATCCTTCGCCTTCGAGAAGATGGCCGGCTTCACCACGTCTTCGAAGAGATCCTCGGTCAGCGTCAGCAGCCGGTCTTCCGTCAGCCCCTCGTACTGGCGATAGAAGTACTCGTTGAAGATCTTCCGGTCGACCAGGTTCAAGGCGCCGAAGAGGGGAATCTGCGCGACGGTGGCGAGGGTGCGCTTCAAGATGCCCGTCATGCTGCCTTCGTTCATCGCGTAGTAGCCGTACGCGTGCACCACGTTGGTGCTGATCAACGTGCCGTCGATGTCGAAGAAAGCCGCCTTGCCCGTGGGCTTGCCGGTTTCGGGGGCGGGGGGGAGCGCGTGCTTCACGTGCGGCGCTCTAGCAGCATCTTCGCCGTTTGGTAGTGCCTGACTCCGGCCTGAAAACAGCTCGTTCAACGTTTGTTGAATGTGGGCTCGCGGCGATTAGAGAAGGCCCTGCCATGGCGGACACCTTCACCTTCATTCCCCGTACTGAGCCTGCCCCCTTCGAACCGGCGCTCATCCCCTCGTTGTCCGACACCGAGCTCGACGCGCTCCCCTTCGGCGTCATCTGCCTCGACCCCGAGGGCAAGGTGCTCCAGTACAACCTCGCCGAGTCGCGGCTCGCGCGGCTCGATCGCGCCCAGGTGCTGGGAAAGAACTTCTTTCGCCGCATCGCCCCCTGCACCGCGACGCCCGAGTTCGAAGGCCGGGTGCGCGCCTTCTTCCGCGCGTCGATGCCGGTCGATCGGTTCCCGTACCTCTTCGACTTCAAGTTCGGCGCGCAGAAGGTCGAGATCGAGCTGGTGCGCGTACCGGCCAACGATCGCGTCGTGCTCCTGGTCAATCGCAAAGAATTCGGCGGCCCGCGCGCAGGGCTGCCTGCGGGGTTCGCGGCGCCCCTCCAGTCAGAGCTGGCGCCTCGAGAAGAAGCGCTGGGCGTGCAACGCGACGACGGCGGCCGTCGGGTGCTCTCGCTCGACACCAGCTTCGTGACCGCGCTCCATCAGACCTGGCTCAAGGTCGCGCCCAAAGCCTGGCCCGGCTTCATGCGCGAGTGGGGCTGGCAATGGGGCCGCCACGCGGTCGTCGACCTCGAGGCCGCGCTGCTGGAAACCCGCAGCATCACCTTGCGTGAGCTGCCCATGAAGGAAGCGATGGAGCTGGTCAGCGGCTGGGCCCGCGCCCGCGGCCTGGGCACCTTGCGCTTCGACTTCACCCCGTCTCGTCACGGCCTGTTCGGCATGACCATCGAGCGCAGCGCGGTCGGCGAGGCGGTGGGCCACACCGAGCTGCCCACCTGTCACCTGGTCGAAGGCCTCCTCGAGGCCATCTGCGAGCACCTCGCTCACAAGCTGCTCGTGGCGCGCGAGGTTCGGTGCTGCGCCCAGGGCTTCGAGACCTGCACCTTCGTGGTCACCGCCGAGAAGCGGAAGGCCGTGGTCGAGCAGGCCATCGCTGCCGGCGCAGAGACCGTCGAGGCCATCGTGGAGGCTGTGCGTGCCGCCCCGTGAACCGCCCCGGCTGATTCTCCCCGCCGCACCCGGCGTCGTCGTCGGTCTGCCTGACGACGCGGGCCTGGTGGCGAACTACTTCGAGGCCTTCGACTGGGACGGGGAAGGGCACGACCCCGACGTGCTCAGCGCGGAAGATTTCCTCTCCGCGCTGGGCTGAGCCCTCAGGCCTCGGCGGCCGTGAAGGTCAGCTCGAGCCCCGAGCCATCGGCCTTCACGTCGGCGAAGGCCTTGCCGCCGTTCTTCAGCGCCCCGAAGAGCAGCGCTTCGGCCATGGCCTTCTTGAGCTGCTGATCGACCATGCGGCTGAGCGGCCGGGCGCCGAACTCAGGCTCGTAGCCCTTCTCGCCGAGCCACTCGCGCGCCTTCTCGGACAACGCGATGGTGACCTTCTTCTCGGTGAGCAGGGCCTGGAGCGCGCGCACTTCTTTGTCCACCACCAGCAAGATGATGTCTTTGGGCAGGCCGCTGAACTGAACGGTCGCGTCGAGGCGGTTGCGGAACTCGGGGCTGAAGGTGCGCTCGAGCGCTTCCTTCGACTTACCCATGTCGATGGCCGGCCGTTCACCGAAGCCCAGCGACTTGGCCTTCATGTCGCGCGCGCCGGCGTTGGTGGTCATGATGAGGATGATGTTGCGGAAGTCGGCCTTACGGCCGTTGTTGTCCGTCAACGTCGCGTGGTCCATCACCTGGAGCAGGATGTTGAAGAGCTCGGGGTGCGCCTTCTCGATTTCATCGAGCAGCACCACCGCGTGCGGCGCCTTGCGGACGGCGTCGGTGAGCAGGCCGCCTTGATCGAAGCCCACGTACCCTGGCGGCGCGCCGATCAACCGCGAGACGGTGTGTCGCTCGGAATACTCCGACATGTCGAAGCGCAGGAACTCGACGCCGAGCACCTTGGCCAACTGCTTGGCGAGCTCCGTCTTGCCGACGCCCGTGGGCCCCGCGAAGAGGAAGTTGCCGACGGGCTTCTCGGCCGAACGCAGGCCTGAGCGGGACAGCTTGATGGCCGCGCCCAGCTCGTCGATGGCCTTGTCCTGGCCGAAGATGACGCCGCGCAGCTCTTTCTCGAGGTTGCGCAGCTGCTCGCGTTCGTCCTTCGCCACGCTCTTGGGCGGAATGCGGGCCATGCGCGCGACGACGGCTTCCACGTCGGCGACGGTGACCTTGCCGGTCGGCTTCTCGCGCAGGCGATCGATGGCGCCCGACTCGTCGATGACGTCGATGGCCTTGTCGGGCAGGAACTTCTCGTTCACGTACTTGTGCGCCATCTCGGCGGCGGTGCGCAGCGCGTCGTCGTCGTACTTCACCTTGTGGTGATCTTCGTACTTGGGCGCGAGGCCCTTGAGGATCAACACGGTCTCGTCGACCGTCGGCTCGCCCACGTCGATGCGCTGGAAACGGCGCGACAACGCGCGGTCACGCTCGAACGAGCTCTTGTATTCCTGGTGCGTGGTCGAGCCGATGCAACGCAGCTTGCCCGAAGCGAGCGCAGGCTTGAGCAGGTTCGACGCATCCATCGAGCCGCCCGACGTCGCGCCCGCGCCCACGATGGTGTGAATCTCGTCGATGAAGAGGATCGCGTCGTCGTGCTGCTGCAGCGCCTTGAGCACGGCCTTGAGGCGCTCTTCGAACTGACCGCGGAACTTGGTGCCGGCGAGCAACGCGCCCATGTCGAGCGAGAACACCTTCGAGTTGGCCAGCGGCGCGGGCACCTTCTTCTCGTAGATGGCCAGCGCGAGACCTTCGGCGATGGCGGTCTTCCCGACGCCTGCATCACCGACGTAGAGCGGGTTGTTCTTCCGGCGGCGGCAGAGCACCTGCACCGTGCGCTCGAGCTCTGACTTGCGGCCGATGAGCGGGTCGATGTGGCCCTTGGCCGCTTCGGCGTTGAGCTCGGTGCAGTACGCATCGAGCGGGTTCTTCGCGGCGGGCGCGCCGTCATCGTCGTCGCCCCCCATGCTGCCCACGCCTTCGCGCTCTTCACCGCTCGCGCCCGAGCTCTCTCCGTCGTTTTCCTTCTTGATGCCGTGGCTGACGTAGTTGAGGAGGTCGTAGCGGGTGATGCCTTCTTCCTTGAGGAAGAAGAGCGCCTGGCTGTCTGTTTCGCGGAACAACGCGATGAGCACGTCCGCCGAATCCATCACCTTCTGCTCAGCGGACAATGCGTGGAAGGCCGCGCGCTGGAGCACGCGCTCGACGCCGATGGTCTGCTGCGGCTCGGCTTCCGCGCCTTCGGGCAGCCGCTCGACGGTCTCGTCGAGGAAGGTGTCGAGGCGGCCCTTGAGGCGATCGGCTTTACCGCCGCAGGCCTTGAGCACCTCGATGGTGCGCGGATCTCGCAGCAGCCCCAACAGCAGGTGCTCGAGCGTGAGGTACTCGTGCCGCATGCGCTTGGCCTCGGCGAGCGCGAAGCGAATGGATGCCTGCAGTTCCTTGGCGATGATCGGGGAAGCCATCTGTCAGAGCTCCTCTGGCTCGATTGACAGCTTGAGCGGGAACTCGTGTTCCTTCGCCAGCTGGTGCGTCTTGTTGACCTTCATCTCGGCAATTTCTCTCGTGAACACACCGGCAACACCGAACCCCGTTCGATGCACGTTGAGCATGATCAACATCGCGTCCGATTCTGTCTTGTGGAACACCGACTGGAGAACGAAGACCACGAACTCCATCGTCGTGTAGTTGTCGTTGTGGAAGAGAACCTGGAAGAGCGGTGGCTTCTTGAGCTGCTCTTTCTTCTTGGTCGCGGTGGCGACACCGGTATCGCCGTCGTCCTTGCTGGGGCGATGTTTGGTTGCCATGGCGGCCTGAAAGTAACAGACGATTTGCGGCGTGCACCCCTGGCTGTGCGTGGCCCGCACACTGTTCGGATAGGTGAAACAGGCCTGTTGACGTTGGGTTCGCGCGCGGGTCTCCTGCGTGTTCGGTGCTCGCGCTCGCCCTCGCCACGTTGCTTGGTCAGTCTGCGCCGATGGTCGCGGTGATCGACATCTCCTCGGAAGACGCCATCTACGAAGACGTCTCGAGGCGCTACGCGGAGTCGTTGGTCGAGGCGCTCAAGAAGGAAGGCGTTACGGCCGTGCGCATCGACGAAGCTGAGTTGCCGCCGGAAGGGTGTCGCCTGGGGCCCTGCCTCGGCGTCGCGGCCCGGCAGTCGGGCGCCGTGGCGATCGTCACCCTGGACGCTGAAGAGCTGTCCGAGACGAAGAGCAAGGTGGTGGTGACGGTGATGCGGGCCACCAACGGCGAGCCGCTGGCGGGGGGGCGTTACGAGCTGAAGGTGGGGGTCAAGAAGGCGCCCAGGGGGCTCACGACGTTCCTGGCGCAGGTGAAGAAGGCGATGGCGAAGGTCGTGCCTTCACACTGAAGGTACTCCACGCACGTTCTCCCTCTCCCCGAGGGGGAGAGGGTCGGGGAGAGGGCAGACGCACCTACCGCCGTCCGTTCCCATTCCCATGCCCGTTGTGCCGACACGCGTAGCCATCCCAGTGATGCGCAGGGGGACAATCGGCCCGCCGAATCGCGGACGCCCCATGAAACCCACGGTGATGACGCGGACCGATGATGCAGCCCGAGCCGAGAACGGCGAACAGGGTCAGCGCGAAAAAGGTCTTCATGAAGCAGCACCCTGCCAGCCGCCCGGGGTGCGCCTCAACCCCGAAGAGTGGGCCAAGGTGTGCGCGTCACGACACTTTTCAGCGCTGCTGAGCCAGAAACCACGAGAAGGAGAGGGTGGCTTCACCGCGCCCGACGAAGCCGTGGCCGGGCACGACATCAACGCCGCCGCGCAGGTGCAGGCCGACTCCGAATTGACCGAGGCGCAGATCAGCGCCCATCAACAGCCGCTGCGGGAGCCGCGTCTGCTGCGAAGTGATGAACACTTCGACGCCCGTCTGCAGCCCGAGCTCGAAGGTGAAGGTCTCGCCGCCGATCGCCAGATTGAGCCCCGCGTGCGGACCCAACCCCAGGTCGAACGCCGACGGAACGAGGTGCGCCGAAGCACCCACCGTCGTCGAGGCCGTCGCGAGCCGGTTCTTCGTGAGCTGCCACACGCGCGCACCGCGCAGCTCGAGCGTTCGGTCGAGAAACGCGTACAGCACTTCGGCGCCGATGCCGGCCATCGCGCCGGGCGCGTCGGGAAAGACCACGCCCAGCCCCGCGCTGCGTGAGCCTGCCCACGCTTCGAGTCGCAAGTCGGGTTGCAGCCGGCCGCGCGCACTGAGCCAGCCGCCCTCGGCGTTCGCGAGCGTGGCGCTCAACAACAGGGCCGAGACGAGCGCGCGGTTCATCGCACCTCCACCGCGGCGCGCGGCACGAGCCGCAGCCCTGCTTCGCCCACCGTGCCGTCGCTCAACGCCGAGTCGAGAAACGTGATCAGCGCCTGCTCGATGCGTTCATGCGCGTCGTTGAGCTCAGCGACCGGAGCGCACTTGCGATCACGGTCTTCCGCATCGGAGTCCGTGAATTGGTAGTGCGTGACGCCCTCGAGCACCGTGAGCGCGGTCGGCGCGCCGATGGTGCTCCAACCCGCACGCACCTTGTCGAGCTTCGCCGAGCAGTCGAGCTCGCCAGCGAGACTCAACGAAGGCCTGGTGAACGCCATCGCTGCCGCGGTGTCGGCGGTGTCGGGGAAGCCGGCCTCGAGCACCACCGCGGCGAAGCCCCCGCCGAGCGCGAGCTTCAGGGCCACCACGCTGCCCAACGAATGTCCCGCGACCGCGATGCGATCGGGGTTCACCAGGTCTTCGAGCAACGAGCCGCGCGGCGGAGACACGAGCAGCCCGCGCGCCGCCTGGCCGTAGTCGATCGAGAAGAAGGCGAGCTCCAACTGGTTGGCGGGGATCACCACCACATAGCCCGCGCGCGCGAGGGCTTCGGCCTGCCACTCGTACCGCTGCGTGCCGACGAACCCGCCTTGAATGAAGACCACGCCGGGCAGCGAGGTGCCCAGCGGGCTGCCCGCCGCAGTCGAAGGGTAGAGCACCGTCATCTTCACGAGGTCGGTACCGTTGGTGCGCACCTCGAACCCGGCGCGGCTCACGCCTTCGCTGATCGGCTCGCCGGAAGTGGGCGTGGCCAGCGCGCAACCTGCGAACAGAAGGAAGACGATCGCGCGCACTTCAGCGCTCCGCAGGCCGGTGCACGGCGACGGCGCTGGGCACGGCTTTGCGCACCACGCGGAAGGGCACGCTCGCACCGACCGTCGTGTACAGATTCGCGCCGGTGCGGGTCTTCGCGGTCTTCAAAGGGAACTCCTTGGCGCGCGCGACGAACCATTCACGCACGGGCTTGAGCTCGAGCACGTGCACCTCTTGAACGTCGACGAACACGTACACGAGCAGATCAGCGATCGAATAGAGGAAGCAGCCCGGCGAATCTTTCTCGGCGTTGCTGATCAGCTCGAAGAAATAGGTGCCGCGCCGGAAGCCTTGGCGATCACCCTTCACCTCGACGCCCAGCACCTGCTGACCCGGCCGCTCCCAGAGCAGGTCGACGCCGCGGTGCTGAAAGCGTGGATCGTTCTGCACGTCGTGCACGAGGCTCCCGGGCACCTGGGTGAGCATCACTTCGCGCGCGAGTGACACGGCGCGGTCGGCTGCGCCCATCACGCCGCGCATCGAATAGGCGCGACTCAATTACTTGCGGAGCTCGACACCGACGGCGACGAGCTGCACCTCGCGGTACTTGCCGTCCTTGCCTTTGGGCACCGTGGCGCCTTCGGCTTCGTAGTGCTTGGCGCGCGCCTCTTCGAGCAGCGCGACCTTCACCACGCCTTCGACCCTGGCCGTGCTGCCGGCCGAGTCGAGGGGCACGAAGAAGCCGTAGTCCTTGAAGGTGACGCGCACGCCGGGGCCCTTCTCGGTGCCGGCCAGCTCCATCCAGCAGCCCTTCTTCTCGCAGGCC
>JBKJSE010000232.1:0-8194 GCA_046595925.1 Archangium sp. | reverse complement strand
TCCTTCGTAGCGGTGACCTCGGCGGTCGAGTCGCGGGTGATGTGCACGTAGGCCGGGTTCATCACCACCGAGTGCTCGGCCACCAGCTTCTGCGTGGTGATCACGCCTTCGCGCTTGAGTCCCTCGAGCACCGCCTCACGCAGCGCAGGCACGTCGAGCTTCGCGCCGTTGGGCGAGCCGAGCTCGACGTACAGGCTCATGCGGTCGGTCTCGAAGATGTTGTCGTAGAAACCCACCCGGTAAAACGGCAACGAGCGGTCCGGGTAATAGACCCAGTGCACGTCCTTCGGGCCCTTCGCGTCGAAGCCGAGGTTGAAGACCAGCACCTGGTTCCACGTGAACCGCTTCGCGTCGACCGGCTGACCGCAGAGCTGCATCAGGGCAGGGAAGGGTGCTGACGAGACGAGCCGCTCGAACTGGTACTCGCCCTTGTTCGTTCGCACCGTCTTGTTGGCCACATCGATGCTGAGCACCGACTCGTTCAAGTGAATCGCCGAGGTCTCGACCTCGCTCGCGATCGCCTTCACGTATTCGATCGCGCCGCCCTCCGGGTACGTGAACGTCGCGTTGTACGACGCGTTGTCCGACTGCTTCATGTTCTTGATGATGTCGGTCAGATCCGCGTGCGGGAAGAAGCGGCCCATCGCGTCTTTGTCGAGCGTGGCGAGGTCGGTCGCGTAGAGCTTCTCGTTGTACGGAATGAGGAACTTCTCGGCGATCGAGCGGCCGAAGCGCGCGTAGAGCATCTCCTTGAAGTTGGTCTGGGGATCCGTCGGCTTCGCGAAATACAGATCATGCAGGCAGTCGATGAACTCCGCCTGCGGCAACTGGTGGATGTTCTTCTGGAACGGGAAGTCGATTTGACGACCTGCGTAGGAGACGAACGACTTCTTCACCACCTTGCGCACCTGCTGGCCCGGCATGCGCTCGAGCAGGAAACGTTCGATCTCAGGGTGCTTGAAGTGGAAGAAGTGC
Organism: Archangium sp.; assembly: GCA_046595925.1. Taxonomy (GTDB): domain Bacteria; phylum Myxococcota; class Myxococcia; order Myxococcales; family Myxococcaceae; genus Archangium_A. The sequence continues at coordinate 7,219 of JBKJSE010000232.1, read as the reverse complement.
CCGGAATAGTCCCAGACGAAGCCGTCCTTCCTCACCGTCTTGCAGTACCCGCCGATCTCCGCGTCACGCTCGAGGATGACGAGGTCGCTGCCCTTGCCGAGCGCCGCCGCCGTCGCGAGCCCGCTCATGCCTGCACCGATGATCACCGTGCCGACTTTTCTCATGCCCCGTGCTTACGCCACGTACGTCCCCGCGCCGAGCGCGATCGCCAGCAACCCCAGCAGGATGCCGAAGATCGCCAAGACCACCCGCCGGAGCATCGGCCGCTCGGTCAGCAGCAACGCCGTGGTGAGGAAGAGCGGAAAGGCGGCGATCACGTACCGGCCCAGACCCTGAAAATCTTTGCTCGAGACCGCGGGGATCCCGACGATCAGCAGCGTGAACACGCCGTAGCCCCAGCCCAGCCGCTTGAAGGTCGGCACCACCATGATCAACGCCAGCACCGTCACCAGCGCATGGCCCCCGAGCCGGATGCCGATGCTCGGATCAACCTGCGGGAACATGGTCTTGAACCACTGCTCCTTGAGCCAGGAATGCCAGCCCGGCGGTTGGTCCCAACCCGGCACACCCTGAATGTGCACGAACGCGATGGGGTCGTCGAATCGGAGCTGCAGGTAGGCCATGAACGCCACCAGGCCCAGCCCGGCCAGCGCAGGGACGAAATCGATCAGCCGCAGCGGTAATCCGCGACGGCGCTCGAGGCTTCGCACCAGCAGCCCGAACACCACCGCGGGCGCTACCGGCCGACTCGCGCAGGCCAGCGCTCCGAGGACGGCAGAGATGAGGGGGCGATCTTTTTCCAGCGCGAGGAAGGCGCCCACCGCGAGCAGCAGGAACAGCGCGTCTGAGTAGACGACGCCGTAGAGGTATTCAGCGAACGGGTAGAGCGCGAGCAGCCAGAAGGCCGTTTGCCAGTCGTTCGGTGCGAGCTGTTTTGCCCAGCGGCTGAAGGCGTACAGGCCTCCCATCGCGCAGAGGAAGGAGACCGTGATGCCGGCGACCCAGCGGTTGATTCCCAGCCACGTGACGGCTCGGATCAGCAGCGGGTAGAGCGGGAAGAACGCCACCGGAGACTGTTGGCCCGGCTTGAGCCAGTAGCCGTTCGTCGCGATCTCTCCGTACCAACCCGCGTCCCAGCGGACCAGCGCCTCGATGAAGGCGAAATCGGGCACGTCGGGCGGCATCCAATTCGTTGGCGGGTAGAGGATTGAGCCGAGGGTGGCGAGTGCGATGGACAAAAGTCCGATCGGAATTGCTCTCGCCAGTGGCCACAAGTGGCCCCTCACCCCGACCCTCTCCCCGCTTTGCAGGGAGAGGGAGCTATTTTCCGACATGGCGCAGGGTCACCAGGGCTCCATCGACGTCTTCCCGGCCTTTGAGGTCCACCACGCCTTCGAGGTACCAATCCTGCTCGCCCTTCGAGTCGATCAACGCGTGTCGCACCGTCCACTGGCGATCATCACCGGGGATCAACTGCGTGAGCACCGGCTGACGTGCGCGCGGCGTGGTGTCGAGGAGAGGGTGCTCCGCCCAGTACGGCTCGAGCGCCTTCTCCAACGCCTCTTCCGTCCAGCCTGACTCGGCGCCGCCCAGCTGCTCCACCGCCGCCTCGTATGACTTTCGCGCGAGCAGGCGAACCAGCTGATGCAGCTCCGAGCGCACGCGTGCGGCCAGCGCCTTCGGGTTCTTCGCGAGGTCGGGCTTTCTGGCAACCCCTCGACTCCGCTCGGGGAGGCCGGGATCTTCCTCGACAGTGCCGTAGCGCATCGCTTCCCATTCAGCGACCAGCGAGCTGTCGGTGTGCTTGAGCGTCGTCAGCACGTAGGCTGCGATGTCATCGAGCGCCTCGTTGTGCGACGAGTCGGGCACGTTCTGCATGATCGTCTTGTAGACGTCAGACAAGTACCGCAGCAGCACGCCCTCACTGCGCTGCAGCTCGTACTCCTTGATGTACTCGTTGAACGTCTGGCAGCTCTCGAACAGATCTCGCGCGATCGACTTGGGCCGCACGTTCTCCTTCGCCACCCACGGGTGCTTCGCCGTGAACTCGTCGAAGGTCCCGTAGATCAGCTCTGCCAGCGGCTTGGGGTGCTCGACCTTCTCGAGCTCGATCATGCGCTGGTCGTATTCCATGCCCTGCGCCTTCAGCTCGTTGACCTTCTCGCCCTTGGCCTTGTTGCGCTGGGCATAGAGCACCGGATCCGGGCTCTCGAGGATCGACTCCACCAGCGACACCACGTCGAGCGCGTACGACTCACTCGCTGGGTCCAGCTTGAGCAACACCTCGAGCAGGTACATCGACAGCGTGTGGTTGAGCGAGAAGTCGCGCTGCAGCCCCTCGGCCACCTTCACGTGCGCGGGCATGGTGGGCGTGCTGCGAACCACCGTGACGATCCCCGCATCCACCAGCGCGCGGAACACCGTGCGCGAGTGTTTGAGCAACCGCACCTTGTTGATCTCGTATGTGTGCGACAGACCGATCAACTCCACCAGCCGGCGATACCCGCTCGTGCTCGCGCCTTCGTAGGCCTGGAGCAAGCTGACGATGAGCCCGTGGGTGACGGTGAACCGCGACTCGAGCTTCTCCGGCAAGTTCGTTCGCAGCTTCTCGAACGTCGCCGCGTCGAAGTGCACGTAGCCCTTCTGCGGCGGCTTCTGCATCGTGACCTTCTTGCCCTCCGCCTTCTTCTGCTGAAGCTTCAGGTTCTCGATCACGTGCGCGGGCGCTTGCGCCACCACGTAGCCGTTGTCATCGAAGCCCTTGCGCCCCGCGCGCCCGGAGATCTGGTGGAAGTCGCGCACCGGCAGCACGACGGTCTTCTCGCCGTCGAACTTGCACAACTGCGTGAAGAGCACCGTGCGAATGGGCACGTTCACGCCGACGCCCAACGTGTCAGTGCCGCTGATCACCTTGAGCTGACCCGACTGCGCCAGCCGCTCGACCAGCCGCCGGTACTTCGGCAGCAGGCCCGCGTGGTGAATGCCGATGCCGTGCATGAGGAAGCGCTTGAGCTCCTTGCCGAAGGGCGTGTCGAACTTCACGCCGACCAGCGCCTCCTTGAGCTTCTGCTTCTCTTCCTTCGTGCTCACGTCGATCGACATGCAGTTCTGCGCCTGCTCGGCCGCCGAACGCTGGCTGAAGTTCACCAGGTAGATGGGCGCCTTGTTCTGCTCGAGCAGCTTGCTGACCGTCTCGTGGAGCGGCGTCTCGATGTACGTGAACTCCAGCGGCACCGGGCGCTGCGCCGAGCGCACCTCGATCACTTCCCGCTTCGTGATGTCGGTCAGCGAGGTCGCGATCGCGCTGGTGTCTCCGAGCGTGGCCGACATCAGCAGGAACTGCGTCTCGGGCATCGAGATGAGCGGCACCTGCCACGCCACGCCGCGCTCCTTGTCGCCGTAGTAGTGGAACTCGTCCATCACCACGCAGTCCGCGAACTGCCGCTGCTCGCGTACGGCGAAGCTCGAGAGGATCTCGGCGGTGCAGCAGATGATCGGCGCCTTGCGGTTGATCGCCGCGTCGCCCGTCATCATTCCCACGTTCTCGGCGCCGAACGCGTCGCACAGCGCGAAGAACTTCTCGTTCACCAGCGCCTTGATGGGGCAGGTGTAGAAGCTCGTCTTCCCCTGCGACATGGCCAGGAAGTGAAACGCGAGCGCCACCAGCGACTTGCCAGAACCCGTTGGCGTGGCGAGCACCACGTGCTTGCCTCCCAGCAGCTCCAACACCGCTTCTTCCTGGGCCGGGTAGAGCGAGAGGCCCGTGGTGGTGACGTACTGGACGAAGCGGTCGAGCACCGCGTCGGGGGACAAAGCAGGCTCCCCGGGTTTCGGGAGGAGGGCGGCGAGGGGTGCGGTACTCAAGGCGGCGCGAAGAGACCACGCCCGCTTCTTCTGGCGACGAACTTGTTAGCCATGAAGGCGCACGCGGTAATTTTCAAAACTTTGTTTCTGGCGGGGGCGACGTTGTGAATCTGTCAAACCCGCGATTTACCAACCTCGCCGCGTTGACTTAACAAAGTTTACAAGTGCGACGAAATTAACCTTCTGACGCGGCTTGTCATTTGGGAATTGGTTGGGTACTTACGGTGTCGTTCTGGGTGGTTGCGGCATTAGCTGATTTACGGGGAGCAGACGAATGAGCACGCAACAGGGCATTGAAATCACGGGTCGGTCCTCTGAAATGGTGAGCCCCGCGGTGAAGGACTTCCTCGTCGCTCTCGAGCGGAAGTTCGGGGAACGGCGCCGTGAATTGCTCGCGCTGCGGCAGGGCAAGAAGAGCTGGGACTTCCTGCCCGAGACCGCTGCCGTGCGCGCGGGTGACTGGCGCATCGCACCGGTGCCGAACGTGCTGCTCGATCGCCGCGTCGAGATCACCGGCCCGACCGACGCGAAGATGGTCATCAACGCGCTCAACTCAGGCGCGAACGTCTTCATGGCCGACTTCGAAGACTCGCTGGCCCCCGCCTGGGAGAACGTGGTCGGCGGCCAGGAAGCGCTCTCCCGCGCGGTCCGTCGCACGCTCACCTTCGAGAGCCCCGAAGGAAAGCAGTACAAGCTCAACGAGAAGCCCGCGGTGCTCTTCGTGCGCCCGCGTGGCTGGCACCTGGAGGAAGCCCATGCGCTCGTCGATGGCCGGCCGATGAGCGGTGGCCTGTTCGACTTCGGCGTCTTCTTCTTCAACAACGCCAAGGAGCAACTCGCGCGCGGTGCCGGGCCGTTTTTCTATCTGCCCAAGATGGAGAGCCACCTCGAGGCCCGGCTTTGGAACGACGTCTTCGTGTTCGCCGAGAGCACGCTGGGAATTCCCGCAGGGACCATCAAGGCCACCGTGCTCATCGAGACGTTACCGGCCGCCTTCGAGATGGACGAGATCCTCTACGAGCTGCGCGAGCACTCGGCGGGTCTGAACTGCGGCCGGTGGGACTACATCTTCAGCTTCATCAAGAAGCAGCCCAACCAGCTGCTGCCCGACCGCTCGCAGCTCACGATGGATAAGGGCTTCCTGCGCGCCTACGCCCAGAAGCTCATTCAGACCTGTCACCGCCGCGGCGCGCACGCGATGGGGGGCATGGCCGCGCAGATTCCGATCAAGGACGACGCCGCCGCCAACGACGCCGCGCTCGCCCGCGTTCGCGCCGACAAAGAACGCGAAGCGCGCGACGGTCACGACGGCACCTGGGTCGCGCACCCGGGCCTCGTGCCGGTGGCCAAGGCGATCTTCGACGCTCAGCTCACCGGGCAAAACCAGCTCCACGTCATGCGCGCCGACGTGAGCGTTACGAAAGAGGATCTTCTCCGCGTGCCGGAAGGAACGCGCACGGAAGACGGCCTCCGGCACAACGTGCGCGTCGGCGTGCGCTACCTCGAGGCCTGGTTGCGCGGTCAAGGCTGCGTACCGCTCTTCAACTTGATGGAAGACGCGGCCACCGCTGAGATCAGCCGCGCCCAGGTCTGGCAGCAGGTGCGCCACGGGGTCATCACCCCGGCCAAGCTCGACCAGGTCATCTCAGAGGAGCTCGCGGGCGCCACCGGCAGCAAGCTCGCTGAGGCGAAGTCGTTGTTCCGTTCACTGTCCGTCGCAGACCAGTTCGAGGAATTTCTCACCGTGCCGGCCTACCAACAGCTGCTGGCCTCCGAAGTGCACTGAAGTCTCAGCCGTCTGAATCCCACACATCTCTCGGTGATCTCACGTGTCCTCATTCGGAGGGCGCGAGCGGCACCGCCTTGCCCCGCAGCGCACCTCCCAGGAGTTGTCATGACTGAAATGGCCAAACCGACGAACCTCACCCCCGGCGATCTCCACGCGCGACGCTTCGACGGCATCAAGCGCCCGTACTCGAAGGCCGACGTCGAGAAGCTCCGCGGCTCGATCAAGGTCGAGCACTCGCTTGCGCGCCAGGGGGCCATGCGCCTGTGGGAGCTGCTCCACACCCGCCAGTACGTGAACACGCTCGGCGCCATGACAGGAGGCCAGGCGGTGCAGATGGTGCGCGCAGGTTTGGAGGCGCTCTACATCTCGGGTTGGCAGGTCGCCGCTGACGCGAACTCAGCGGGCCAGATGTACCCCGATCAGTCGCTCTACCCCGTCGACTCGGTGCCCAACCTGGTGCGGCGCATCAACGCCTCACTGCGCCGCGCTGACCAGATTGATCACGCCGAGGGCCGCAAGGATCGCCACTGGCTGGTCCCCATGATCGCGGATGCCGAAGCCGGCTTTGGGGGCCCTTTGAACGCCTTCGAGTTGATGAAGGCGATGATCGACGCGGGCGCTGCCGGCGTGCACTTCGAAGATCAGCTCGCTTCGGAAAAGAAGTGCGGCCACATGGGCGGCAAGGTGCTCGTGCCGACCTCGCAGTTCATTCGCACCCTCGTCGCCGCGCGTCTCGCCGCCGACGTGTGCGACGTGCCCACGCTGGTGGTGGCCCGCACCGATGCGCAGTCGGCCAAGCTGCTCACCTCGGACATCGACGAGCGCGATCAGCCCTTCATCGACGGCAAGGAGCGCACGGCCGAGGGCTTTTACCGCCTCAAGGGCAACGGCGACGACTTCGCCATCGCCCGCGGTCTGGCCTACGCGCCGTACGCGGACCTCGTGTGGTGCGAGACCAGCACGCCCGATCTGAAGCAGGCCCGTCGCTTCGCCGAGGCGCTGCACGAGAAGTTCCCCAACAAGATGCTCGCGTACAACTGCTCGCCTTCCTTCAACTGGAAGAAGAACCTCGACGACACCACCATCGCGAACTTTCAGCGCGAGCTCGGCGCGATGGGTTACCGGTACCAGTTCGTCACGCTGGCCGGCTTCCACTCGCTCAACTACGGCATGTTCGAGCTCGCCTCGCAGTACCGCGAGAGCGGCATGGCGGCGTACAGCCAGATGCAGCAGGCCGAGTTCGACAGTGAGCAGTACGGCTACACCGCGACCCGTCACCAGCGCGAGGTCGGCACCGGGTACTTCGATCAGGTGACCGAGGTCATCTCGGGCGGCAACGCGTCGACGCGCGCGATGGTCGACTCGACCGAACTGCACCAGTTTTGAAGTGAAGGTGACCCCTCGACTGCGCTCTCAGGGTTGATCGAAATAAGAAGCGCACACCGTGCACCCCGAGCAGGGGTACCGGCTTCGCCGGCGATTTCGTCCGAAACAACAGACCCACCGTTCGCATCGAGCGCAGTCGAGATGCCACCTCTGCATCGCGCGCCAAGTGACCCCTCGACT
>JBKJSE010000121.1:0-6421 GCA_046595925.1 Archangium sp. | reverse complement strand
GCCCGCCCCCGCGAAGCCTGCGAAGAAGAAGAAGAAGTAAGACGTTTCCTGCGCGCCCCCGACCGGGCGGGCGCTGACGGGACCTGGGGCTCGGACCACAAAGGTCCGGGCCCTTTGCTTTTGTGCGGTGGTAGAGCTTCAGGTCACGTGAAGCGCCGTTTCGTCATCGTCCTCGGAGCCCTCACCGCGGCGCTGCTGATTGTCTGGGGCATCGCGTCGATCGATCGCTGCGGCACGTGGACCGCGGCCCCGCCCGCGCTGACGCACCTCGCGCGCGGCCAGGGCAACCTGCAGGTGGGCGCGGCGAAGCGGCAGCTGCAACCGATCTTCCCCACCACGGTGGGCGGCTACGGCCCGCGGCGCACCACGGTCGACTCAGCGATGAGCCCGCTCTTCGCGCGCGCGCTGGTGCTCGACGTCGGCGGTCAGCGCCTGGGCATCGTGTTGCTCGAAGTGCTGCTCATTCCCCCTCAGCTGCGCGACGCGATTGGGCAGGGCCAGGCCTTCCCCACCTGGGTGATCGCCACGCACACGCACTCCGGGCCGTCGGGGTACGACCCGCGGTTTGCCTCTGAGCTCGCGGCGCTGGGCAACTACGCGCCGGCCGATTTGCAGGTGCTGGTCTCTGCGGGCCGTGAGGCGCTCACCGCGGCCAGCGCGTCGGTGAAGCCGGCTCGCCTCGAGGTGGGCCAGCAGCTGGTGGAAGGTATCTCCACGCCACGCTCAGGGACCGCGGTGGATCGCCGCATCACCCGTCTGCGTTTCGACGATGATGCCGGCCCCGTGGCGCAGCTGATCATCGCGGCGGCCCACCCCACCCTGGTCGCGCGACAGCCAGAAGGGCTGCACCCCGATTGGCCCGGCCTGCTCGCTGAACGTCTCGAGCGGGAGCAGGGGCCCATCACCTTCGTCCTTCAAGGCGCGGGCGGAAACGCGAGCATCGATCGCGCGCTGCTCCCCACGCCGGAAGCGGCCGCCCAGAAGCTCGAGGCGATCGTGCGCGCGCTGCCGACGGCCGCCCAGCCTGCCTTACTCGACGCTGCGTGGAGCGAGGTGCACCTGGGGCTTCCCCGGCCCGATGCCCGGCGCGTGGTGCCAGGCCTCTTCACGGCGGCGGCGGAGAACGCCCTGTGTGACGACGCGGAAGACATCGCGGTGCTGCACGCGCTGCGGTTGGGAGAGGCGCGGTTTCTGCTGGTGCCCTTCGAGGCGTCGGAGGCCGCGGGCAGAGTGCTGGAAGAACAGTCAAACGCCACCCGGCTCATCTCGTTGGCCGATGGCTACGGCGGCTACGTGGAGACGGTGGAAGCAGCGCGTGCCGGTGAAGGTGAAGCGCGACGGCAGTACTTCCCGCCTGAGCTGCTCACGAAGCTGTCCGAGGCAGCGAAGCTCGCGGGCCAGAGCATTCACTGAACGTTCGGCGTGAAGCAGCCTCGAGGGAACGGGGTGTTTCTTGTCGCTGAGCGTTGCTCGTTTCGAGCAGGCCTCTCAACCGCTCACGAAGATGCTCATGTGACGAGGTCCGGCCGGGATGACCTCTGAGAGCCATGACACCCGTGTTGCCATGCGTGACAACAGGGGTGTCACGACCGGGAGAGAAGCACCTGCCGCACCTTCGGATCCTCGTCCGCAGCAGAGAGGCAAGCCGCGCTCAGGGCACCAGTCTGGGCCTGTCGGCACCTGGTCCGTGTGAGCCGAACTGCGTCACTTCACGAGCGCGATCTTCGAGTTCTTCTTCTTCTGCTTGAAGAGCAACACCGTGCGACCCATCGTCTGGGCGACGTCGCTGCCGCTGCCGCTCGCCAGCTTCAGAATCGAAGCCGCGCGGCCTTCACGATCCTCTTCGGCGATCTTCACCTTGATGAGCTCGTGATCCTTCAGCGCCTGCGTCACCGCGCCGATCACACCCTCGGTGACCCCGTCGCTGCCCACCAGGACCACCGCCGAGAGGTGATGCCCCAGCGCCCGGAGCTGCCGCTTCTGCTTGCCGTTCAATGCCATGGAGCCCCGCTCGTACAATGAAGCCGTCGAGCTGGCTTCATTTCTTGCGCAGTTCGCGCTGGGCGTCGATGTGCTTGGGGTCGAGCGCGACACACTTCTTGAAGTTGATCATCGCGGTCTTCTCGTCGCCGTTCTTCTGCGCCACGAAGCCGAGGAAGAAATAGGTCGCCGCGACGTTCGGGTTCTTCGCCACGCAGAGGTTCAGGTCGCGCATCACCTCGGTGAGCACGGCCTTCCGGTCGGTGGCCGCGAGGAACTTCGCGTAGCCGCGCCAGGCGTAGAACTCGGCCTCGTCGGCGTTACAGCCGACCGCTTCTTCGAACATCTTCACCGCGTCGCCGTACTTGCGCGCCTGCACGAGAATGCGGCCCTTTTGAAAGACCTCCTCGGCGCGGAGGATCTTCTCGATGTCGACCTTCGAGCCCGTACCGCCGGCGTCGAGCTCAGCGGTGTATTCCTTGCGCAGCCCAGCGTCGGACAAGGTGCGGTTGGCTTCACCGATGAGCGCGAAGACGTCGGCCTTCAGCTTGGCCAGCGACTCCGGAGAACCGGGCGCCACGGTGTCGGGGTGATAGCTGCGCGCGGCCTTGAGGTAGGCAATCTTCACCGCGCCCGCGTCGGCGTCGCGCTTGACGCCCAGCACCTCGAAGAAGTTCTGCTTCTTCATCAGGTCGTGGGTGGCCTGAAGTGCCTTCGTCTCGGCCGCGGCGCCGGCAGCCGTGGCCGCCGGCGTCGGAGCGGAGACCGCGACCGGCTTCATCACCGGAGGTGGCGGGCGCTGGGGTGCCGGGGCCTGCTGCACTCCGCTGGGGTAGGGCATCGCGGGCCGGGGTGGCTGCACCGGGTTTCCGGGCGGGGTGGCGGGCTTTGCCGGAGCTGCCGCCGGCTGCGAAGCAACGGGCGCCGCAGGCACAGGCGTGGCGGGCCGCGCAGGAATGGGTGCGGCCGCCGTCACGACGGGCTTCGCGGGAGCTGGCGGCGGGGGTGCGCTGGCGGCCTTGGGCGCGTTCGGGTTGAGGCTCGCGTACGAGACCAGCTCGAGCGGCGCGAGCATCCACGCCGTGCGGATGACGGTGTCCGCCTCGGCCGGCACGTCGCGCATCAACTGCTGGAGCGACCGCGCGCCGTCGAAGTAGTTGAGCGCGCGGGTCTCCTGAGGGGTCAGGCGCAGGTCGCTTGCGGGCACCCGCCCTCCGGCCTTCATCACCGGCAGCTCGAGCGCGCGGTTGACGCGCCGGCGCACGTCGGACACCGGCACCTTGCGCAATGCCTCGAGATAGACCGCCCACTTGTTGCCCAGCGGCATCGAGCGTGAGGCGGGCAGCTCTTCGAGGTCGAAGGTGAAGGTGCCCTGCTCGGCGGTGAGCACCCGGTTGAGCAGCAGGCCCGCGCGCTGCCCCAGGTGCTGAAAGACGGCGTTCGGGTTGAGCAGGCCCAGGCCGAACAACGCGCTCAGCAGCTCGCCTCCGAACCGCGCGCTCTGCGCCTGCGCTTGATCGAGCTGCGCCTGGGTGGCGAGCTTCTGCGCGAGCAGGAACGTATCGAGCGCGTCTTCGACGTGGGTCGAGTCGACGTACTCCGGGTTGCCCTTCTTGAAGTGCACCACCAGCTCGCGGTCGGGCAGCATCACCGCGAGCAGGCCCGTCACCTCGGAAGACGCCGCGAGGTAATACAGCTTCTGCGTCGACTGCTCAGCCAGGTTGCCCGAGCCAGGCATCGGCGAAGAGCCCGCGGGTGCCGGGCGCAACCCCGAGCCGCTGGACGAAGTGGCGGCCCGCGGTGGCGCGACCGGCGCAGCGGAGTTCATGAAGTCCGCCACCGAGGGCGACGAACGAACCGGCGCCGCGGTCATGACTGAAGGTGAAGAACGCACCACCGGCTGGGGCGCGGTGGGGTTGTTCATGAAGTCGGCGACCGAAGGCGACGAGCGCATCGGCGCCGCAGTCATGACTGAGGGTGAAGAACGCACCACCGGCTGGGGCGCCGTGGGGTTGTTCATGAAGTCGGCGACCGAAGGCGACGAGCGCATCGGCATCGCGGTCACGCCAGAATGGGTCGAGCGCACGGCCGATTGCGACGCCGTGGGGTTGCCCATGAAGTCGGCGACGGAGGGCGACGAGCGCACCACCGGCATGCCCGCGCTGGAAGGGCGCGACGCACCGACCTGGCCTGGCACCATGCCGCGGCCGGGCTGTGTCCGGGTTCCGGGGCCCGCAGTGGGCCCACCCGCGGGGCCACGCGCGCCAGGCCCTGCGACCGGACCGCCCGCGGGCGCTGCCGAGATGCCAGAAGGCGTCGAGGCCAGGGGGGCCTGGCTGGGCAGGGCCGCGGGCAAGACCACCTGGCCCCACTCCGCGTCGAGCTGTTCGCCGGGCACCACCAGGTCGCCCCACGTGTCCCTGGGGAAGATCATTCGCAGCCCCGGCACGCGGCCCGGGAAGACGTAGTTCACGCCGTCGGTGGAGATCTGCATGCGACCGGCGATGACGCTGTTGTCGATGAGCAGCTCGATGCTGGGGGGGCTCAGAGGTCCGTAGACCTGGCCCTTGTCGTTGCGCACCCAGACCTGGAGAGGCTCGCCACTCATCGAAGACCCGAAACTAATGCACATTGGCCCCTCCGCGAGAGGATTGCGCGCGCGGGGCTGGGCAGGGCGAGGGTCTTCCACCGATACTCCGCGCCATGACTGTCAAAGGCATCCGGGCAGCGCTGGTGCAGGCCAAAAAGGACGGCAAGGTCGACGTGGCCGAGGTCGACAAGATCGTCCTCAAGGCGCGCAGCGGCTGGGGGCTCGACACCAACGAACGCGCCGAGCTGGTGAAGATGGCCGACAGCTTCGATGACCCGGCCAAACAGCGCCTGCTCTCGCACCTGTCCGCCATGGGCCAGAAGAACGCCTGGGTGAACGTGGAGGCGGGCGGCCTCACCTCGGTGAAGGGCCGCTACGCGAACTACGCGGTGGGCGTGCCGGGCCTCTCGGCGAAGCTCGGCCTGTTCGACAACTGCTTCTCGATGAAGGGTACCGCCAGGGCCGACGGCCTGATGAAGGTGGCCATCGAAGGACAGAACGTCTCGGTCCAGGTGAAGAAGGGCGAGACCGCCTCGCAGGTGTTGGAAAAGGTGAAGAAGGCGCTGCCTTCGCAGGTGACCGGCGTGCTGCTGCAGGGCGACGTGCAGCCGTTCGACGGCGCTTCGTTCAAGGGCACCGGCGCCGCGTCGACCGACACGGCCGCGCACCTGATGCTCTACAAGCCGGCCTCGCTGGGTCTTCAGCCGGGCGAGCTGCCGCTCAAGGTGGTGGTGACGGGCTACGGCGCGTTCATGGGCATCACCGACAACCCGTCGGCGAACATGGCGCAGAAGCTCTCCGAGGCCGGGGTGAAGGGCGGCATCGTGGAGTATCGCCGCCTCGACGTGACCACCGACGCGGTCGACGCGTTCGTGGCCGAGATGCGCCGCTCGCCTCCTGACGTCATCCTCTCGATGGGCGTCACGCACGGCCAGGCGCAGGTCGAGGAGCGGCCGGAGAACTTCCTGGGCGCGGCGGCCGACGGCAACAACCGGCAGATGACGGAGCGCGAGGTGCGCGCGGGTGGAACGAGGGAGCTCTCCACTGATCTTCCGGTGGGAACCATCGATGACGCGCTCAAGCCCTTCGGCGATCAGCGGGTGGTGGGGACCAGCAAGAGCGATCCCCACTACGCGCCCGACCGCAGCGCCTACCTGTGCAACTACCTCGGCTACAACCTGGCCACGGAGTTCGCCGGCACCCCGAAAACCACTGCCGGCTTCATGCACATCAGCCCCCAGACGCCGCCCGATCAAATGCACGCGGTGCTCGAGGCGGTCACCGCACGGCAACTCGACTGGCGACGCTCACAGCAGCCGGGCAGCTGAGTCAGGAAGCAGTTAAGACAGCCTTCGTGAAGACGACCGCCGCCCCCTCGAACACGTGGGAGATCCGCATGAACTGGGGCGACCGCGCCCTGGAGGCCGAGGTCGTGGACGGCCGTGGCCGCAAGACGCTCTCATTGGGTGAGCGGGCTGAAGACGACTTCGTCATCGGCGGCGGTGCCCGGCTGCACTTCACGTGGAGTGAGGGCGGCTTGCTGGTGAGCTTCTCGACCGGCGTGGGTGGCACCGGGTCGATCAAGGGCGATGCCGCGGTTCCGCTGGGTCAGTTGGTCGAGCGCGGCGCGGTGAAGGAAGCCGACGGCGCGTACCAGGTGACCTTGAGCGGGGCCGATTCGTTGCTGCTGCAGGTGAGCGGTCAGGTGATCGAAGTGCGCCAGGCGCGCGGACGGATCGCCCGGCTGCGCATCGATTTGTGGGCCACGGCGGCGTTGGTGATGGGGCTGTTCCTGCTCGCGTTGTGGCTCGCGTCGACCATCTTGCCGATGCGCGGGCTCAACCTGATTCC
>JBKJSE010000110.1:0-5294 GCA_046595925.1 Archangium sp. | reverse complement strand
CTCAGTCCCAGCTGAACTCGAGCTCGAAGCGTTCGGGCTCGCTGAGCAGCACGGTGGCCCGCCCCTCGATGGAAAACACGTCGAGGATGCCGAGCATGCAGCCCGCGATGAACTCAGGGTTCGGGTGGGAATCGCTCGCGGTCAGCCGGTAGTGATTCACGCCCACCGCGTGCATCTCGAGGTCCATCTTGCGCCTGACTGCGTGCAGGTAACGGGGCACGCTGAGCACCGTGCGATCGACTCCGAACAACGGCGCGACGCTTCGAAACACCCGGCCCACGATGGTCTTGCCGAAGCCATCGGTGAAACGGCGGCCCAGCGCGCGGAAGCCCTCTGCCTCGGGGCGCAGCGGGTAGACGTGGTTCCGCGCGACCTCGAGCGCCGCCCGCCACACCCGCGCCGAGTACGTCTTGCGCGGCGCCTCTGGGTCGTAGCCGATGCCCTTGAGCGCGGTCGCGAGCGCCTCATCAGGCAGCAGCCCGCCGCCGACGAACATTCCCTCGAAGGCGCGGACGGGCACGTCATCGTCTTCGGCTTCGTCCGCCACGCGTCCTCCCGTCAACGTTCCGGCACTCGTGAACACCATCGCTCAATGGGTCATCAGCCCGGGCTCCCGGTCACCTTCACATCGAAGCACAGTTGTCGCGCGGCGCTGGGTGGCTCAGACTCGGCGGCATGCCTGCTCCCATCGGGTCTCGGGCTGTGAGCGCCCCCGCAGCGCCGCCCCTCTCGTCGCGCACCTTCGACGTGGGCAGCATCACGCGCGAGGAATTGTCGCGGCTGAGCCCGGCCCTGGCGCGCACGCTCGAGCAGGCGAAGTCGACGTACGGCGACCTTCTCAATCGCACGCCGCCCGCGCGCATCACCCTCACCACCAGCAGCGCCAACGAAGGCGCGCCCACGCTCACGGTGATTGCGCCCGGCTTCGACCCCACGAGGCCCGTGACGGTTCAGACGCACTACCACGGTGACGCGACCTCGATCGCTGCTGCGGCCGGCCCGCACACCGGCAACATCAAGGAGCAGTTGCTCAGAGAACCGCAGCGCGTCTGGGTGTTGCCCGAGGCGAAGGGCAACGTGGGCCTGGGCAGCACCAACTGGAACAACGTGAAGGATCAAGCGGGCACCACCCGTGATGCGCTCGCAGGGGCGGGCGTCACCGCGAAGCCCGACACCACCTTGGTGGTCTCCGCGCACTCTGCCGGTGGGCGCGCCCTCGCAGCCGCGATGACCAGCGGAACCTTGAAGGCTGATCAGCTCGTGCTGCTCGATTGTCTCTATGAGCGCGAGGGCGGCCCGGGCGCCCACACGGCCATCTTGAACGCCGTCAAGAAGGGTGGCTTCGCGCAGGTGCAGGACGTCGTCATCGTGGCCACCGGCAGCTACCCCGGCGAGCGCGATGACGCGCTGGTCGAGGCGGGTGGTGGAAAAGTGCGCAAGGAGAAGTTGGTCCCGAGGCAGGGCAGCTCCAACCACGAAGCCGCCGCGCGCAACCACCTCGTTCCGAAACCAGGGTGAGCGCTGGCACGACCGTCTCTGATGGGCACGTGCTGGCCGAGCGCCGGAGCGATGCGCTTTGGTTCATCTTCGACGGTTTTCGGGAAGACGCCGACGCAGGCCTCAAGCCGACGCGGCCCGCGAGCAGTCACCTTCGCCTCGAACACGCGGTGTTGCTCTGCGAGGTGCTCGCGACCGGAGCGAAGAGAGGCTGTGAGTTCGTCTCGGGCGGCCGCACCTGGCAGCTCTCCTGGTCGCTCGAAGATCCGCGCCTCGAAGAAGAGCGCGAGCCCAACCTGTCTCTGGCTGATCAGCCCGTCTGGTTCTGGCCCGGCGGAGAAGACCGCACCGTCTTTCGCATGAAGAGCGGCAGCCTCATCGAGGGCTTGAGCGCAGAGTTGGCGCGGCTGCTGGCTGATGACGCGGTGCCCGAGCGTGCGAGCCTCAACACGATGGTGGTGTTGCTCGACCAGGCACTCCTGCGCTGTGGAATCTAGAGCGCCGCCGAAACCGGGTGGACGATGCAGACTGAGGTCTGGGTCGCGCGTGATAAGTCGTGAGCCATGGAGCCGTACCTCGCCTCGAGCGTGCACATCGTCGGCTTCGTGAACGCCGCGAACCAGCTCGGGCTGATGGAGCGAGTGCTCCCCCTGCTCACCGAGGAGACGCGCCACACGCTCGAGCACCCCTACGAGGCGAAGTGGGTGCCCGCGCGCATCATTCAAGATCTCACCTCGCGCATCGCCGAGGTGTTCGGCCCGGAAGTCCTCGACCCCCTCAACTTCGTGATGACGAAGGACTCGATGGGCAAGCTCGTGTTGCCCATGTTGCGCGTCGCGCTCGTGCTCACCGGCCGCTCGCCCGCCAGCGTCTTCGCGCGCGTCGGCGATTCAGTGAAGGTGGCGATGCAGGGCGTGAACGCGAGCTGGGTGCCGAAGGACGACACCTCGGGCCGCATCACGCTGCGTTACGTGCAGCCGCCCCCGCAGGTCGTTCATCACGCGTGGAAGGGCGTCTTCCGGTTCGCCTTCGAGCTGACCAACCGTGAAGGCCAGCTCGACGCGCACCGCTATCTCGATGCGGGGCTCACCCTCGAGCTCGACGTCTCGTGGACGTGAATCAGGGGCCGTACCGAAGCGTGGCGCCACGCTCTTCGACGGCCCAGACATCGGTCGCCGAGCTGCCCCACACGCCCCACAAGCCGAAGCTCGTGCCGCTCGTCGCGCCGACCCACTGGGTGCCGCTGCGCTTCAAGATGGCGCCGCCGCTGCCGACGGCGAAGACCTCGGTGCCGGTGCTCCACACGCCGTAGAGCGTGCTGTTGATGCCGCTGAACGAGTTGAGCCAGACCGTTCCATTCCAGTGAAGAATCGAACCTGAACCGCCGACGGCCCACGCGTCATCGGCCGCGCTGCCCCACACGGCGAACAGGTTGGTCACGCCTGCGGCAACGGGTGCCCACGCGCTGCCAGACCAGTGGAGCATGGTGCCCCCGATGCCGACCGCCCACACGTCGTTGGCGGCGCTGCCCCACACGCCGTGCAGGGTCTGCGTGACGCCGCTGGTCGAGGCCGACCACGCCGTGCCGTTCCAATGGAGAATGGTGCCCGAGAGACCGACTGCCCAGACGTCGTTCGCCGCGGCGCCCCACACGTCGTAGAGCACCACGCCGGTGCCACTGCTGACCAAAGCCCAGTTGGTGCCGTCCCACTTGATGATGGTTCCAGCGCCGCCGACCGCCCACACTTCATTGGCCGAGCTGCCCCACACGTCCTGCAGATTTTCGCTGACGCCGCTCGACTCAGCGGCCCAGTTGGCGCCATTCCAATGCAGCACCGTTCCGTTGTCGCCGACGGTCCACACGTCATTCGCCGCGCTGCCCCAGACGGAGTTGAGCCACGCCGTGTTGTTGCTCGGCACGGTGCGCCAGGTGGGCATCGGGGGGCCTGCATCGACGCCCGCATCCACTCCGGCGTCCGTGCCCGCGTCGGCTCCTGCATCGGTGTTTCCCGAGCCGCCGCCCGTTCCACCGCCCGTGTTGCCGGTGATGCAGGCACCCGCGCTGCACGTCTGACCAGGCAGACACACGCTGCACCTGCCGCCGCCCAGTCCGCACGATGGAGTGGAGGTCGCCGAGACGATCTCCGAGACGCACGCGCCGTTCGCCACGCACCCCTTGCAAGCCGGGGTCGGCGCGCTGCACGAAGGGCCGAGGGCGACCACCGCCAGGAACCACGCTGCACGAAGAGAGGGCGCCATGAAGGGGCGGTGTACTTCAGCCGCCGACGAGCAGCCCGAAATGTTCGGCGATCAACACCGCCGTCTCGGTGGCCACGCGCGTCTTCTTCACCTTGTTGCGCACAGGCTCGAAGAACACGCCGGTCGCGCCGCTGAAATCAGTGGCGGTCAGCGTGCAGCCTTGAATGTTGCTGCCGGTCAGATCGCTGCCGGTGAAGTCGGCGTCACTCAAGTCGGTGTCGATGAAGTTCGCTTCACGCACCCCGCACTTCTTGAACGAGAGCTTGCGCAGGTTGACCCGCACGAACGACGCGTAGCGCAGGTTGCACTCGGTGAACTTCAGTTCAGGGTGCGGCGAGACGCTCGACCAGTCGATGCCCATCAGCTTGGAGTTCTCGAACGTCACACCCCGCAAGGCGGTGTGAAGCAATTGCGCCCGGCTGAGGTCGCAGCCGCGAAATACGCACGCCTCGAGCTTGGCCGTCTTCCAGTTCGTTTCCTGGAGCAGGCAGTTCTCGAACACGCACTGGTAGAACTCCTTTCCCGCGAGCGCGCCTCGCTGCAGGTCGAGCCCTGTGAACGTTTCGTTCTCGAACTCATCGGCTTCCAACACTCGATTCGGGGCGGTCACGGCGAGCGCATTCTTGGCACCCCGAATGCACGCGGTCACGTCATGGAAACCAGGGAACTCGAACCTCGCTCCGTTGGTGACGTGATGCAGTTCTGGCCGCTGGCCCCGGTGATTCCGGTGGCGGCCGCGGTGGCTCACCTGCTGACGAAGCCGAAGTCCTGGAGCCGCACGCAGAAGCGGGTGCTCGCGGTCGCGGGTGCCGTCGTGGGGCTCAACCTCGTGCGCTGGCAGTTGCAGCGCTTCTTCACGCCGCGCCCCCGGTACGAGGTGCTTCAGCACGATGGTCCGTTCGAGATCCGCCGCTATCCGGCGATGGTGGTCGCGCAGACGCGGGTCAACCTGGGGTTCGAGCTCGCGCTGACCGAAGGCTTCCAGCGCCTCGCCGGGTTCATCTTCGGCAAGAACACCGGTCAGGAGCACGTCTCGATGACCACGCCGGTGGTGGCGCAGCACGAGTCGCTCGAGTTCAACTCGGTCACCACCGAAGCGCCTTTCGATGGTGGCTACACGGTGTCCTTCGTGATGCCGCCCGAGCGCACGGTGAACGACCTGCCGCTTCCCGAAGACGATCGCGTGATGTTGCGTGAGCTGCAGCCGCGCACGGTGGCCGCGCTCACGTTCAGCGGGCGCTCTGACGGTGAACACGTGCGCCGCGCTTCGGCGCGCCTCATGGACGAGGCCCGCAGTCACGGCATCGAGGTGCTCGGAGAGCCGGCGTTTGCGGGCTACGACTCGCCTTCCACCTTGCCTCTGCTTCGGCGCAACGAGGTCTGGGTGCAGGTCGCCGAGTGATTTCCCTCTCCCTCTGGGAGAGGGCGTAGCGGGACTCTAGAATTTGAGAAGATGCGCACCATGAAGCTTCTCTGGGATGACCTGCGTTACCTCGAAGCGCTCGATCGAACCGGCAAGGTGGGCACCGCGGCGCGCG
>JBKJSE010000032.1:0-2516 GCA_046595925.1 Archangium sp. | reverse complement strand
AATCGCGAAGACCTTCTCGCCGTAGCCCAGAATGAGGGTGTGGCCTTCGTCGATGACCGGGCTCCTGCCCTTGCGCAGGTCTTCGATCTTGTCGCCGATGGTCGAGCTGACCAGACCAATGAGCAACGCGACCACGCCGACCCCACACAGCGTGGTGAAGATGGCGATGCCGCGCACCAGCGTGCCTTCATCGCCGCCCATGGTACCGGCGTCGGCCACGCGGCCCGTCGCCCACCAGAGCGCCTCGAAGAAGTCGAAGGCCTCTTTGCCCTCTTCGGGGGGCGGCATCGCGAGACGAACGAAGGTGGCGTTGAGGGCCACCAGCAGCAGCGACAGGCCGAAGAGCCCGACGAAGCGGGCGATGGGACTCCAGGAAAGAAAACGATCGACCTGGTAGCGGACCTTGTCGCCGAACGACGGGACATCAGTGGGCTCAGACATGGGCTCGGACTCTAGGCACGCCCCCGGGGGACGTTGAGCGATTTCATCGACTGATCAGCGAGGGGGAAGGACGCCCCATCAGGCCTTCCAACAAGTTGACTTCGCGGCGAGTGGGTCGAGGCTCACCGCCGTGCGCATCGAGCGAGTGGGAATGCTGGCCCTGCTGATCAGCGGCTGCACCGTCGTGGGACCCTCGGCGTTGCGGCAGTCGCGCCTTCGCTACAACGAGACCATCAAGACGACGTCCGAAGAAGAGATGCTGCTCAACATCGTGCGCCTGCGGTACTCGGACACGCCCAGCTCGCTGGCGGTCTCCAACATCGCCGCGCAGTTCGAGCTCGCCGCGTCGCTGGGGGTCAACCCCTTCTTCGCCGCGGGGGCCGACCGGTCGTTCGCGACGGCGCTCCCGTCGGCGAGCATCGGCGGCGCGGATCGCCCGACCTTCAGCCTCACGCCGCTCGACGACTCGGACTTCGCGCGGCGCCTCTTCACCCCGCTCTCGCTCGACGGCGTCATCTACCTGGCCAAGACCACCTGGCCGATTCAGACCGTGTTCAGGCTCTACCTGGAGAACCTGAACTGGGTGCCCAACGCGCAGACCGCCAGCGGGCCCACGCCGGCCGAGGCGCCACCGGACTCCGAGTTTCAACAAGGCATGGTGGCGTTGCAGCGCCTGCAGCAGCGCGGCGACCTCGTCTTCGGCTCGGAGGACCACCGGCGCACGCTGGGCAGCGCGCTCACGGGCGCCACTGCCGACAGCGCGATCGCCGCCGCGCAACAGGGCCTCGAGCTGAACTCCCAGCCCGATGGAAGGACCTGGAAGCTCCAGCGCGCCGAGCGTCAGTTCGTGATGCACTTGAACCCCGCCGCGATGGAGTCTGCCGAGATGCTCACGCTGCGCCGCATCTTCAAGCTCAAGAAGAGCGCCACCCGCTTCGAGGTCACCGTCGAGGCGCTGGCTCCGTTCGCCCCGCCCGCTGAGGAGGGCTTCGCGCAGATCGATCTCGAGACGCGCTCGCTGCTGCAGGCGCTCTTCTTCGTCTCGCATGGCGTGCAGGTGCCGGCGGAACACCTCACGCGCGGCGTGGCGCGGCAGACCCGCAAGCCCGACGGCACGCCGTTCGATTGGGAGCCGGTGCTGCGCGGGCTGTTCAAGGTGAAGTCGGAGCCCGGTGAATGCGGGAGCGAAGAGTCACACGTGTCGGTGGGCTACTCGGGGCATTGCTTCTTCATCGACGCGACTGATCAAGACACCAAGAGCACCTTCGCCTTGTTGATGGAGCTGGCGCGGCTCGAGGTGCCAGGCCAGGCAGGGCGCGCACCGATTCTCACCATTCCGCTCGGCGGGCGCTGACGGCTTCCCTCACGGGTGAGGAAGACCGCTTGTATCCGCCGAGCGTGGCCCTTAGCTTTGCCGCAGGTGCGCACCCTCACCACAGCGCTGAAATCAGTCGCCCTGCGTTGGCTCGCAGCGCTGCTGCTGTGCGTGGCCACGCCCGCGGTGCAGGAAATCATCGCAGACGTCACCACCTGGGCGACCGACGGCGACTGTTGCTCCGACGACTGCGAAGAGTCCGGCGCGCCGTGCACGCAGCAGTGCATGCACTGTGTCTGCGGTCCGCGCCTGGTGGCCGTGGCCGCGCAGTCGCTCCTTCTCATTCCGCAGCCGGTCACCCAGAGCGCGAAGACCACCAGCGCGCTGCCGTTGCCGTCGAGTGGGCACGGCGATCCCCCGTTCCGGCCCCCCGTGAGCTGACGAAGAAACGGTCGTCGTCCGTCTTCGTCCCTTCTGGAGCCCAAGATGCTTTCACTCGTCACGCGGGGAATCCCCTCGCGCCTGCTGTGCGTCACCCTTCTTTCTTCACTCGCGCGCGCGGCTGAGCCCGAGTGCACCACCATCACCCGCGCGAACCTCGTCGCTTGCGCGCAGGCCCACAGTCCTCTGCTCGCCGCCGAGCTTGCGTCTTCCCGCGCCGCAGAAGGACGCAGAGACGCCGCGCGCCCCTTCCTGCCCACCAACCCCATGGTCACGGGCACCCTCGCCTCTCGCACCGGGCCTGACGCGCGCGCCACCA
>JBKJSE010000435.1:0-3384 GCA_046595925.1 Archangium sp. | reverse complement strand
CAAGTTCGGCTACATGAGCCCCGAGCAGGTGCGCGGACTGCCGATCGATCGGCGCTCCGACATCTTCGCGGTGGGCGTGATCATCTACGAGATGCTCACCGGCGAGAAACTGTTCGTTGGCGAGTCCGACTTCTCCACGCTCGAGAAGGTGCGAAACGCCGAAGTGCCTGCGCCGCGCCAGTTCAACCCCAACATCCCCGCCGGCCTCGAGAAGGTCGTGATGAAGGCCCTCGCCCGTGAGAGCGAGGAGCGCTACCAGTGGGCGTCGGATCTGCAGGAAGATCTGATGCGCTTCCTGCTCGCGGGGGACGCGATCTACTCGGGCAAACACCTCGGCGCGTTCATGAAGGACGCGTTCGCCGAAGACGTGCTGCGCGAGAACGAGAAGATGGAGCGCTTCGCCTCGGTGGAGAAGCCCGACTCTGTCGACGCTTCCAGCGTCAGTGCGCCCCCGCGCGCGGCGGCCCCGGCGCCGGCGCCCCGCCGCAACACCGCTCAGCCGTCCGCAGCCATCTCGGCCCTCTCGGGAGGTTCAGGTGGCCGTCGCCAGACCGCGAACGTCGCGGTCGCCACCGGCTCGGGAGCCGTGGCGATGGGGCTGCAGAGTTCGAAGATCGACATTCCGCCTCCGACCGAGGATGAATTGGCCGAGATGGACGGCGCGAGAGATCGCACCGTGATGGTCTCGCTCGACGCGGCCGACAACTCGACCGCCATCGGCACCTCGCCGTTCGCCTCGCAGCAGCCCGAGCCCACCGCGCCGGCCAGCCGGCAGCTGCGACCTGCGGCTCCGACCTCGGGTAACTCGACCACCTCAGACAACCTGCGGCCCGCCTCGGCTCCGCGCGCGAGCGTGAAGAACCTGAAGGACCTGCCGGCCGACGAGACCCTGGTCCCCCAGCCGCGCAGCTCGCTCATCGACGAAGATACGGGCTCGCACGACCTGCGCCCCATCGAAGCGACCGGCTTTCGCCCGGCGCTCGAGGTCGACGCAGAGTCGAGCACTGGCGAGCAGAGCGCCTACGACTCCACGATTCCCCCGAAGAGCAACGCCAAGCCGAAGATCGTGATCGGAGACGCTCCGGTGGGCGGGGCGACCAGCATCGGCCCCTCTCCGTTCGCTGCGAAGAACGAGACCCGGATGTACGAACAAGACGGGTCGGAAGAAGAGCAGAACGAAGAAGGTCAGCAGCAGGACGAGCAGGACTACGACCAGCACCAGGACGAGCCGCCAGAAGAGGAGCAGCAGGAGGAAGAACAGCAGGAAGACGAGCCGGTCAGCAATGAAGCTGATCAGACCGCCGCCCCGCGTCAGCTGCCTTCCAAGCAGGCCAAGGCGCCTCCGAAGCGGCCCGCTGGAAAGGCCGCAGCGGCCCCCGCCGATGGCAAGCGCAAGGGGCTGCTGATCGCCATCGCGGCGACTGCGGTGCTCGCCCTCGTCGTGATCATCGCTGCCGCGATCAAGTTTGCCGGGGGCCCCAAGAGCGCGTTGTTCGTCACCGCGACGCCTAAAGACGTGCCGTTTTCCGTCACGATCAACCCCGGCTCGTTGAAGGTCGACAAGCCGACCAAGGCCATCGAACTCGACCCGGGTGACTACACCGTCGAGTTCAAGCCCCTGGTGCCTGGCTACCTCTCGGCCAAGAAGCCCATCAAGCTCGCGGCGGGGAAGACTGCGCCCGTCAGCGTGGTCTTCCAGAAGGCTGATCCGTCCGACGTGGCGTTGAAGGACTCCACGCCGCCCGAGCCGAAGACACCGCCGGACAGCAAGACGCCTCCTGACTCCAAGATTTCGCCCGAGGTCGCGCTCTGGGAACTCTCCATCAGCAGCGCCGAGCCGGGCGTGGAGATCTTCCTCGACGGCAAGTCGCGCGGCATGGCGCCGGTGGTGGTCAAGGATCTCGCGCCTGGAAAGAGCTACGAGTTTACGGCCAAGAAGAGCGGCTTCGAGAACCAGTCGTTCTCGGTGTCGAACTCGGAGAAGCAGGCGAAGGTCGAGAAGGCGCTCACGATGGTGAAGGTGGCCGTCGTGAAGGCCGATCCCCCGCCCAAGGCTGATCCGCCTCCGAAGGCCGATCCTCCCCCGAAGGCTGATCCTCCGCCCAAGAAGGACCCGGTGGTGGTGGCCAAGGTCGATCCGCCCCCCAGGAAGGACCCGCCGCCGAAGGCCGATCCTCCCCCGAAGGCTGATCCGCCTCCCAAGAAAGATCCCCCCAGGCCCAAGGGCATGGGCAAGGCCGCGTTCGCCTCCAAGCCGACCGGGGCGGAAGTCTGGGTCGACGGCAAGAACACCGGCAAGAAGACGCCCGTGCCCCAGCCGCAAGCCCTGGAGTTCAGCCTCGGCAAGCACAAGGTGGTCTTCAAGCTCGACGGTAAGAGCTCCGCACCCCAGGAGTTCGAGCTGACCGAGGAGAACAAGGACAAGCCCCGGGTCGTCAAGGGCGAGATCTGACTTTCCGCGTCATGCGCTGAGGCTTCAAGAAGTTCGCGGCCCGTGGCATAGGTTGCCTATGCAGACGACGCCAACAGCTTCAGCTCCCACGGCAGCCGGTAAGGCCGCCGAGCAGCCGTTCGCCTATCCTCTCACGCGCGCTTTCGTCGAGCCCGATTGGACGCGAATTCCGGGCTACCAGGGGGTGTCCAAGCAGGACTGGGAGAGCGCGCTTTGGCAGCGCCGCAACACCATCAAGAACTTGAAGGAGCTCAAGGCCGCGCTCGGCGCGCTGTTGCCTGAGACCCTCGCCAACGCCATCGATCGCGATCAAAAAGAGCGCGCGACGATGTCCATCTTGATCACGCCGCACATGATCAACACGATGGACACGGCGGATCTCTGGAACGATCCGCTCAGGCACTACATGTTGCCGGCGTTCGACGACCGTCACACGCAGTGGCCCAACCACCCGATGGCGTCGCGCGACTCGCTGCACGAAGCGGAGATGTGGAAGGTCGAAGGCCTCACCCACCGCTACCCGACCAAGGTGCTCGCCGAGCTGCTCTCGACCTGCCCCCAGTACTGCGGTCACTGCACGCGCATGGACCTGGTGGGCAACGACGTGCCCCAGGTGGAGAAGCTCAAGTTCTCGATCGCGCAGCCCGAGCGCTGGAACAAGATGCTCGAGTACCTGCGCCAGACGCCCACCGTGCGTGACGTGGTGGTCTCGGGCGGCGACGTGGCCAACGTGCCCATCGGCCAGTTGGAGAGCTTCGTTTCCCAGCTGCTCGACATTCCAAACATCCGCGACATTCGCCTCGCTTCGAAGGGGCTGATGGGCATTCCGCAGCACTGGCTGCAGGACAACGTGATGTCGGCCCTCGATCGCATCGCCAAGAAGGCGTTCGAGCGCAACGTGGACATCGCGGTGCACACGCACGTGAACAACG
>JBKJSE010000417.1:0-7174 GCA_046595925.1 Archangium sp. | reverse complement strand
GGTTCAGATCTGAGACGTCGACCCAGAGGCCTCCGCACTCACTGCACTTGCGGAACGTCTGATCTTCACCTTCGAGATCGACCATGTCGACGCCGCAGCTCGGGCACATCATTTTTTTGCTCAGCTCCTGTGTTGGGTGGAAGGCCAAGCGTAGCGAGCGACGATCGCCGAACGCAAGGAGCGTCGTCGCTCAATCGTCCAGCTGACCGATGCGCCGGGTGTCAACGCTCTTTCACCCGGCGGATGTCGGCACCCAGTCCACGGAGCTTTTTCTCGAGCCGTTCGTACCCGCGATCGAGGTGGTACACGCGGCCGACGGTCGTTTTTCCCTCGGCAGCCAGGCCCGCCAACACCAGCGAGGCCGAAGCGCGCAGGTCGGTCGCCATCACCGGGGCCCCCGAAAGTCGGGAGGTGCCACGAACCACTGCCGTGTGTCCGTCGATGGTGATGTCGGCGCCCATCCGACGCAGCTCGGCCACGTGCATGAAGCGGTTCTCGAAGATGTTCTCGGTGATCACCGAGGTGCCCTGGGCCGTGCAGAGCAGCGCCATCAACTGCGCCTGCATGTCGGTGGGGAAGCCGGGGTGCTCGCGGGTCTTGATGTCCACCCCGCGCAGGCGCTCCTTGGCCACGCAGCGCACGCCGTCGCCTTCGACGGTGATCTGACAGCCCGCCTCACGCAGCTTGTGGATCACCGGCTCGAGGTGCTCGGGCGCGGTGCGTTTGACCAACACGTCGCCGCCGGTGATCGCCGCGGCCACCAGCAGGGTGCCCGCCTCGATGCGATCGGGAATGATCGCGTGGTCGACGGCCTTGAGCTCGTCCACCCCGTCCACCGTGATGATGTCGCTGCCTGCCCCGCTGATCTGCGCGCCCATCTTGTTGAGCACGCGGGCCAGCTCTTCGATCTCAGGCTCGCGCGCGGCGTTCTCGATGAGGCTGCGACCCTTCGCCAGCACCGCGGCCATCAGCACGTTTTCCGTGCCGGTCACGGTGATCATGTCGAAGGTGACCGTGCCGCCCTTGAGCCGCTTGGCCCGCGCTTCCACGTAGCCTTCCTGCAGCTCGATCTCAGCGCCGAGGGCGGCCAGGCCCTTCAAGTGTTGATCGATGGGCCGGGCACCGATCGCGCAGCCGCCGGGCATCGACACGCGCGCGCGGCCGTAGCGGGCCAGCAGGGGGCCGAGCACCAGCACCGAGGCGCGCATGGTCTTGACCAGCTCGTACGGCGCTTCGGGCGTCACGCCCTTGCTGGGCACCTTGATGGTGACCACGTCTGACTTTTTGCCCGTCAGGCGCTCGGTCTCGCAGCCCATGGTGTCGAGCACCTGGAGCATCGTCTTGACGTCGGCCAGACCGGGAACGTTGCGGAAGGTGTGTTCACCCGCGGCGAGCAGCGAGCTGGCCAGAATCGGCAGCGCGGCGTTCTTGGCGCCCGAGGCGTACGTCTCGCCCTTCAGCGGCCCGTTGCCCTTGATGAGAATCGCGTCCATTTCACTCCCTTGAAGGCGCTCGCCCGAGCGCCATGCGCTCATGCCTCGCGAGGTCCTTTTCAATCTTCACGTCGTGGTAACCCGCCCGCGTCAACAGCTCCCTGACCGCGGTGCCTTCGTCCTCACCGATCTCCATTGCAAGGAGGCCGCCGGACTTGAGGAGGGGCAGGGCGTCGGTCACCAGCCGGGCGATCAACGTCACGCCTTCGGGTCCGCCATCGAGCGCCTCGCGCGGCTCCTGCCGTACTTCTTTCTGCAAGGTCGCCAGTTCACCCGTCTTCACGTACGGCGGGTTGGAGACGATGACGTCGAACCGGGTGCCCTGAGGTACTGCCGCGAGCAGATCACCCTGAAAGAACGTCACCCGCCCGTCGACCTGATGGGCCTCGGCGTTCTTCTTCGCGACCTCGATCGCGCCTGCCATGAGGTCGGTCGCCCACACCGAAGCCTGTGGCCGTTCGGCCGCGATGGTGACGGCGATGCAGCCTGAGCCCGTGCAGACGTCGAGCACCCGAGAAGGCGCGTCTTTCTTCACGTCATGCAGCACCGCTTCGACCAGCAGCTCGGTCTCGCTGCGGGGAATCAAGACGCGCTTGTCGACGGAGAAACGGCGGCCGTAGAACTCCTTGAAGCCGACCAGGTACTGCGTGGGCTCGAAGGCGAGGCGGCGCTGAATGAGCGCGCGGTAGGTGCCCAGCTCTTCTTTCGAGAGGGGGCGATCGAGATCCATGTACAGCTTCACGCGCGGCAACGAGAGCACGTGCCCCAGCAGGATCTCGGAAGTCAGCCGCGGATCGTCGATGTCCTGCTTCTCGAAGTGGCCGCGCGTCCACTCCAGCACGCGACGAGTCGTCCACGCCTGTTCGCTCAACGGCCGCTCTCTTCCTGCTGCTTGAGGGCCTCGGCGCGGAAGAAGGTGCGCAGGGCTGAGACCACGTCTTCCAGATCGCCCACCATCACCGCCGGCAGGTTGTGCCGGGTGTAGCCGATGCGATGATCGGTCAGCCGGTCCTGGGGAAAGTTGTACGTGCGAATCTTCTCGCTGCGATCGCCGCCGCCGACGTGACCCTTGCGCAGCGCATCACGCTCACTGCGGATCCTTTCCTGCTCTGCCTCATAGAGCCGCGTTCGCAGCATCTTCATGGCCATCACGCGGTTCTTGAGCTGACTCTTTTCCTGCTGGCACTTGACGACGATGCCGGTGGGCTTGTGAATCAGGCGCACCGCCGAGTCAGTGGTGTTGACGCTCTGCCCACCGGCGCCCGTCGAGCGCATCACCTGCAGCTCGATGTCGGCCGGGTTGATGGTCACGTCGGCCTCTTCGGCCTCGGGCATCACCGCCACCGTGATGGTGCTGGTGTGAATGCGACCCTGGGTCTCCGTCGCCGGCACCCGCTGAACGCGGTGCACACCCGATTCCCACTTCATCGAGGAATACACGGCGTCACCCGACAGCGTGATGGTGGCGCCGGTGATGCCGCCCTGGTTGCCCTGGCTGACGTCGACGATCTCGGCCTGCCAGCCCCGCTTCTGGGCGTAGCGCAGGTACATCTGCATCACTTCTTCAGCGAAGAGCGCTGCTTCGTCACCGCCGGCGGCCGAGCGGAACTCCACGATGACGTTCTTCTCGTCATTGGGGTCCTTGGGCAGCAGGAGCAGCTTGAGCTCCTCCTCCATCTCAGCCCGGCGGGCCTTGAGGGCGGGTAGCTCGTCGCGTGCCATGGCCTTGAACTCGGCGTCGCCCGACTCGAGCAGCTCTTCGTTGCCCTTCAGCTCGACCTGCAGCTTCTTGTAGGCCCGGTAGGCCTCGACCAGCTTCTCGATGCTGGCGCGCTCCCGGGAGAGCGAACGCAGCCGGGTCGAATCGGCGATCACGGCCGGATTGGACAGGTCGGCGGTGAGTCGCTCGAAGCGCTGTTCGACGTCGTCGAGCTTCTCGTTCAAGGCGCGGGCGATGTACGCGCAGGCCCCGCGACGAGCAACTGTCGAAATCGCGCTGTTGCCGCTTGGGTCCCGCTCATGTAGTCAGCGCCTCTCACTCAACGCAGCACCACGGAGAACGCCATGCCGGCAGTCAAGTCGAACCGGAGCAAGAAGAAGCTGAAGAACCGGGCGAAGGTCAAGAAGGGCGTCCTCAAGCGCCGTCGCGTGCGCGCGCGCAAGGCCAAGGGCAAGTACTAAGACCTAGTTCCCTGCGTCCGCAGGAAGCCTCGAGCCGGCATCTGGACGATCTTCGTCTGGGGCCGGCTTGATGCTTTTGAGCTGGGGAATCGTCGCGGGAAAGCCGCTCGAAAGTCGCGCCAGGTGCTGCAGCACGGCGTCTGCCTTCTCTCCTTCGGCCAGGGAGGGCTGCACCGGGACTTCGGGAAACGAATCGCTGTAGGCGGGTATCACCTTGATCGCCTTCACCGCCGTCCTGGTCAGCTTCAGCTCGACCAGCGCGGTGCGTTTGTCTTTGGGGTCCCAGTTGCCTCCGAAGACGAAGTTGCCCAGCGAGTAGACGATGGGCGCGCCCTTGTAGAGCTCCATGCCCTGCAGCACGTGGGGGTGTGAGCCCAGCACCGCCGACGCGCCCGCCTCGATGGCCGCGTGCGCGACCTCGATTTGGTACGGCTCGGGCTGGCCTTTGCTCTCGCGGCCCCAGTGGAAGAAGGGGATCACGTGGTCGGCCTTCTGTTTGGCCGCGCGGACGTCGGCCGCCACCATCTCGTTGAGCGCGGCGGTGTCGCTGAAGTGACCTGCGACGCCGGGCTGATCCCCCGTGGCGATCACCTGCGCGGGCTCGATGTTCCGATCGCCTAAGAAGAAGTAGCCGAGGAAGGCGATGGTGACCCCTTTCTTCTCGACGATCGCCGGCGCGCGGGCTTCGACCAGCGTCCGGGCCGCTCCGAAGTGCACGATGCCGTGGGTGTCGAGCGTGCTGACGGTGTCGAACAGGCCTTCCGGGCCGTAGTCGATCATGTGGTTGTTCGCGAGGCTGACCACGTCGACGCCGCCCGAAACGAGCGCTGCCACGAGCTCAGGCCGCGCCCGAAAGTTGAAGTTCTTGGCGAGCTTCTCGCCGCGCTCGGTGAACGGGCACTCGAGGTTGACTACGAAGAGGTCTGCTTTCGTGGTGAGCGCGCGCACCCTGGCGAAGCCCCAGGCGAGCATCTCGTCCTTCGGCTTGCCTTTCTTGACCTGTTCGTCGACGTACTCCTCGTAGTGATAGCCGAGCGTGACGTCGCCCGAGACGAGCACCGAGACTTCCGGCGGAGCAGCAGAGATCAACAGCGGCAGGACGAGGGCGAGCATTCTTGTTAGTGAGCATCCTGCATGGCTCGAGAGAAGGACTCCATCGCTTCATCCGACGAACACAACTCGCGCGGCATCGAGCTGGCCGATCGGGGGTGGCTCGATGAGGCCCTCAAGGAATTCAAGAAGGCGATCGAGCTCGATCCCAACTCGTCCCACGCGCACGACAACCTGGCCACGGTCTTCGCTGAGAAGAAGCAGTTCCGTGATGCGCTCGATGCGTACCTCGTCTCGTTGCGCCTCGAGCCCGAGAGCGCCACCGCGCACTACAACCTCGCCTGCTTCCTCTCGGCGCACGCGCTCGACTTCGCCATCAGCGAGTACTCGACGGCCATCGAGCTCGAGCCCGACTACCCCGACGCGCACCTGAACCTCGGCCTCACCTACGCCGACGCGGGTCGTACGGAAGAAGCCGTCAAAGAGCTGCGCACCGCCATCGAGCTCGACCCCGCTGATCCTTTTCCCCGTCACGAGCTGGCCGGGCTGCAGATGGACGAAGGCGACTATCGCTCGGCCATCACGCAGCTCAAAGACGTCACGCGCCTCGAGGCGGACAACTTCGAGGCCTGGCTCGACCTGGGCATCTGCTACGCGCAGAAGGGCTTCTACGAAGAGGCCGAGCGCGCATACGACAAGGCCAAGGCGCTCAAGGCCGACGATCTGTTGCTCGTCTACAACCTCGCCGCGCTCTACGCGCAGTGGGGCCGCAAGGCCGATGCCCTCGAACACCTGAAGCTCGCGTTGCAGGTCGATCGCGCGAAGGTGAGCACCTGGCTCAAGGCCGACCCGATGTTCGAGGCGCTCGAGGGCGAGGCCGAGTTCGAGGCGCTGCGCTAAATGGAATTCGGCTCGTTGTTCCTGGCGTTGGCCCTGGTGGTCGCCAACGCGTTCTTCGTCGCGATCGAGTTCGCGCTGGTGAAGGTGCGCCAGACGCAGCTCGAGTCGCTGGTCGAGCAAGGCAGGTCGGGCGCTGAGCTCGCGCTCACCATGCGCAAGAACCTCGACATCTGGCTGTCGGCCTCTCAGGTGGGCATCACGCTCGCGTCGCTGGCGCTGGGCTGGGTGGGCGAGCCGGCGTTCGCAGGGTTGATCGAGCCGCTGGTGCTCCGCATCGCCCCTTCGAGTGACACCGCTCAGGCGATCGCGCACACCATCGGCGTGGTGATCGCCTTCGGCATCATCACCTTCCTGCACATCGTGGTCGGCGAGCAGGTGCCCAAGACGGTGGCGATCACCCGCGCGGAAGGCACGGCGATGTTGCTCGCCTGGCCGATGCGCATTTTCTACGTGCTCTTCTACCCGGTGATCGCGCTGCTCAACGGCGGCACCAAGCTGGTGCTCAAGCTGCTGGGGCTCGATGGCGCGAACGCCGAGCACGAAGAGGCGCTCTCGCAAGACGAGCTGCGCATGATCTTCACCTCGTCGGCGGAAGCGGGCGGGTTGCACAAGCAGCAGGCCGAGCTGCTCCAGCGCGCGCTCTCGATGATGGAGAAGACGGCGCGCCAGGTGCTCGTGCCTCGCTCGCAGATGAAGGCGCTCGATCTCGAGCTGACCCTCGAGGAGAACCTCGCGGCGGCGTACGCGGCGGGTCACACCTGGGTGCCGGTGATTCGCGGCTCGCTCGATCGGGTCGAGGGCCTGATCAACGTCAAAGACCTGTTCTACCTGCACGGCCGGCACGAGCTGAAGTCGCTCAGCCAGGTGCAGCGGCCGGTGTTGTTCGTGCCCGAGAACATCACGCTCGATCAGCTGCTCAACGAGTTCAAGCGGCGCAACAAGCAGATCGCCGTGGTGGTCGATGAACACGGCGGTACGTCGGGGTTGATCACCCTGGCGAACGTGGTGGCTGAGCTGGTCGGCAAGGTGGCCGAGCTGGGTCGCAAGGTCGAGCCGATGCAGAAGTTGCCCGGCGGCAAGCTCGAGCTGCCCGGCACCGCGCAGCTCGACGACATCGAACACACGCTCGAGGTCGAGTTCGACGTCGACAAGTCTCAGGTCACCACCATCGCCGGCTTCTTGATGGCCAAGCTCGGGCGCGTGCCGGTGAGCGGCGACGTGTGGATGATGGATGACTACCGCGTGGTCACGGTCAACACCGAGGGGCCGCGGGTGGTGACGGTGCGCATCGAGCCCCGCGTGGTGGCGCCCCCGCCGCCGTCAGCGCCGTCGCAGCCGAGCCTCGACCCCGTGAAGTAATGGTCTCCCTCTCCCTTCGGGAGGCTGGTGAAATGGGGCAGACCGCGGTCCCCGCGAGCGGGGTCGAGGGGTCATCCCTCGACTGCGCTCCTTAAGGAACAGCACCGTTCCCCCCGAGCGAAGTCGAGGGGTCACCTGCCGCGCGGCGCAGAGGTGGCATCTCGACTGCGCTCGATGCGAACGGTGGGTCT
>JBKJSE010000181.1:0-6243 GCA_046595925.1 Archangium sp. | reverse complement strand
GAGCCCCCATTGTCGATGAGCCAGGTGGCGAAGGGCCGCTTCTGCTCGAGTGACATTTGTGAATCGATGCGCTGCCGGGCCTGGTCTTCCGTGAGCCCGTTTCGCGCGATCAACCGGGCGAGCTGCGCCTCGGGGGGACAGCTCACCAAGATGACGCCATCCATCGCCTGGTAGAGCTTGTTCTCGATGAGCAGCGCAGCGTCGTAGAGGGCGCAAGGAGCCCCCGCTTCCGCCAGCGCGGTGGTGCGCTCGAGGGCCAGCGCCTGAATGCGGGGGTGGGTGATGGCGCCCAGCGCGGCACGCTCTGCGGGGTCCTTGAAGATCAACGCGCCCAACTTCGCGCGATCGAGCTTGCCTTCAGGCGTCAGGGTGCCGGGAAACCGCGCAGCGATCTCGGCCAACGCAGGCTGCCCGGGCTCCACCACTTCGCGGGCGAGCTCGTCAGCGTCGATCACCGGCACGCCGGCTTGCCGGAACATCGCCGAGACCGTCGACTTGCCCGAAGCGATGCCACCGGTGAGCCCGTAGAGCCGCATTCAGGGCTGCGGGGGCAGGAAGGAGAACGAGAGCACCGTCTGGTCATCGTCCTTGAAGAAGATCGCCAGGCCGAGCTTCGGGTAGAGGAAGTAGGGGTGCTTCTGGGCGGTCTCCTTGCGCCAGTAGCAGGGCTCTTCGCCCTCGGTGACGGTGCACGACCGGCCGTAGCTCTTCTCGATCGCCGTCACGTCGATCACCGGCGCTGGATACACGTCGATGCGTTGCACCTCTTTGGTGGTGGGGTCGCACTTGAACTGCGCCTGCACGGTGCCCTTGATGGCCTGCACCCCGGAAAAGACGAGCACCGACTGACCGCGCGCAGTGACCCGTCGGGTCGGCTCGCCGAATTTGCCGATCACATCGAGTTCACTCGAGCCCCCTCCGGGAACGATGCCCTGCCAGGGCCTGGCGAAGGCCAGCAGGGGCGCCAGGGCGAGCAGGAAGGCGAGACGCGACATGGACAGAGACCGATGCTACGCAACTGACGATGCGTCCGCTGCTTTCTCGAGTTCTCGCGCTGTCGATCGCATGTGGGAGCGTGGCGGTGTTGGCCCACGACTTCCTCGGCTCTGAGAGCTGCCAGGCCTGCCACCCCGACGCGTACGCGGCCTGGCAGGCCACCAGTCACGCGCGTGCCCGTGACGTGCTCTCGCCTCAGCAGCAAAAAGACGTGCGCTGCCTGTCGTGCCATTCGCCCAACCAGACCGAGCAGAAGTCGGCCCACGTGGCCTGCGAGACCTGTCACGGGGGGGGCCAGTTTTATTCGGCCAACTACGTGATGAAGGACCCTGAGCTGGCGCGCCTGGTTGGCCTCACCGACCCCGCCGAGAAGTCGTGCCGGGCCTGTCACGATTCCGCCAGCCCCTCGCTCAAGCCCTTCGACTTCGCCGCCAAGCTCAAGGCGATCGATCACTGGACGATCGAACGGCAAAAGCGCAAGGCGCAGGTGCTGCCCCCGCTGAAGGCCGCGGAGCTCGCCCAAACCCCATGATCCGGGTCACTTCGCCTCGGCCAGCCGTCCGCTGCGCTCCCGTCTGTCTCGCGCAGCCTTTGGCTGCTGGTGGCTCCGTTCCATGATCAAAGTCCTCACTGCAGAGTTCGTCACCACCGCGACCCAGCTCGACGATTACCCCCGGGAAAACACCCCCGAAGTGGCCTTCGTCGGCCGGTCGAACGTCGGCAAGTCGTCGATGATCAACACGCTCGCCAACCGCCGCAAGCTGGTGCGCGTGTCGAACACCCCCGGCCGCACCAAGACGCTCAACTTCTTCGACGTCGCCCTCGAGCATCGCGCGAAGAAGCGCACGATTCGCCTGTGCGATCTGCCCGGCTACGGCTTCGCCAAGGTTCCCAAGTCGGAGCGGGCGATCTGGGATCGCATGATCAACACGTACCTGAGCAATCGGCACACGCTCAAGGTGGTGGTCTGCATCATCGACGGTGAGATCGGCCCCACGCCCGACGACCTCGAGATGATGGACTTCCTCCAGGACAAGCCGCCCCGCATTCTCGTGGTGGCGACCAAGCTCGATCGCATCAGCAAGTCGGCGCGCAAGCCGCAGCTGCTGAAGATCCAGAAGCAGCTCGAGCTGCCCGACAACGCGCTGCTCGGTTTCTCATCTCATGATGACATCGGTCATCAGGACGTCTGGCGCACGCTGCTCGGCATCATCGGTTGACCTGACGTCGGTGCCCCACCGACACTCCGGCCATGAAGCTCGTTCATTGGTCCGTGCTCGTGTTGGTGATGTCGGTGACCGGTTGTCAGTGTCAGTGCGGCAATACGGTGGTCATCAAGCGCGACGGCGGCACGGGTGCAGGTACCGGTGACGGCGGCATGGGCGCGGGTGGTGGCACGGGCGCAGGCGGCGGTACCGGTGGAGCGGGGGGCGGCGGGGTGATCACCGATGCCGGCGACGGCACCACGGTGATCGGCATCGGCCCCGATGCGGGCGGCTTCACGCTCGACGGCGGCGCAGGCGGGCAGGGCGACGGCGTGAAGCTCGACCCCAACGGGCACGTGGTGCTCAACCAGGGGTCCGGCGAGTTCTATTTCATGTGGATCGCCAACGACGCGCAGGGCTGGGTCTCGAAGTACGACACCCGCACCGGGCGCGAGGTAGGCCGCTACTTCTCGGTCATCCCCAAGGACTGCGCGAACAGCTTTGGGCCTCCGTGCGCAGGCGGCGCCGTGCACAACATGCAGGCCACCGAGACCTGGCACCCCAGCCGCACCGCGCTCGACCTCTACGGCGACATGTTCGTGGCCAACCGCGGCATCGGCAAGCAGGGCTCGGTCACCAAGATCGCCAACGACCCTTCCTCGTGCATCGATCGCAACGGCAACGGCACCATCGAGACCAGCCGCGACATCAACGGCGACGGGCAGATCAGCATCTCGGCGGCTGACGGCGAGATGATCATCCCCTCCGACATGGCCAACCCGGCCACCTACGACGAGTGTGTGCTGTTCACCAAGCCGGTGGGCGCAGTGCCTACTGCGGGTGAGGTCACGGGCCGCGCGCTCGCCGTCTCGGCGGGTGGTGAAGGCTCGGCAGGTGACGTCTGGCTGGGCATCTACTTCGAGCGCCGCATGTACAAGCTCAACTCGGCCAACGGTGAGCTGCTCCCGGTCGCACCCGGCGGGCTCAACTACGTGGAGATCTCGTTCGGCCCGTACGGCGCGATCGTCGATCGCCTGCAGCGGCTGTGGGTGGTCGAGCCCGGCACGGCGCACCTGGCGTTGATCAACACGCTCACGGGCACCCTGGTCACCGACACCATTCAGAACAGCCCCGAGTGCCAGGCCTACGGCATCGGCATCGACGCGAAGAACCGGGTGTGGCTGCCTGGGTGGACGCTGGGGCCGTACGCCTGCCGCTACGATCACACGACGGGCACGTGGACCAGGTTCGACTTCAGCGCGGCGCGCAGCGCTCAGGGGACCGCCTTCGAGTGGGGCCGTGGCATCGCGGTCGACGCGAATGGCCGGGTGTTCATGTCGGGCTACGGAGGTGCGAAGGCCCAGCTCATTCGCTTCGATGCCGAGACGGGCGCCATCATTCCGTACGGCGCTGCAGACTTCATCGACATGAGCGACGCGCTCACCGCGGGGAGCATCGGCGTGGGCCTCGACGCAGACGGCAACCCCTGGGTGAACAACAGCTCGGGCAACGTCACCAAGGTCGACAACGCCACGGGCGCGATCACCCGGACGCCGCAGCAACCCGGCGGCCTCTACACGTACTCGGACTTCACCGGTTACCAGCTGCGCAACTTCACCGCGCCGCGCGGCACCTACCGGAAAGACTTCGAGGCCTGCGATGCGGACAACCAGTGGCGCATTCTCACCTGGGATGCGCTGACCCCGCCCAACACGTCGATGCAGGTCTTCGTGAAGGCGGCCAACACGCTGGCCGAGCTCAACTCGACGTCGTTGGTGAAGTACGGGCCCTTCACGACCTCCCCGGTCGACCTGGTGCAGGCGGGCGTGCCGCGCACCCGGTTCCTGCGCGTCGAGTTCGGGCTGCGCTCGGTCGACGGCATGAGCACGCCGGTGCTGCGCGGGTTCAACCTCACGTGGATGTGCGGCGGGATCAACTAGCTCTGCCTTCTCGAAGCGAATAGGGCAGCGCTGTGAGCTCGAGTCAGGAGAAGCGATTGCTGCGCAGGGCCGAGCTGGTTCGTCGTCTGACCGAGCTCGCCCCCAAACACCGCCTCGACGCGATGATGGAAGAGGTCGACGGCAAGGCGCTGGTGCGCTCGCTGCCCGCCGAAGACGTGTACTCGACCATCATCGACGTCGGGCTCCCCGACTCGACGGAGATCGTTCAGCTCGCGACCCCCGAACAGTTCCGCACCTTCGTGGACCTGGCGGCCTGGCAGCGTGATCGAATGGATCCGCTCGAGGTGCTGCATTGGCTGCGCGCGGCCCGCGGCGACGACGACGAAGACTTCGTCAAGAAGGTGGGCGCCCTCGACATGGAGGTGCTCGAGCTCATCTACAAGCGGCTCGTCACCATTCACGACCTCGAGGAAAACCCCGACGTCGACATCGAAGGCCCCACGATGGAAATGCCCGAGGGAAGGTATCTCCTCGAGTTCCGCATCGATGGGGTCGACGAGGCCGCGCTGCGCCGGTTGACGTTCGACCTGGTCACACAGAATCCGTTCGAGCTGGGGCGCTTCCTCGAGTCCGTGCGCTGGGAAGCGGTGACCGAGCTGGAAGAGGCGGCCTACCAGTTTCGCCGCGCGCGCCTGGAAGACCTCGGGTTCCCGCCGTTGGAAGAGTCGATCAAGGTCTTCGCGTGGGTCGACCCCGAGAAGATCGCGAGGCCCAAGCCGAAGTCGGCGCTGGCGCCCGTGCAGGGCCGGGTGGACTACGTCGCGGCCGCCTTTCAGGGCCTCGACTCGGTGGAGCGCCAGAACCTCGAGGGTGAGGTGCGCTACCTGGTCAATTGCGTGCTGGTGGCCGATGGCGCAGAGCCCGGCGACCCACTCGCGATCAAGCGGCTGTCGGAGCACGCGCGCGACTATCTGGACCTGGGCCTCGAGCACTACACGGGCGGCGACCCCACGATGGCCACTGACGTGGTGCGTGAGACGACGCTGAGGGCGTTGTTCCAGTGCGGGTTCTCGTTGACGCTCAAGCTCAAGCGGCAGGTCGAGAAGCTGGTGCACGAAGAGGGGTCGCGGTTCGGTGAGACGTGGCTCGCGCTCGAGGACGAGTCGGATGCGCTGGCGGCGTTGCTGGGCCGTCGGCCGCTCAAGGCGCTCAAGGTTCCGGGTGCTGAGCCGGTGCCGTTCAGATCGCGCCGTGAGCTCTCGGAGTCCGAGGCGAGCCTTCAGCGGGTTCGTCAGCAGCGGGCGGTGTTCCAGGCGCTGCTCTCTCCGTCGCCGGCCGAGATCATCGCGCGGTTTGGTTCCACGATGGCTGAGCTCACTCCGCAGCGGTTGTTCGCGGCGGCGGTGGCGCGGGCAGAGGTCGATGAGATCGTCGATGTCGCGCCGTTCCCCGAGCTGAAGTTGACCGAGCTGTGCTCACGGATCTTCGATGACGCAGGCCCGATGCCGAAGCTGCGGGCGTCGGCGGGTAAGCGTGCGTTGGCGACGTTGCAGTCGAAGCTCGCGTTGGAAGGTCCTGAGCTCGAGACGATGATTCACCGGGTGCTCAGCACGTTCGTGCGCGACTTCGGCGCCGCGTGGATGAAGGACGGGCGCGTGGCGAAAGAGAAGATCGTCGCGTTGCCGGTGACCGGCCAATTGCTCACGTAAAGTGATGAAGTTCCCCTCCCTTCGGGAGACGGGCAGGGTGAGGGCCTCACTTCGGGTGAATCACCCGAAGCCACTCCATCAGACACCCGCCGCAGGCCATCGATGTCACCCACGGAAGTTCGATCAAGCCACAACCGGCCCGTGAGTGTCTCGTCCTCCGCCCAGTCGAACCGAACCTCGACGACTTCATCAGCTGACCAGAGCCGCTGCTCGCGAACGGCCTCGGAAACGCTCGCCATGCCCTGAGCGCCATGGACTCCGCAAACGGCGCCCCTCACCCGGTCCTTCGGACGGACCTCTCCCCGCTCGCAGGGAGAGGTTATGCGTTGCGACCAACGGCCTTCGAGATCGAATCGAGCTTCAGCTCACTGAGCTTCTCTTCGAGCGTGTTCAGGATCTCGGTGACCAGCTCAGGCCCCCGGTAGATGAACC
>JBKJSE010000041.1:0-17347 GCA_046595925.1 Archangium sp. | reverse complement strand
CGCAAGAAGAACAAGGCGGGCCAGAAGCTCAAGGGCACCGACGAGATCCTCGAGCGCATCTTGAACCTCGCGCTCACCGACAAGGACCTCAAGAAGACCGTCGACTCGATCGCCGAGCTCGAGACCGAGATGGACGCGGTGGGCGAGAAGGGTGACACCTTCAAGTACAGCAACCTCTCCAAGCAGCTCATCGAGCGGCTCAAGGATCAGCGCCAGGGGCTCATCGGCAAGGCGGGCTTGATGGCCAAGGCCAAGCTCGACTTCGAGCTGGGTCAGCTCAAGACGCTCCGCGCGAACGGGCTGCGCATCAAGTTCGAGACCACGTCGATGGAAAAGGACTTCCTCGAGGAGATGCTCAAGGCCGGTGGTCAGGTGTCGACGGTCAAGAAGTACAAGTACCGGACGGACGTGTCTGACGACCAGCTCTACTGGCCGTACGTGGGCGAGTACTGGCGCGACGAGCTGGGCACCTACCAGTACACCCTGACCAAGGGTTGCATCAGCCGCGACGGCGCCAACACCCAGAAGGAGTGACCAGCGTGAGCCAGCGGCCGGTCACCATCGCGTTCGATGTGATGGGGGGCGATCACGGCCCGCTGGAGATCGTGCGGGGCGCGGCGCAGCTGACGCTCGACACCCCGCACATTCACGCGCTGCTGGTGGGCGATCGCGCGCTCATCGATCAGGCGCTGACCCAGGTGAAGCACAACGCCGAGCGGGTGGCCGTGCATCACGCGGCTGACTTCGTGGGCATGCACGAGAAGCCCAACGCCGCGCTCGAGAGCAAGCCCGACTGCTCGGTGATGGTGGCCGCGCGGCTGGTGCGTGAAGGCGAGGCCGACGCGATGGTCTCGGCCGGCAACACGGGTGCAGGCGTGCTCGCGTGCGCGCGCAACTTCAGCCTCATTCCCGGCGTGCGGCGCGCGGCGCTGGCCACCGTGTACCCAACGGCCGTCGGCCGCGGCGAGAAGAACGATCCGTTCAGCCTCATTCTCGACGTGGGCGCGACCGTCGATGCCTCGGCCGACGATCTGGTGGCCTTCGCGATCATGGGCTCGGCCTACGCGCGCATCATCTCGAAGAACGAGAACCCCACGGTGGCGCTGCTCTCCAACGGCACCGAGGCGCAGAAGGGCCCGGCGCGCGTGGTGGAGGCGAACCAAAAGCTCCAGCACATTCACGGGCTGCGCTTCATCGGCAACGTCGAGGGCGTCGACATTCCCAAGGGCACCGCTGACGTCGTGGTGTGCGACGGCTTCGTGGGCAACGTGTGCCTCAAGATGCTGGAAGGCGTGAGCGAGACGGTCATCGAGCTCGCCCGCTACGCGTACAAGGAAAAGCTGCTCTGGCGTGCAGGGCTGGCGATGCTCTCGTCAGGCATCGAGCGCATCAAAGAGGTGACGGACTGGGAGCAATACGGCGGCGCGCCGATTCTCGGGTTCGATCGGCTCTTCATCAAAGCGCATGGGCGCTCGAAGTCGCGGGCCATCACCAATGCGGGGAAGGTGGCGGCCCGGGCCGTATCGAAGGACCTCGCGAACGCGATTCAAGGCATGCTCCCGAAGGCGTGAACTCTTCTTCCCCAACGCCGTCGCCCCCGGGGGCTTTGGAGCCCAAAGGTCCCGTGCGGCGCATCTACCGCTGGGATCTCGACAAGACCTACCTGCAGACCGACTTCGACACCTTCCGTCAGCTGGTGCGCACTGCCTTTCAGAAGGCCCACGAGAAGAAGGCGATCCCCGGCGCGGCTGCGCTCATTCGTGAGCTGCGCGCGTCGGGTGATTCGCGGCTGTGCATCGTCTCGGGCAGCCCCACGCAGATGCGCACGGTGCTCACCGAGAAGCTCAAGCTCGACGGCGTCGAGTTCGACGAGCTGGTGCTCAAGGACAACTTGCGAAACCTGGTGCGTGGCCGCTTCAAGGCGATGCGCGGCCAGGTCGGCTACAAGTTGCCGGTGCTGCTCGAGAGCCGCGCGCGTGCGCCGGTGGAAGCCGAAGAGGTGCTCTTCGGTGATGACGCCGAGGCCGACGCCTTCATCTATTCGCTCTACGCCGACATGGTGGCGCACCGGGTCTCAGAGCCGGTGGTGCACCGCGTGCTCGAGGCGGCCGAGGTCTACACCGACGACATCGCGCGGGTGATCAAGCAGTGGAAGGAGATCCCCCAGGCAGACCCCGTGCGGCGCATCTTCATCAACCTCGACCGGCTCACGCCGCCCGCTGCGTTCGCGCACTACGGCGCGCGGGTGGTGCCGATCTTCAATTACTTCCAGGCGGCGCTGGTGCTGCTGGGCGACAAGCACCTCACCGCCCCGCAGGTGCTGCGGGTGATGATCGAGCTGGTGCAGACCTCTGGCTACAACCTGCTCACGCTCTCGAACTCGTTTCAGGATCTGCTGAGGCGCGGCCTGCCCATTGCGGGCGTGGCGGAAGCGTTGCTCGAGGCGCTGCAGGGCCCGGCCGCCGTGTTCCAGATGGTGCGGCCGATGCCCGACATCATCGCGGCGTTCAGCAAGCGGGTGGCGGCGCTGGGTGCTCAGCCGCCCCCTCCGAAGCACCGTGACATCGACTACCTGTCGCTGCTCGATGACGCCCGGCCCCGGACTCATAAGAAGCGCAGGTAGGTCCGTTCCTCCCGAGCAGGGGACAGGCGTCGCCGGCGATTTCGTCCGAAGGAACAGACCCACCTCTGCGCCGCGCGGCAGGTGACAGCGCGGCAGGTGACCCCTCGACTTCGCTCGGGGGGAACGGTGCTGTTCCTTAGGAGCGGACCCTCGACTGCGCTCGGGGGGGGGACCGGTGGGTTCTCAATTCCTATTTCAGCCAACCCTCTCGGGGGTGACCGGGCGGGTCTGAAACCTGTTTGAGCCAACCCTCTCGACTCTTCTCACTGCTCCTTTTCGGGGTATACGGGCCGCGCACCTCGTGACGGCCCCGGCTCTTCAGCCATGCGGCTTTGCGATCGGGGCTGCGTCAGGAACGTGATGACCACCGAGAACTCCGCCACCTCCGCGCCGCAAGACACCGCGCGTGAGGAGACGAACGCCGCCCCTCAATCCGCCGAAGCAGCAGCAGCCGCCCACGCCAACCGCGGCCCCGACATCGAGCCCGAGCGGCTGGATCCCGATGCGGTGCGCGTGCTGCTCCGCCTTCGCCAGCACGGCCACGAGGCGTACCTGGTTGGAGGCTGCGTGCGCGACCTGCTCATCGGCCACGAGCCCAAAGACTTCGACATCGCCACCAGCGCGACGCCGAACCAGGTGAAGGGCCTCTTCCGTAACTGCCGCCTCATCGGGCGCCGATTTCGGCTTGCCCACGTGTACTTCAAGGGCGGGAAGATCCTCGAGGTCTCCACCTTCCGCGCGATGCCCACCATCGTCGAAGAGCCGCAACCTTCCGAAGCAGCTGAAGGCGAAGTGCAGTCCGAGGGCACCGAGCACATCGCGGTCGCCGACGCCGAAGCCCTCGACGCGGTCGAGGCGGGTGCCGAGGTGCCCTCGACCCCCGTGGCCGACGTGCAGGACGAAGTCGCCGAAGCGCCCGACCTGCTGATCACCGAAGACAACACCTTCGGCACCGCGGTCGAAGATGCACGCCGCCGCGACTTCACCATCAACGGCCTGTTCTACGAGCCGTCGGTCGGCCGCGTGTACGACTACGTGGCGGGCCTGCGCGATCTGGCCCGCCGCGAGATCCGCACCATCGGCGACCCCGAAGTGCGCATGCGCGAAGACCCCGTGCGCATCCTTCGAGCCGTTCGATTCGCCGGGAAGCTCGGCCTCGACATCGAGTCGCGCACCTACGCCGCCATGGAAGGCGCCGTGGAAGATCTGCAGCGCTGCTCTGCGCCTCGTCTGCTCGAGGAGACGTTCCGCCTGCTGCGTGGTGGTTACGCGCGCCCCGCGCTGCAGTTGGTCGGTGCGCTCGACGCGCTGCGCACGCTGCTGCCGCCCGTGCACGAGTACATCGCCGGCCAGGATGTCGAAGGCCAGACCGAGTACTGGCGCTTCGTCGACGCGATGGACGCGTCGGTGCGCCGTAAGGCCAACTTCGACGACTCGATGTTGCTGGCGAGCATCCTCCTTCCGATCTCTCTGGACGAGCCAGAACAGCCAGGCGCCGATGACGAGAACGGCAAGCCGCCCACCGTGGCGCAGGGCATCGAGCAGCTGCTCTCGCAGCTGGTGCAGAAGGCCCGCTTGCCCCGCCGCATCGCCGAGCGTTGCCGGATGATCCTGATGGCCCAGCGCACGTTGGCGGGGTTGCGCCGCCGTCGTGGTGGGCTGATGGGTTTCCGCGGGCACCCGCTCTTCAACGAGTCGCTGGCCGTCTTCGAAGTGTGGGTCGCCGCGACGGGCGAGCACCAGGAGCAACTGGAGAAGTGGAAGACCGGCGCTGCGCCGCAGCCCACCAGTGATGCCCCGGGTCCTCGTCGTCGTCGCCGTCGTCGTCGTCGTGGCGGTGGTGGTGAAGCGGGTGGTGGTGGTGGTGCTGGTGGTGAGTCGCCGCAGTCTTCGTCGACTCCTGAGTGAACCCGATCGTCCACGCCGAGCTGTCGTGGCTCGGTGCGCAGAAGCTCGTCGATCGGCGTGATCGCATTCTGGTCACGCTCGCGGGTGTGCTGCCGGATCTCGACGGGCTCACGCTGCTGGCCGGGGAGGATCTCTACGGTCAGTGGCATCACGTGCTGACGCACGGAATCTTTTCGGCGCTGGCCATCTCGGCGGCGTTGGCGGTGATGGCGAAGCACAAGTGGGCCGTGTTCGGTCTCGCGCTCGCTGCGTTCCACCTGCACCTGCTCTGCGATCTGGCGGGCAGCGGGCCGGGCTGGCCGATCCATTACCTGTGGCCGCTCAGCGACGAGCCGCATATGTGGAGCGGGCAGTGGAACCTGGCGAGCTGGCAGAACACGCTCATCGGGTTGTCCGCGACGCTCGCCGTGTTGGCCTGCGCGCTTCCGTTTGGTCGCACGGCGGTCGAGGTTTTCTCGCTGAAGGCCGACGGCAAGGTCGTCGCGGCGTTGCGAAACCGCTTCAAGCAACGAACGCACTGACTCCCAACTCCCCAACTCCCTCTCCCCGAGGGGGAGAGGGTCGGGGAGACGGCAGTCCAAAGAAGCGGCACCCAAGTCGTGGAAGGGCGTGCGCTGAGTCGTCGCGCT
Organism: Archangium sp.; assembly: GCA_046595925.1. Lineage (GTDB taxonomy): Bacteria > Myxococcota > Myxococcia > Myxococcales > Myxococcaceae > Archangium_A. The sequence goes on along the minus strand of JBKJSE010000041.1, from coordinate 12,187 downwards.
TACTGATCCCTCGCCGCAGCACATTCGCGCCGGCGAAGGAGAATCGATGCCGACCTATTTGACCCGCTTCAGCTACGCGCCGGCGACCTGGGCAAAGCTCATGCAACGCCCGGAAGATCGGCGCGTGGCCGCCAAGCAGTACATCGAGGCCAGCGGCGGGAAGCTGATCGGCTTCTGGTACGCCTTCGGCGATCACGACGGAGTCATCTTGTGGGAGGCGCCGGACAACGTCTCGATGGCGGCCACCGCGTTGGCGATCACCGCGGGGGGCGCGCTCAGCTCGCTGAAGACCACGGTGTTGATGAGCGTCGAGGAGACCCTCCAGGCGCTCCAGATGGCGTCGACGATCAAGTACCGGGCGCCGGGCACTTCCTGAACGCGCCGTTCGCCCCGAGCAGGGGTACCGGCTTCGCCGGCGATTTCGTCCGAAGGAACAGACCCACCGTTCGCATCGAGCGCAGTCGAGATGCCACCTCTGCGCCGCGCGGCAGGTGACCCCTCGACTTCGCTCGGGGGGACCGGTGCTGTTCCTGAGGAGCGCAGGGTTGATCGAAATAGCGAGCGCACACCGGTCCTCCCGAGCGGAGTCGAGAGATTACCTCTGCTTCGCGCGGCAAGCGCCCCCTCGACTGGGCTCGGGGGGACCGGTGGTGGACCTATTTCACCAGTCTCCCGATGGGAGAGGGAGACCAGGTCACTTCTTGGGCAGAACCGCTTCGACCTTCTTCTTCAGTTCATCGCTGGTGGGTTCGACGCCCGACGCCAGGTGCGCCACGACCGTGCCCTCAGGCGAGACCAGGAACTTGTTGAAGTTCCACGCCACCTCGCCGCCGTTCTCCTTCAGGCCGGTGAGGTACTTATAGAGCGGGTGCGCCGCGTCGCCCTTCACGGGGATCTTCGCGAACAGCGGGAAGCTCGTCTTGAACTTCAGCTCGCAGAACTTCTTGATCTCTTCGTTGCTGCCCGGCTCCTGACCGCCGAAGTCGTTCGAGGGGAACGCGAGGATCTCGAAGCCCTTGTCTTTGTACTGCTGGTACAGCGCCTCGAGGCCCTTGTACTGGGGCGTGTAACCGCACGCCGAAGCGGTGTTGACGATCATGAGCGCCTTGCCTTTGTACGCGCTCAACGAAACGTCTTTGCCGTCGATCGTCTTCATCGAAAAGTCGTAAACGCTCATGGGTGCTCCAGCGAGAGTGAGGGCCAACAGAGTCGAAGTCAGCATGGGTCCCACCGACTAATCGGGACCCGGCTGCCGCGCCAGACTCAGTGAGCGTCAGGCCCCAACATCGGCTCGAAGCGCGCCTTGTTGCCGGCCTTGTGAAAGGCGTCTTCCGCCGAGATCTTCTTCTCGGTAGCGAGCTTGAAGAGGATGTCGTCCATCGACTGCATGCCCTGCGCTTTGCCGGCCTGGATGATCGAGCTGATCATCGGCGTGTTGCCTTCGCGGATGACGTTGGGCAGGCCCGGCGTCTTGAGCAGAATCTCGTGCACGGCCACGCGCCCCGCTCCGTCGGGAGTCCGCAGCAGCAGCTGCGAGACGACCGCGGCCAGCGACTCCGAGAGCATCGTGCGCACCTGCTGCTGCTGATCGGTCGGGAACGCGTCGATCACGCGATCGATGGTCTTGGGCGCGCTGTTGGTGTGCAGCGTGCCGAACACCAGCACCCCCATCTCAGCGGCCGTGATCGCCAACGAGATGGTCTCCATGTCGCGCATTTCGCCGACGAGGATGACGCCGGGATCCTGGCGAATGGCGCTGCGCAGCGCGTTCGAGAAGCTCTTCGTGTCCACCCCCACTTCACGCTGCGAGAGCGTGGAGCGCTTGTTGGGGTGCACGAACTCGACCGGGTCTTCGATGGTGATGATGTGACGCGCGGTGTTCGCGTTCACCTGGTCGATGATCGCCGCCAGCGTGGTCGACTTGCCTGAGCCGGTCGGGCCCGTCACCAGCACGAGCCCCTGCTCCAGGGTGGCCAACTGCGCGAGCGCCGGCGGGGCCTTCAGCTCTTCGAGCGTGCGAATGCGTTCAGGAATGATGCGGAAGACGGCCGCCGCGCCACGCTCCTGGTTGAAGAAGTTCGCGCGGAAGCGGGCCAGCCCGGGGATCGCGTAGGCGAAGTCGAGATCGAGGTTGGTGGTGTAGTGCGCCCACTGCTTCTCACTGGCGAGCTCCTGCAGGTGCGAGCGCAGGTTCTCGTCGGTGAACACCGGCCAGTCGGCGATCGGCGCGACCACGCCGTGACGGCGCAGGTGGGGCGCGTTGCCAGCGGCGAGGTGGAGATCGGAACCACCTTGATCCTTGAGCAGCTTGAAGAGGACGTCGAGGCGAGCCATGGCGTCCTTTCAGGCGAAACGTTTGGGATCTTCAGCGAAGCGGCGCGCGGTCTCTTTGGTGACCTGCCCCGTCTTCACCAGGTCGGCGATGGAGTCATCGAGCAGCGTCATGCCGTCACCCCGCCCCGTCTGCATGATCGATCGAATCTGAAAGGTCTTCTCTTCACGAATGAGGTTCGAGACCGACGGCTTCACGTACAGCACCTCGAGCGCGGGAACTCTGCGGGCGCCATCCGCGGTGGGGATCAGGCGTTGCGAGACGACGGCGCGCAATGACTCAGAGACCATCGCGCGGATCTGCGACTGCTGCTTGGGCGGGAAGACGTCGAGCACGCGGTTGATGGTGCGAATGGCGTTGTTGGTGTGCAGCGTGCCGAGCACGAGATGGCCGGTCTCAGCAGCCGTGATGGCCAGCGAGATGGTCTCGAGATCGCGCAGCTCGCCGATCACGATGATGTCGGGGTCTTCACGGAGCGCGGCGCGCAGGGCGTTGGCGAAGGACTTGGTGTGCTTGCCCGCCTGCCGCTGATTCACGATGCACTTCTTCTTCGAGTACACGTACTCGATCGGATCCTCGACGGTGATGATGTGATCCTGCCGAGACTCGTTGAGCATGTTGACGATCGCAGCGAGCGTCGACGACTTGCCCGAGCCCGCGGGCCCGGTGAACAGCACCAGGCCCTGATGAAAGTCGGCCAGCTTCGCCAGCGTGCCCGGCAGCCCCAGCTCGCCCAGCGTCGGCGGGTTCAACGGAATCGGGCGAAACACGGCGTCGTAGCCGCGCTGCTGCTTGTAGAAGCTGGCGCGGAAGCGGCCGAGCCCCGGCAACACGAGCGCGACGTCGTAGTCCTGTTCTTCTTCGAGAATCTTCTGCTCGGCAGGCGTGAGCCCCTGGCGGATGATCGCCTCGACCTCTTCGGGGCTGAACTGCCCGAGCTTGAGTTCCTTGAGCACGCCCCCGATGCGCATCTGCATCGGCGCCCCGGAGTGGATGTGCACATCACTGGCCCGCGCTTCCACCGCCTTGGCGAGCACGTCCTTCAAGGTGACCACGCTCTTGCGCGCAGAAGGGATCGCCGCCGGAACCGGTGCCGTGGGCAGGTTGACCACGTGACCTTGAGGTCTTTGAGCCGGCGCGGGTGCGGGCGCAGGTGCCGGTGCCGAAGCCGCCGGCCGGGGCGCTGAAGGCGCGGGCGCCGCTCCACCGCCCTGCTTGGCGAGGTACTGCTGTTGGGCTTGCTGCAGCCACTTGAGCTGCTCGCCGCTGATCACCTTGAGCTCGAGCAACAGATCGCCGAGCGGCGGTGAAGGCTGCATCGCGCCTTGCCGCTGCGTGGCGGCGGTCAGGGCGTCTTGCGTGACGAGTTTGTAGTGCAGCGCGATCTTGCCGAGGAGTGAGTCTTCCTGAGACGCCATGCTGGAAACGCATGCTACCTGCGCACTCTGCGGATCGTTCCGCTTCTTTTGCCCCCGGATGGCGGATGAAGAAGGGTGAAGAGGTGTGTGCCTGCGCGTACCTGTGGTTAGGGTGAGCGCGTGGCTGAAAAAACCGATCCGAAGAACGAGAAGAGGCCGCCTCTTCCCGTCACGCTCAAACGTCTCTACTCACTGGCCTGGCCAGAGCGCTGGCCCTTGTTCTTCGCCACGATCTTCCTGGTGGGCAGCAGCGTCGGCAACCTCGCCTTCCCCCGGGCGATGGGCTCGCTCTTCGACGAGTCGTTGCTCGGCCTGAAGGCCGGCGCAGTCGATTTGGACCGCGTCGACCAGATGGCGCTGATCCTCATCGTCATCTTCGCGGGCACCGCGGTCGCCTCGGCCCTGCGCTTCCTCATCTACAGCCGCGCGGGTGAGCGCATCGTCAGCAAGCTGCGCGGCGATCTCTATGCGTCGCTCCTCAGCCAGGAGATCGGCTTCTTCGACACGCAGAAGACCGGCGATCTCACCAGCCGCCTCTCGTCAGACGCGGCGGTGCTGCAGAACACCGTCACGGCCAGCTTGAGCATGGTGCTGCGTAACCTCATGATCGCGGTCGGCGCGCTGGGCATGCTGCTCTACACCTCGCCCAAGCTCACCTTGATGATGATGGGCGTGGTGCCCCCGGTCGCGCTCTCGGCCGTGTTCTACGGGCGCCGCGTGCGCAAGCTCTCGCGCGAGTCGCAAGACGCGCTGGCCCGCGCCAGTGACGTCGCGGTCGAGTCGCTGGGCGGCATCCGCACGGTGCGTGGCTTCGCCGCCGAGAAGAAGGAAGTCGCGCGCTACCGCGAGGCGGTCGACGCTTCGCTCCAGCTCGCCTTCAAGCGCATCAAGCTCTCCGCGATGTTCTTCGGCATCGCCTTCTTCGCGGCCTTCGGCGCGGGCGACTTCGTCTTCTGGTACGGCGCGCGAATGATGGCCTCGGGTGCGCTGTCGCCGGGCGCGCTCTTCTCGTTCCTCTTCTACACGATGCAGTTGGCCTTCGGCCTGGCGGCCCTCGCCGAGCTGTGGACCGAAGTGCAGCGCGCCGCGGGTGCCGCCGAGCGCGTGTTCGACCTGCTGCACCGCCAGCCGCAGATCCCCTCCACCGAAGGCCGGCAGCTCGCCACGGTGCGGGGTCAGTTGGAATTCAAAGACGTCTCGTTCGCCTACCCCACCCGGCCCGACGCCAGGGTGCTGCAGAACTTCTCGCTCGCGCTCAAGCCGGGCGAGGTGGTGGCCGTGGTGGGCCCTTCAGGCGCGGGCAAGTCGACGATCGCCTCGTTGCTCTACCGCCTCTACGATCCCGCGGGTGGGCGGCTCGAGCTCGACGGCGTTCCGTTCGCAGAGCTCGACGCAGAATGGCTGCGCAGACAGGTCGGCGTGGTCGCGCAAGAGCCCCTGCTCTTCTCGACCTCGGTGGCCGACAACATCCGCTATGGCCGGCCCGAAGCGACCGATGAAGAGGTGGAAGCGGCTGCGAAGCTGGCCAACGCCGACCCGTTCATCAGCACCTTCCCCGACAAGTACAAGACGCTGGTGGGCGAGCGCGGCATTCAGCTCTCCGGTGGTCAGAAGCAGCGCGTGGCCATCGCGCGCGCCGTGCTGAAGAACCCCCGCATCCTCATCCTCGACGAGGCGACCTCAGCGCTCGACGCAGAGAGCGAACACCTGGTGCGTGAAGCGCTGGAGCGGCTGATGGAAGGCCGCACCACGTTGGTGATCGCCCACCGGCTCTCCACCGTGAAGGGCGCCGATCGCGTGGTGGTGCTCGATGCGGGTGCCATCGTTCAGTCGGGAACACACTCGGACCTGGTCGGTACAGAGGGGCTCTACCGCAGGTTGGTGGAACGACAGTTTGCCGCCTGAACTGAATCAGGCGGCGACGGGCACCGAAATCGCCCTCATCAGCCGCGTCATCTCCTGCTCGAGCCTGACGTAGAGCGCTGGGGCCGGAGCGAGATCGCCCGTGCCCCCACACACCTCGAGCTCACGCGCGCCTTCGGTGGCGGGCTTGGCCCCGAGGCTCACCAACGCACCCTTGAGACGGTGGGCCGCGCGCTTGACGGCCAGCGCGTCACCCGCGGTGATGGCCTTGTTCACGTCACTCACGAGCCCGTCGGCCTCGCCCCGAAAGAGCTCGAGCACCTCGTTCACGAGGGACTCGTCGCCAGCGCAGTTTTCCCGAAGCGCATTCCAATCAAGCGGTTCCATCAAATCCTCCTGAGGCATTGTGTACCCGCCTCTCCTTGATGACCCTCTCGCATCAACCAAGGCCATCATCGTCAGACGCTTTGTGCAAGCACCGGACCCAGCCTCACCAATTGTTGATCACCCGGCATTCGAAGGTTGCTTGAGGCGCAGCAGAGGTTTGAAATCACCCCCCGATGCCCGCCGATACGCAGCTGCTCGCCGCTGTCCCCCTGTTCGAGCGGTTCAATGACGAAGAGCGGGAGCTCCTGGCCTCGCAGCTCGACCAGGTTGAGTTCCAGGCAGGACAGATGATTTTCCGCCGAACGGATCCCGGGGGCGCGATCTTCATCGTGGCTTCTGGGGAGGTGGAGGTCTTCATCGAAGACAGCACCGGGTCTCGCATCGTCTTCGAGACCGTCAAGCCCGGGCATTTCTTCGGAGAACTCTCGCTGCTCGACGGAGAGTCCCGCAGCGCCTCGGCCCAGGCGCTCGCTGTGACGCGCGCGTTGCGCATCGACCGTCAAGACCTCGAGAACCTCTTCGCCCGACACCCCACCGCCGCGATGGACGTGCTGGGCGTCATCGGCCGGCGCCTGAGGGAGGCTGATCGGTTGCTGGGCGTGCGCCCCCGCTTCTCGCCCAACGAGGCCGCTGAAGAGCGCGTGACCTGGGTGCAGGCCATCGCCGATGCCGCCGCCGACTTCTCAGGCCGCTTCAGCTTCCTGCTCGTGCACGCGCTGTGGTTCGCGGTGTGGATCGGGCTCAACGTCGGGCTGGGGAACATGGTGCCGTTCGACCCATTTCCCTTCGGCCTGCTCACGATGATCGTCTCGCTCGAGGCCATCTTCCTGTCGTGCATGGTGCTCATCAGCCAGAACCGCTCAGGCCAGAAGGAGCGCATCCGCTCCGAGGTCGAATACGAGGCGAACATTCGCGCCGGCCTCGAGGTGACCCAGCTCCACGTGAAGATCGACGCGATGATCGATCAGCTCGGCAGCCGCCTTCACCTGTTGGAGAAGCAGGTGAGTCAAAAGTCAGCGAACGGTCAGAGCTGACCCGTCGGCGCGCTGGCCTCCTGAATGCAACTCCCGGTTGTGCCGAACAGGCCTTCTGGAGGTGCGTGATGTCGTTTTCCCGATCGTGTTTCGTCTGGGTGCTCGCTGCCATCGCTGTCGGCTGCGGCCCCGCCCTCGAAGAACCGCTGCTTTCGCTCTCGCCTGATCGGTCGTCGTTCGACGGAAACACCGAGCGCGTGGTGATGCGCATTCGCGGGTGGGACGTGGGTGGAACGCCCGCGGAGGGTGTGGTTCACCTCACCGCGCCCATCGGTCACTTCGTCGAAGGCGAGACCGTGACGCTGATCGAAGGCTTCGCGACGGCGACCTATGCGTGCGCGCCCGAAGAAGAGGCCGCGTGTTCGGGCCCGGTGCGGTTGGCCGCGCAGTGGGGTGAATTTCACGCCAGCACGCAGGTGAACGTCGCGGGCGCGCTGGTGATCGCGCCGGTGAAGTGGGAAGTGGTCTCGACGCGCACGGTGGCCAGCCTGCTGGCGGTCGCCACGGCGCCCGATGGCTCGGCCTGGGCCGTGGGTGAACGCGGCGCCGTGTTGCAGTTGGTCGGGCGGCAATGGCACGCGGTGCCCGCGCCCGTGCGCTCGTCGCTGCGGGCCATCACGTTCGACCTTTCGGGCAAGCCGGTGATCGTCGGCGACGAAGGCGTGGTGCTGCGATCGATCGACGGCGTGCTCAAGCGCCTGCCGCTGTCGGGCCACGAGGCACTGACGGCCGTGGCGATGAACCGTCGGGGTGAGCTCCACGTGGGCTCTGCGGCAGGGCTGCTCTCGATGGTCGTCGGCGACGCGCTCGAACCGAAGCTCGACCTGCGCAGGCCGATCCTCGGCATGGCGCACTCCGATGGTGAGGTCTGGGCCAGCGGAGAAGGAATGCTGGCGCGCTACTCCGACTCGCAGTGGCTGAACCTGCCGATGCCGCTGGTCGCGAAGTTGACGGTGGTGCAGCCGAGCACGACGGGACTGTGGCTGGCGGGAGAACGCGAAGGCGCGACCTCGACCACCGGGGTGATCGTCGCCGGGCCCTCGCCGAGCTGGCGCAGCACTTCGTTGCCCGAGCCGGTCAAGGCCTTCGCCGAAGTACCCGGGGTGGCCGAACGGTTCGCGCTCACCACCGGTCATCTGTACCGGCAGATCGAAGACTCGCAGTGGGCGCCAGTCGACGTTCCCGCGTCTGGCACGGCGATGACCAGCCGCGGGCCGGGAGACCTCGTCATCGTCGGACCTCCGGGCTTTTCGTTGCTGCGCGCGCCCTGATTCAAGGCACTTACGGGCGCTGTCACAAGAATCGCGACCATCACGTTGAGGGAATTGAACCCCTCACGAAAGGATGGACCGCATGTCGTTCGCGCCCCGCACCCCGTCTTCCCCCGCCCCGTACGAGTCTTCTGGTGGCCGCCTGGTCACCACCGATGGCCGCGCCCTGCCCCTCATCGGCGCCTCGCTGGCCGCCGACGCGAAGGGTGGCCTCGTGCGCATCACGCTCGAGCAGACCTTCCGCAACCCTCACGACGAGCCGCTTCGGGTGACGTACTCGTTGCCGCTGCCGGCTGACGGCGCGGTGAGTGGTTTCGCCTTTCGCATCGGTGAAGAGCGCGTGGTGGGCCAGGTCGACGCGAAGGCGCGCGCGCGCCAACGGTTCGAAGACGCGATCCTCGAAGGGCGCACCGCGGCGATCCTCGATCAGGAGCGCTCGAGCCTCTTCACGCAGGAGGTCGGCAACGTACCGCCGCGCACGCAGGTCATCTGCGAGGTGCAGATCGATCAGAAGCTCACCTGGCTCCCCGACGGCGCCTGGGAGTGGCGCTTCCCCACCGTGGTCGCGCCCCGCTATCTGGGCGCACCGGGCCGCGTGGCTGATCATTCGAAGATCTCCGTCGACGTGGCGGACGCCGAGCTGCCCGTGAAGCTCTCGCTCTCGATGGCCATTCGCGATCGACTGCCCGAGAACAGCCGGCCCGAGAGCCCCAGCCACACGCTGCACTCGGGCCGTGGGCTGCAACGAACCGACGTGACCTTCGCCGATGAGCGGGGCGCAGGGCTCGATCGCGACGTGGTGGTGCGCTGGCGCGTGGCGGGTCTGCAGGTGGGCACCGAGCTCGACGTGAGCCGGCCCTCGTCGGGCATCGCGTCCGAGGCCGCGTACGGCCTGCTCACGCTCGTGCCGCCCTCCGTCGAGGCGAAGATGACCGCGTTGCCGCGCGATCTGATCGTCTTGCTCGACACGTCGGGCTCGATGTCGGGTTCTCCCCTCGATCAAGCGCGCCGGGTGACTTCGGCGCTCGTCGACTCGCTGCGAGATCAAGATCAGCTCGAGCTCATCGAGTTCTCGAGCTCGGCGCGCCGTTGGAAGCGCAGCGCGGTGCCCGCCACTGAGGCGAACCGGCGCGACGCGCAGGCCTGGCTCTCGCGGCTGCGCGCCAGCGGCGGCACCGAGATGAAGACCGGCATTCTCGAGGCCCTCGCTCCGCTGCGCGCGGAGAGCCAGCGCCAGGTGATCCTGATCACCGACGGGTTGATCGGCTTCGAACATGAAGTGCTCGACGCGATCTCCCAGCGGCTGCCGAAGGGCTCGCGGGTGCACACCGTGGGCGTGGGCAGCGGCGTCAATCGCAGCCTCACCTTGCCGGCGGCTCGGGCAGGCCGGGGCGTCGAGCTGGTGATTGGCCTGGGCGAAGACGCAGAGCCGTTCGTGCTGCGGCTGCTCGCGCGCACCAACGCGCCCCTGCTCACCGACGTGGAGATCAGCGGCAGCGCGGTGCTCGGCGCTGCGCCCGCAAGGATTCCGGACCTGTTCGGCGGTACGCCCGCGCTCGTCTCGCTCAAGCTGCGCCCTGAAGGTGGAGAGGTGATCATCCGTTCGCGCAGCGCGGAAGGCGACGTGGAGGACCGCGTGGTGGTGCGCCCGACCGCGCACGGCGAGGGCAGCCAGACCGCGGCCACGCTCTACGCCCGCGAAGTGGTGGAAGATCTCGAGCTGGGTGTCGCCACCGGCGGCAACAAGGCCGAGCTCGATCAACAGATCGAACGGTGCGGCATCGACTTTCAGATCTCCACGCGGCTGACCTCGTGGGTGGCGGTCAGCGCGAAGCAGCTGGTCGACCCTCGCGCGCCGCGGCGCAGCGAGACGATGCCGCAGGCGCTCCCGTTCGGGCTGTCGGCGGAAGGCGTGGGCTTGCGTGGTGCCACCGCCGCGCCGCTGCAGGCCGCCGTGGGGAGAGCGCGCTCGATGGCGGCACCTTCTGCAGCGCCGGTCACCCTGGAGAAGATGATGAAGCGCGAAGCGGCCTCGGGTTCGTTCGCGGCCGTCAACGCGCCACAGGAACTCGACGAGGGTGGAGCTCTGGATGCCGAAGAGTCGGCGCAGGCGGACGACGCGCTGTCGACGCTCACGGGTGGCGCCCCCGCGCCGAAGACGCCTGCTGCGCCTCCACAGGGTGCGGGCCGGGCGGCACGGCCTTCGAAGTCGGCTCCGGCACGGGACGAAGCCCCCGCTGACCAGAAGAAGAAGGAAGGCCTCGTCGACTTCGCGCGACGGATGTTCAAGGGCAAGCAAGCGCCGCCGAAGCCCGCGGCAGAACCAGCTCCTGCGTCGCGTCGGCTCAACGGCAAGGTCCGTCGCCAGGGCAAGCGGTTGATCATCGAGATCGACGTGACCTCGGTGTTCACCTGGGCCCCCGGCAGCGAGGCGCACATCGAGCTGAGCAACGGCACCATCGTGAAGGCGCCGGTGCTGGTCGCGATGACCACCGCCGAAGGCCAGTACGGCCTGGGGCTCACCATCACGCTGGTGCTCGAGGTCGACGAACGCCTCGCAGAGCCCGCCACCGTGCACCTGAGCAATGGCGGCGAAGTCCTCGAGATCGTGCTCTGAAGAGCGCCCGATGAACGAGGAGCTTCAGACACTCGGAGCGATGGCCAGCGGCGACGCCCACGCGTTCGCCCGCTGGGCCTCTTCGGTCGAGCAGCCCCTGCGGGGTTCGCTCAGGGTGTTCGCGGCTTCGGTCGATACCGAGGCCGTGTTGCAGGAGACCCTGCTGCGCATCTGGCAGGTCGCGCCGCGCTTCACGCATGACGGCAAGCCGAACGCGTTGCTCCGGTTTGCGATGATCACGGCGCGCAACGTGGCGGTCAGCGAATGGCGGAGGCAGGGCCGCGCGGATCAACAGGAAGCGCTCGAGCGGCATTTGAGCGCTGAGCTCGAGATCGCGCCCATCACGCCCGACCCGCACCTGCGCGAGCAGATCGTGAGGTGCCGCGAGAAGCTGCCCGGCAAGCCGAAGATCGCGCTGGAGCAGCGGCTCGACTCCGACGGAAACGACGACGACAGCGTGCTCGCCGCGCGCATCGGCATGTCGCTCAACACCTTCCTGCAGAACTTCACGCGCGCGCGGAAGTTCTTGAAGGAGTGCCTCGAGAAGGCCGGCGTTCACCTCGACGGAGAGCTGTCATGACGCCTGAAGACGAGCTGCTGCTCGAGCAGGTCACCAGCGCGCATCGCGAACGGCACGCTGATGGAAGCATCCGCTCGCATCCCGCGTGGCACGACCTGGACGAAGCAGGCAGGGCCCAGGCGTTCGAAGCGACCGTCGAGCTGCGCAAGCTGGAAGCGGCGCTCGATGAGGACGGGCACAGCTCGACGGTGCGCTCGCTGCTGGCGCGAATCACGAGCTGAGCCGAAGCGGTCAAAATGAGTTCATCACGACTGCCTGGCTCAATCGAAGTGATGGAGCGGGGGTACCAACCCTGCAGGCTTGTTCACTTCGAAGTGGTGGCGCGAATGCTGCGTAGTGGGCCTGCAGCTGTTCACCCCTCACTTCGAAAGAAACTCATGAACCCTCAATACGGAATCTTCGCCTGGATGGTCATCGGCGGTTTGGCTGGCTGGGTCGGAAGCATGATCATGAAGACCAACGCCCGCATGGGCGTGCTGGCGAACATCGCGTTCGGCATGGTCGGTGCGGTGCTCGGTGGGTACATCACGCGCACGTTCTTCAGCGATCACCTGGGCAACAACGGGTTGGTGGCCAGCTTCGGCGTCGCGCTGCTCGGGTCGTGCATCGTGATCGGGTTGGTGAAGATGATCTCTGGGAACAGGAACTTCGCGTAAGGCGACTGCCCTCTCCCCGTCGGGGACTG
>JBKJSE010000462.1:0-13589 GCA_046595925.1 Archangium sp. | reverse complement strand
GCGAAGTCGAGGGGTCACCTGCCGCGCGGCGCAGAGGTGGCATCTCGACTGCGCTCGATGCGAACGGTGGGTCTGTTCCTTCGGATGAAATCGCCGGCGAAGCCGGTCCCCTGCTCGATTGCCGAAGCCTTCTTCAACACCCTCCTTTGGGGAGGGTCAGAAGGGCAGGGTCAAGTAGTAGCCCCTGGCGCCGCGCTTCACGAGCAGGAGCACGGACGGCTTGCCCCGCGCCTGAATGACCGCCTCCTTGAAGGCCTCTGCGTTGGGCACAGGCTGCTGGTTGACCCGCAGCACGACGTCACCCGGCTCGAGACCGATGCGGCCCGAGGCAGTGCCCGGCCGCACGGCGATGATGCTCATGCCGCCGGGGCCGGGTTTGAGCCGCAGGCCCAGGCGGTCCCACACGGTGGAATCGACCAGCTTCTGGGGGAACTCGATGGGGCTGAGCTCGATGAGCACCTCTGCCCCCGCGCGGAAGATCTTCATCGCCACCTTGTTCTTCGCGGTCACGCCGCGCAGCCGGCTGCGGAGATCGTCGGCGTCTTCGATCTGCGTCGAGCCCACCTGCACCACGATGTCGCCCTTCTGAATGCCTGCCTCCAACGCCGGGCTGCCCTCGTCGACCGCGGTGACCAGGGCGCCGTAGGTGCGGTCCCAGCCCAGGCGCCGCGAGAGCTCGAGGGTCAGCGGTTGCACGTCGAGGCCCACCCAGGCGGGCCGCACCTTCCCGTACTGGGTCAGCTCAGCGACGATGCGGCGCACCTTGTCGGCGGGGATCGCGAAGCCGATGTTCTGCGCCGCCGCGATGATCGCCGAGTTGATGCCGATGACCTCGCCGTCGATGTTGAGCAGCGGCCCGCCCGAGTTCCCCGGGTTGATCGACGCGTCGGTCTGGATGAAGTCGTTGAAGACGCGATCTTCATGACGAATGGTGCGGCCCAGCGCCGAGACCACGCCCTGGGTGACCGTCTTCTTGAGGCCCAGCGGGCTGCCGATCGCGATCACCGTCTCGCCGATCATGAGATCGGCCGAGGTGCCGAGCCTGGCGGCGGGCAGCGGCGCCTTGGTGCTCACCTTGAGCACCGCGAGGTCGGCGTCGGCGTCACTGCCGATGACCTCGGCGTCGAGCTGCCGGCCATCGGCCAGCACCACGTGAATCTGAGAGGCGCCGCGGATCACGTGATCGTTGGTCACGATGATGCCCGAGGGGTCGATGATCACGCCCGAGCCGAGGCCCTCGACCGCGCGTCGTTCTTCCTGCGGGCCGAAGAAGAAGTCGTCGAAGCCGCGACCCCGGAAGCGGGTCTCCACCACCTGCACGGTGCCCACGTAGACGACCGCGGGAGAGACCTTCTCCACCACCTGCACCACGGGGCTTCTGCGGGAATTCACATCTCCTGCGACGAGTGAGAGCGCGACCACCAGCAGCGACGTCATGTACGAGTCCCTCCTTGATCAGATCCTGCGGCGACGCCCCAGGGCGAACGCCAGGGTGAAAAACAGCATCGGAACCGTTCCCATTCCGCACCCGCATCCCACGGGGGGCGTGGGCTCGGTCACGCCGGCGTCGGTTCCCATGCCCGCATCGACGGGCTCGATCGTTCCAGCGTCCACGCCGGCGTCCACCACGCCGCCCAGCGAAGCCACGCAGCCAGCGACCTCATCGGGCGTGCCGATGCAGATGCCAGGGCGCTGGCTCAACGAGGCGCCATTGGCCCCGCGGTGGGTGTTGGTGACGGCGACGATGGCGAACCCGTTGGTGACGTCGATGCGCTGGCCTGCAGTGATCTGAATCACCTCGGTGTTGCGCCCGGCTTTGCGCGCCGCGGCCCAGAGCACCAGGCCGTCGAGATCGTTGGTGGTGGTCAGTTCGCTGTCGACGAGCGCGGCGGTCATCGTGGTGCGGCCCGCGGCGGGCACGAAGTAGTACTGCGTCGAGGCGTAGTACACGCGCGCGCCATCGAGCTGGTAGGGCGCCGCGACGCCGATCGTCGTGACCTGCGGCCAGGTGCTGGCGTCGTCCCAGGCCTGCGCGGGATCGGCGGCGGTGCCCAGGTACAGATTCCAGCGGGCGAACTGAGCGAACTCTTCGGCGAAGCTCGACTGGTACTCGCGCTGGAGCAGCGCATCGAGCTGGATCACCCAGGTGGGGTTGGCTCGATCGGCCGGCTCGAGCGAATCGCCCTGGCCGTCTTCGAGGTGCTCCCAGAGCTTGCGCACGAGGGCGTCGTCGTGACGCTCGGTGAGGAACTTGAAGAAGATCGCCGAGCCGTAGGCGAAGTCGGGCACCGGGCCGGGTGGTGGTGAGTCGATCGACCGATCCGGCCGCGTCAGGTAGCCGCCGATGAAGTTCTCGAAGTCGCGCGTGCTGGGGTCGAAACGTTCCGTGGCCCACACCGCGGTGCCTTCAGAGATCACCACGTTCTGTGAGTTGTCGTAGGCCGCCTGCACCGCGTGGAAGTACTCGTGGCTGCCGAGGATGCGGGTGGCGATGAGCGCGCTGGGATAGCCGTAGTTGAGGAAGTCGTTTTCCTGCACCACGTAGCCGATGCAGCGATCCGCCGAAGGGCACTGGTCGACGCGGAACGCACCGTCAGCGGCGCGCGCGAAGTCGAGCAGGTAGACGTCGAAGCGGCCGTCACCTCCGTTGGCGCTGAGGGTCGCGTCGGACAGCGGCCGGCGATAGCCCAGCGGCCCGTGGTAGAGCGCGCCGACCGACTCGTAGGTCTCTTCCACGCGCTCGGCGAAATCGGGAACACCGCTGTCGTCGCCATCACCCACCGGCACCGAGTTCGTGCCCGCGCGCGTGTAGTGCACCTTGAACGCGCCGCCATCGACGCTGGTCGACTCGACGGTGTCGGTGGCCAGGAAGCGCCACATCAAGGTGCTGCTGGTGTCGGTCGGCCGCAGCTCAGCGGTCTGAGAGACGATCGTCGGCTGGCGGGTGACGGCCTCTTCACCGCAGCCGATCAAGACGACGCAGAGCAGGGCGGTCGCGCGCATGAGACTCAGTCCAGGTACTGCCAGCGGGTGCGAATGGTGCCTCCGAGGACACCGCCGCTGCTGCTGGTCATGTTGCACGTCTGCTGCGCCGCCTCGGTCGCGTAGTAGGTATTCACGATCAGCTTCACGTGCCGGCCCAGCTGGGTGCGCAGCACGTAGACGCGGCCCGTCATCGAGACGCAGCCGGTGTACTGGTAGAAGGTCGACAGGTACGTGCGCGGAGAAGTGCCGAGGCCCGAGCCGTCATCGATGAAGCCGCAGGTCGGCGTGCGGGTGAGAAAGTCGTCGCCTTCAGGAACGAAGCTGGCGGGAATGGCCGTGACCGAGTCGTAGGTCGTACCCACTGCGAGGGCCTGGGCGCCCACGCACGACGGGCCCGAGTCTCCACTGTTGATGCGAATGACGAAGCGGCGGAAGGCGATGTCCCAATCCATCGAGTCGAGCGCGGTGATGTCACTGATGGGCAACTTCTCGAGGCCGGTCTCGGTGAAGCGCGCGTACACGTAGCTCTCGGTCGGCGAAGAGCCGCCGGCCGTGGCGTTGATGGTGCTCTTGAAGCCGGTGCCGTCAGCGGTCGTGTTGATGAGGCCCGACGAGACGTTCATCAGCAACCCCAGTTGCTGAATGGCCTGGTCGGAGCACTCCACCGGGGTGCGCGTGCAGGTGAACGCGCCGCCACCGGTACCGCCACCCGTGCCCGCGTCGATCGTGCCGCCACCACCGCCGGTGCCCAGCGCCACGCAGGTGCCGTCGCCACAGACCTGGGTCGACGCGATGCAGTTCACGCAGACATTGCCTGCGTTGCCACAGGCCGCGTTTTCACCGCCCGCGACGCAGACGCCGGTCTCGTTGCAGCAGCCGGTGGGGCAGTTCTGGGGCGAGCACACCCTCGAGCCGCAGGCGGGCGCTCCGGCCACGATGATTCCGGCGAGCAGAAGCGAAAAGACGAGTGCAAGACGCATGGCGTTGCGTGTAGCGCAAGGCGTTCATCGGCACCACCGAACGGGAGGTGAATCGCAGTAGCCCCGGAGCGCGGTTTGGTGAATCTTCCCGGTGCAAGGGCGTCAGCGCCCGCGTCTTCTCCAGAGGGAACCCCATGTCACGATTGCTGCTCGCCGCTGTCGCGCTGTTGGCCGTACCCGCCTTCGCTCAGGATGACTCCGACGCGAAGAAGGTCGCCGAGACGTATCTCAACGCGCTGACCGGCACCGGTGACGAAGCCGGCAAGGATCTGCTGCTCGGCGGCGTGACGATGAACGCTCAGCTCTTCAGCCTCGAGAACTGGAGCTTGAAGTCGAAGGATCCGGTGAAGAAGGAAGAGGGCGATCTCGCGCACGCCGTGCAGATGATGAACGACCTCGACAAGGCCGGGCGCACGGCGCTCACCAAGCTGATGGGCGTCGAGGCGGTCGGTGACGATCTCAAGATGACCGAGGTCAGCCAGACCGAAGCGACCAAGTTGCTCGCGCCGACTCGTGAGCGCGTCGCTGCGTTCCAGAAGAGCCACGCGGTGCTCTCGTACGTGCTGCGCACCGGCAAGGAAGTGTACTGGCACCCGAAGAACCCGATGCGCGCGGTGTTGGCCAAGGCGGGCACTCAGGGCAAGTACACCATCGAGGTTCACCGCTGGACGGTGGGTACGACCGAGGGGCCTGCGAAGACGCCTCGTGAGTGGCCGCTGCGGGTGGTGCGCTTCAAGTCTCAGAAGGTCGACAGCGGCTGGAAGATCCTCCCCGCGTCGGACTGGAACGCTGAATAACGAGATGAGCTCCCCGGTGCTGTTCCTTAGGAGAGCAGTCGAGGGATGACCTCTGTTTCGCTCGGCAGGTGACCCCTCGACTTCGCTCGGGGGGAACGGTGCTGTTCCTTAGGAGCGGAGTCGAGGGATTACCTTTGCTTCGCTCAGCGCGGCAGGTGACCCCTCGACTTCGCTCGGGGGGCACGGTGCACTGCGCTCCTAAGGGACAGCACCGCTCGGGGGGACCGGTGGCTGCCCTATTTCACCAGCCTCTTCGGGAGAGGGTCAGGGTGAGGGCCTCACTTCTTCGCTGGCAAAGCCTTCACGAACAGCTGCTCCCAAAACCGGCTGGCGCTCGTCTCATGAGCCAGCCGGCGCGCCTCTGCCCGAGCGATCGCCGCATCGGCTTCACGCTTCTGAAACTCGATGACCTCAGCCGAGTACCAGAGCCGCCGCGCATAGAGCATGCGCAGCTCCGGCGTGAAGACCTCCGCCGCCAGCTCGTGCGCCAGCTTGAGCACCTTCTCTTCTTTCTGCTCATCACTCAGCGGCAGCGGCCCATTGCGGATCGCGTCGACGCGAGCGCTCAAGGTGACCAGGTCCTTCTCTGAGGGCAACCACTGCTCCACCTCGGGGAACGCGTGCAGGGCAGCGCCGCCTTCGCGGTTCTCCGAGTCGCCCGGCTCCAGCGCGGGAATCGGGAAATCTGGATCGAGCTTGCTCACCCCAATCCTGCTGAGCGCCTGCTCGATCTCGCCGCCGTACGGCGTCTTGGTGCGCTCATTGAGCGTGATGGCGCGGCCGAGCTCGAGCTTGAGCCGCTCCATCGGCACCAGCATCGCGCGCGTGGTGAGCTCGGTCTTCAGCTGGTCCATGCGCTTGCGATACAGATTGCGATTGGCTCGTTCGCTGCCGAACTGAGCGAGACCGAACTCATCGCTCACGATGCCCTGGAACACCTCGAGCCCACCGGCGCGAATGGGAACGGCGAAGAGAAACGCGCGTTCACCGGTGCCCAGCTGCATCGAGAGCACCGCGGGGAACTCGTTCTTCGGGGTGAAGTCGATGATCGGCGCTGCCCCTTTCGGCGCTTCGTTCACCACCTCGACGCCGCTCGACTGCAGGCGGTACAGCGCCTTCTTCGCGAGCTTCACGTGCGCCTTCGACGCGGACTGCGCGAGCGCCTGAGGCAGGTCGGCTTTCTTCGCCTTGACCCACGCCTCGAGCACCTCCTGCGCCTTCGCTTCGGGGAGCCCTTCGACCTGCTGCACCGTCATCGAGAGAAAGTCCGTCATGCGGCGGACTCTCGCGCAACCTCAGCGCTTGCGCACGAGGAAGAAGTCACCCGACTGCGCAGCGATGAAGAGCTCTGACTGCAGGCGCGCGCCGAAGATCTGCTCGGGCCGCACGCCCCGCACCACGAAGTGGTCGTAGAACTTCCCGTGTTCTTCCCAGCGCATCTGATCTGGTCGCCATTCGCTGGCCATGGTCGGAGGCGGCGCCGCCCGGTACATGAGCGGACTGTGCGGCGTGAGCGCGAAGGAGAAGTTGGTCAGCCCGCCTGCCTCGCGCGCCACCACGCAGCCCGCGTGCAGGTAGACCGGGTGTGTCACGGCGCGTGAACCGGTCGCGTAGGTCAGGCCCATCACCCGCGCCTTCGGAGCCGCGCTCTTCGAAAGCTCGGTGAGCGCGCGCGACTCGGCATCGAAGGCTTGAAACGCCGTGCGCAGCGGCAGCATCAACACGAGCGAGGCGGCTGCAGCCAGATACACCAGGCGCTTGTCCCAGACCGCGGGGAGCGCAGGCACCGCGCTGACCAACAACGCCGCTGCGAGATGGGCGTAGCGCGTGTTCAGGTAATACATGTACCCGCGGATATCGAAGGGCAGCGCGAGGTAGAGGATCACCGCCAACGCCGCGAGACCCGCGATGCGCCAACGCACGAAGGGCCCTTCTTCACCGGGCAGCGAGAACAGCCCGCGCGCCCCCGCGAGCAACTGCGGCACGAAGCCCTTCTCTTTCACCGCGCGTGCACTGAGCACCGCGGTCCCGAAAGCGCGGGAGAACCCGAAGAGCATCGCGCCGAGCGCGATCAGGAAGACCAGCTTCACCGCGCGTTGATCAGAACCATCAGGCGTCATGCCCGCGAGAATGGGAAAGCTCGTTTCCATCACCTGCACCGAGCCATCGGGTGCGCGCGGCATCGAGATGAACTCACCCACGTTCTGCTCGAGCGACTTCCAGCCCAGGTTCTCCTTCGAGAGCATCGGGCCCCACGATCGCCACGGCTGGCCCGGAGCGATCTCCTGCGGCTGACCGACTCGCAGGCCGACCCACAACACGAAGAGCAGCACACCCGGCAGCACGCCCACCACGGCAGGCACGCGCTGCTTCCACGACTTGCCCTCGGGCGCAGGCGTGGTCAGCAGCAGAAACGGCAACGCCACGCCGAGCCACGCGAAGGCCTGCACGTGGAAAAGCAACACGGCCACCAGGCTGAAGCCGAGCGCGATGGCCCATGTTCGACGGCGCGGCGCGTCTTCGATCGCCCGCACGAAGAAGCCGCAGGTGAGCAACGCGAGCGGCAACGACGCGCAGTAGTTGATGAAGCCCCACGCGAAGCTGTCGCCGTACGCGAAGGGCAGGGCGAGCAACGCGGGCCACGTCGGGCGCTTGAGGCTCTTGAGCAGGAACGCCAACGACAGCGGCATCCCCATCACGTACGCCGAGAGGAACACGCGGTTGGCGAGCTCCAACGGCATCAGCCAGTTCAGCAGGCTGACCGCGTAGTAGTAGCCGAGGTAGGGCGTCAGCTCAGGCCGGCGCGCGAAGATCTCTGGGTAGAGGGTCGAAGCGTCGTTCAGCCGGTGCAACACGGAGATCAAGTGCAGGTGCTGAGGGAGGTCGACCAGAGGCAGTGCCTGGGTGGCCCAGAGCGGCGCAACCCCGCAGATCAACGCGAAGATCCAGGCCAGGCGCTCCAGGGGGAAACGGCTCACGAGGGCGCGGACCATGAAGGCCCGTCGGTCGCTTGGCAAGCGCGCTCATCTGGGCTAGTGCGGCTCGAGTTGTCGGAGAAAGGACCACACCATGCAGACCCTCAAGAGCCTCACGGTTGGACTTCTCTTCCTCGCTTCCACGGCGGGCGCTGCCACCGTCGAGCGCACCTTCTTCGGCACGCAGGCCACCTGCTCGTGCAAGGGCAAGGGCGACTGCACGTGTGCCAAGGGCCAGTGCAAGTGCAAGAGCTGCGGTAACGGCAACAAGGCGAAGGTCTTCGAAGCGCTCAAGGGCAGCAACGAGACCACCAAGCTCCCCGACACCGCTCGCCTCGATGCGCGCGGCGGCGTGTTCATCTGATTTGCTGGGTCACTGCGCCTCGGCACATCTTCCGCTGCGCTCCAGCTGCTTGGCCCCGCTTCGCGGGGACGTCTCCGTTCCTCTAAGTCGCTCGTTCGGCCTTCCACAGCAGGAAGGGCGAGACCCTCACCCGCTCGAACTCCACCAGGCCCGCTTTCGCGGCTGAGTTGCGCAAGGCCTCTTCGCTGCGCGGTGACAGCCCGGCGCCGCGGTGCATGGGCTCGAGCATCTTCCCGGCCTCATAGGTGGTGGCCACGAAGCGGCCGCCCGGCTTGAGCGTGCGCGCGATTTCTTTCAGCAGATCATCCAACTCGTCGATGAAGTGAATGAAGCCCACCGCAACCACCGCGCCGAGCGTGGCGTCGTTGAAGGGCATCTGCGGCACCTGGGCGCGCACGAAGTCGGCGGCCTCGGCGTTCTCGCGCACCTGGGCCATCGCCTCTTCGAGCATGGGCCGTGACATGTCGACGCCGATCACCGGCACCTTGCTGAAGTCACGTGAGAGCCGACGCAACACCAGGCCCGCACCGCAGCCGAGATCGACGATGGGGCCCGGAGGCGTGCCGATGAGGTTGCGCAGGACGGTGTATTCGCTCTCGTGATCCAACCGGCCACGCGTGAGCACGGTGTCGACGGCAGGGCGTACGTAGCGCTCCCACGATCGCGCGACCCACGGCAGCTCCATCGCCTGCTGCAGCGCCTTCAACTTCGGCCTATCGCCCACGAAGTCGATGAGCCCGTCGTGCACGGGGAAACGCGCGCCACACGAGACACAACGCGCAGGCCCGAAGGCCATCGCCGTACCCGCGACATCGGCCTCGGGGATCAGGCTGCCCACGCTGCACTTCGGGCAGCGGAGCAGCTCGAGCGTCTCTCGTCTCATCCCGCTTTGGTGACGAGCACGGGCCAGCCTCGGGCCATCGCTTCGCGGAAGAACTCAGAGAGCGCGTGGCGGGCGGCATTGACCGTGGCCGTCTTGGCGTCGGCCACGCTCGTCTCGCCCACCGAGTTGGTGGGATCGAGCTCGATGGTCGAGCCACAGCGCTCGCAGTGCAGCGAGACGGGGCGCACCAACGCGACGGGAACGGCGTAGCGGGTGCCGCATTGGCAACGCCACACGCGCGCGCGTTCACCTGCGTCCATCTTGGCGATGGTCAGCAGCTGATCGGCCGTGCGCAGCAGCGCGGGGAGATCGTTGGGCGAGCTGGCGTACACCGCTGGGTTGTTCGCCGAGAGCAGCTCGAGGGCGCGGTCGCGGGCCTTGTAGCCGCGGTATTCGACCCGAGCCAAAGCGAGCTCGATCAGCTCGGGGTCGGTCGCGGTGCACGTCAGCGGCGCTTCTTCCGGCGCGTTGGCCCCGCTGGCCTTCGCGGTCTTCTCGTCGAGCAACTGCCAGGCAGGCACTGCGTAAAATTTGAACACGGGTCAGCTCCACTCCAACATCAGCTTCAGGGGCTTGAGCGCGGCCTCTCCGAGCCCGGGCGGCAGCTCGAGGCGGGGCGTCTTGTCGCGCATGCAGCGGTACAGCTTCTCGAGCGTGTTGAGCCGCATATGCGGGCACTCGTTGCACGCGCAGCCGTTGTCCGGGGGCGCGGGAATGAAGGTCTTGTTCGGCGAGGCCTTCTGCATCTGGTGAATGATGCCGGCCTCGGTCACCACGATGAAGCTGGTGGCGTCGTCTTTCTGGCTGAACTCGAGCAGCTGCTTGGTCGAGCCGATGTAGTCGGCCTGGCGCAGCACCGAGGCTTCACACTCGGGGTGCGCGATCACCTTGGCGGCAGGGTGCTGCACCTTGAGCTGAACGATCAGCTTCTCGCTGAAGATCTCGTGAACCATGCAGCTGCCCGGCCACAACACCATCTCGCGGCCGGTCTTCTGGGTGACCCAGCGGCCGAGGTGCTGATCGGGCGCGAAGATGATTTCTCGATCGGCGGGCACCTTCGAGATGATCTTCACCGCGTTCGAGCTGGTGACGATGACGTCGCTCATGGCCTTCACGGCCGCCGACGAGTTCACGTACGTCGCCACGAAGTGGTTCGGGTACTTCGCCTTGAAGGCCTTGAACTTGTCCGGGGGGCAGCGATCGGACAGAGAGCAGCCGGCATCGAGATCGGGCAACAGCACCAGCTTGTCCGGGTTCAGGATCTTCGCGGTCTCGGCCATGAAGTGAACGCCACAGAACACGATCACGTCGGCGGTGGTCTTCTCGGCCACCTGCGCGAGCGCCAGCGAATCGCCGACGAAGTCAGCGACGTCCTGGATCTCACTCTCCTGGTAGTAGTGCGCCAGGATGACGGCGTTGAGGTCCTTCTTCAGCTGGGCGATCTTCTGCTCCATGGGACGCTCTCTCTAACGCCCCCACGAGCAGAATTCACTCTTCGCCTTCATCCACGCTGAGTTGGTAGCTGTCCTGGAAGTTCGCCTCGCGGTTCTTCGCGTCGCGCACCTCGAGGACATATTGGCCGGGCTCGGCGGCGTAACGCACCGTCTCAGGCCGATCGCCCTTGGCCGAATCGCTGGTCTGCACGAGGGTCAGCTTCCCGTCTTCCTCGACCCGGTGCAGGTACAGGCCCACGTCGACCTTCAAGACGCCGATCACCGTGGCGCGGATCGCGGTCTTCACCGGCCGATCGCGCAGATCGATGGAGAAGTAGTCGACGTCTTTCTTCGGGTACACCGTGCCGCGGATCGGCTTGCCCAGCTTCACCGCAGTGGCGGCAGCGACGGTGTTGTTGCTCTCTTTCTCTTCGGTGCCGTCGTCGGGCAGCACCACGGCGGTGAGCCGGTACGACTGGTCGGCGTTCTCGTCTTCGCGCACCCACTTGCCGTCGACCTTCTTGCTCGCCGCCTCGACGCGGATGAAGCACACGCCGTCACAGGCCACGTTGTTGAGCTGCTCGGGTTCGCGCGCGATGCCTTCATTGGCCTTGAGCAGCACCTCGTCGGGTTTGCCATCGACCGCCTTCACGACGGAGAGCACCAGGTCGACCTTGTCGACGCCTGACAGCTGCAGCTTGGCGATCGAAGGCCCGTCGGTCATCAGCCGAAAGACGTCGATGTCCCCCTTGGGGCTGATGAAGCCGTCTCGGTAACTGTTCGCGGGAAGGTCCGTCGCGCGCGAGGCCTCGTCGTTGGGCTCGAACTCGGCGTTGCCCGAGGTGTCTTCGGGAGCGACCGTGAGCGTGTACGAGACTTCGGCGTTCGCGCCTTTCTTCGTGTCCTTGCCCGTGCCGATCGAGGCGCTGCGCACCGCGACGTAGATCACCCGATCCGCCGCGCGCACGCCGACGTTGCGCAGCGAGAGGGGGCCGTTCTCCTTCGACTTGGCAGTGAAGAGCACCGCTTCGGCTTCCGTGAGGATCTGCAGCTCGGTGGACACGCCTTCGACCGAGCTGATGTCGACGCGCAGGGCCAGCCGCTTCTCGGCGATCATCCCGGCATCGAGGGCGCCCGCATCGGGAACGCCCGCGTCGAGTTCTTCCAACGGAGCAGGCGGCGCAGATTCATCGACCGGCAGCTCGTAGCGGAACCAGTCGACGTCACTGCCAGCGCCCATCGTTCCCGAGATCGCCTGGCCCAGCGCGACCGGCGTGGCGTCGACCTTGCGCTCGTTGGGCTCGAGCTCGTAGCCGGGCATGCGCTCGGCGAACTTCGCGGTCACCTGGTAGGCGCCGCCGACGCCCTTCTTGAGGGCCACCACGCGCACGAAGGTCTTCGAAGAGACGTCGAGGTTCGGCAGCCGCTCACTGGCGCCCACGCCGCCGGCGTTCACCTGCGCGAGGACGCCGCCGCTCTCGTCGACCACCTCGAGGCTGATGTCGCCGCCGTTGGGGCAGGTGGCCTGGAAGTCGACCGTGCGGGGCAGGGCGGTCTTGAGCACGTACCAGTCGACGTCGGGCTTCTGCGGGTCGGCGCTGAGGTTGGCCTCGACCATCGAAGTGCGCTCGAGCACCAGCGCAGTGGCCGCGGAGTCGTTGGGCTCTTTTTCGGTGAGGACCGGAGGTCCGGCATCGACTCCGGCGTCGACGATTTCCCCGCTGCCGCACGTCTGGCAGGCCGGGAATGCCAACGCGATGATGACCAACAGCGCTCGTCGATTCATGCGGGGCGTCATGCCACGCAGACGGAACACCGCAAGGGCGGAAATGTTCCATGGCATAGTGGGCGGCATGTCGACCCTCAGACTGGTCACCAGCGCGATCGCAGCGCTCGTCGCAGCCCCCGTGAACGCCGGAGGCATCGGCTACGCCCAGGCGACCAACTACTTCAAGAAAGACTCGCGGCCGACGCTCTATCAGCCGCTCAACCTGCTCGACGCGCGTGACGCCACCGCGTGGTGCAGCGCCACGTCGGACCCGCTCAACGAGCTGCTCACCTTCGGGTTCAACGGCGCGGTGCGGCTCGATGAACTGCGCATCAACTCGGGCAACAACTTCGACGCGAACACCTGGAACGACTACTCGCGCGCGCGGAAGATCGTCATTCGCAGCGGCAAGCAGTCGCAGACGCTGTCGATCGAAGACGTGCGGGGTGCGCAGAGCGTGCCGCTCAACCCGCCGATGCTGGGCAGCCGCTTCACCGTCGAGATCCTCGATCACTACCCGGCCGAAGATCCCGACGCGTCGGTGTGCCTGACCGACATCGTGTTCGTCTCTGAAGGCAAGGCGCTCAACGGGCCGTGGCTCACCACCAAGCTCAAGTACGACAAGGCGACCGCGCTGGTGATGGGCACCTGGTACGCGGGTTTCACCGGCACGCCTGATCGGTTTCTCTCGCTCAACTTCGACGGCACCTTCCGGTACAGCTACGAGCCGTTCGACACCACGCGCAACAAGGAGAAGGTGGTGACGGGCACGTACGACGCGTCGACCTCGCGCATCGTGTTCGAGATCGGCGGCAAGAAGCACGGCGTGAAGTTCAGCCGCGACCCGGGCAAGAAGGCCGGGCACACGCTCACCTTCGAGGGCGAGCTGCCTGACGATCTGAAGGCGGAGTGGCGCAGCCTCCCCTGAGTTGGTGCAGGGAAGACTGATGTAACGCCCTCACACCGACCCTCTCCCAAACGGGAGAGGGAGCGCGTTGAGTCAGGCGTGAGCGGCTGCCTTCTTCTTCCCGCGCGAGGAGAAGCGGGTGAAGAACCCGATGATCTCTTTCTTGGCGGAAGCGTAGTCGCTGGCTTCAGCGAACTCCGACTCGAGGAAGATGCCGCCGCAGGACTCACAGGTGTCGTAGCTGAGCGGGTTGGCCTTTTCGCCACCGACCACTCGAACGAGATCCACGAGGCAATCGGCGCACTGACCGCACATGGCGTCAGGCTCTACCTTCCCGCCGATGCTCTCGAGGCCGGGAAGGTTGTGGTGCAGCAACATGCGGTTCAGATCTGAGACGTCGACCCAGAGGCCTCCGCACTCACTGCACTTGCGGAACGTCTGATCTTCACCTTCGAGATCGACCATGTCGACGCCGCAGCTCGGGCACATCATTTTTT
>JBKJSE010000389.1:0-10432 GCA_046595925.1 Archangium sp. | reverse complement strand
CTGCTCGCTGGTGGTCAGCCCGCGCGCTTCGGCGGCCTGAGACAGCAGCTCGGTGTTCACCAGCTGGTCGATGACCTGCTTGTGAATTCCGAATTGCTTCATCAGATCGGCGGGTACCCCCTGCCGACGGAAGTTGTCAGACTGCTGCGCGTATGAACGAGCAAAGTCCTTCAAGGGAATCGGCTTGCCATTGACCGTCGCAGCGGCCTCGGCATCCTGAATGCGCGTATCGCAGCCCTGAGACCCAGGGCCCCACTGCAGCGCGAAGAGGATGGCGAGCGCGGCGATGAAGAAATAGGAGCCGTAGCGGCGGGTGTTTTCGGAGGAATTGCTCATGGGTTTCCAACAGTTGGCGGGACGAAGCCGGGACCTGTAGGATCGGACCCCACAACATGCAAGCGGTTTGGTGCCAACCCTAGATGTTCTCTTTCTTCCAGCGTTACAGGGAGTTGCTCACCGTGGGCACGCTCCTGCTTGCCCCGCTCGTCAGCTATCTGTGGACAGGGCATCGAGGGCGAGAGCCGAACTTCGTGGATCGGGCGGTGCTCTTCGTCTCGGCCCCGGTGCAGTCGGTGCTCACCAGCGCGATCGACGGGGTCGGCAGCATGAGCAGCGGCTACGTGGCATTACGGGGCTCTCATGAAGAAGCGCTCGAGTGCCGCACCAACCTCGCCATGGCCCACGCTGAACTGAACGCCCTGCGCGAAGCAGAGGCTGAGAACGCGCGGCTCAAGTCGTTGCTCAGCTACGTCGAAGACACCGTCGATCAAGAGATCGTCGCGCGCGTGATCGGCCTGAATGCCTCAGCGCAGTTTCAATCGATTCGCATCAACCGCGGTGAAGACGACGGCGTGCGGTTCGGCATGCCGGTGGTGACCGCGGAAGGCGCGGTGGGGCAGATCGTTCGCTCGGTGGGCGGCTCGGCAGACGTGATGTTGCTCACCGACCCCGCCTCGCACATCGGCGGCGTGATTCAGCGCACCCGCGTGCGCGTGACCGTGTCGGGTTCGGGTGGGGGCCGCCCGCTGCTGCTCGACGTGGTGCGCCGCGAAGACGACGCGCGTGATGGCGACGTCGTGGTGACCGCGGGCAGCGACGGCATCTTCCCGCGCGGCGTGCCGTTGGGCATCGTGCGCTCGCCCACGCGCCCGAGCGTCGGCATGTTCCTCAACGGAACCCTCGAGCCGGCGGTCGAGCTCGAGCGCGTCGAAGAGGTGTTGGTGATTCCCGTGATGATGGGCATTCCCTCCTCTGACCTGGGGAAGGGGGCGCTCAAGTGAGGTTCTTCGCGTTCTCCACGCTCGCCCTCTTGCTGCTTTCCGTGGAAGCCGTCCTGGTGAAGACCTTCGGCTTCGAGGTCACCCGCATCGACGTGGGCCTCGCGTTGGTGGTCTACGTGGCGTTGCGCTGCACCACCGTCGAAGGCGCGTTCTCGGCGTTCTCCGTCGGTTACCTGCTCGACGTCTTCACCGGCAGGCCCACGGGGCTCTACCCGGCGCTCGCGGTGTTGGTGTTCCTGCTCGTGCGCGGCGCAGGGGTGGTGGTCGACACGCGCAGCCGTGGCCCCTACGCGCTGATCATCGCGGTCGCGACGGCGGGCCACGCGGTGCTCGCGGTCTTCTTCAGCTGGCTCACCTCGGCTCCGGGCAGTGGGCACGTGTTCTCGCTGTCGGGCGTACCGCTGCAGGTCGTGCTCACCACGCTGGCGGGCCTGGCGATGTGGCCGCTGCTCAAGAAGATCGAACCGGGCGAGCGCCCCGAGCCCGGGCTGCTGCGATGAAGATTGGCCTGGGCACCACCCGCGAACCCAAGGAACTGCGCCCGCGCGTGTTCATGGTGGGCGGGTTCTTCCTGCTGGGTTTGCTGGTGCTCTCGGTCAACCTCTACCGGCTGATGGTGGTGCGGTACGAAGAGTTCCTCGCGCTCTCGGTGGACAACGAGTTCAAGGACACCCGCGTTCGTTCGACGCGCGGTCTCATTCGCGACCGCCGCGGCGAGGTGTTGGTCGACGCGCGGCCGAGCCTCGACGTCTTCATCACGCCCGCGTTCTGCCAGCGCTGCGTGCTCGAGGTGATCCCCCGGCTGCAGGCGATGCTCGCGTGGGACGACGAGCAACTGCAGCACGTGATCGACATGGTGAAGTTCGCGCGCGGGCCGCAGCGCTACCAGCAGATCGTCGTGCAGGTCGATCTCACGCGCGACGAGTTCGACCTGGTGAACGCGCACAGGTTCCAGCTGCCGGGCGTGGATCTCGAGGCCGTGCCGCACCGTCACTACCGCTCTGGTTCCGCGCTCGCGCACGTGCTCGGCTACATGAACGAGGTCACCAGCGACGAGCTGGCGAAGCTCAACGGTGGGCCCACCCTCGAGCGGCCTCCCTACGCGATGGGCGACTACACGGGCCGCCGCGGCGTGGAGCGCGCGTACGAGCAGGTGCTTCGAGGTCGCGATGGCTGGGTCAAAGAGGTGGTGAACGCGCGTGGCGAGGTGATGCGCGACGCCAACGGCAACGTGCTCAAGCGCGATGAAGTGCCGCCGCAGCCGGGCCGCAACGTGGTGCTCTCGATCGACGCGCGCCTGCAGGCCGAGGCCGAGCAGGCCTTTCCGGGAACCGCCGGCGCCGTCGTGGTGATCGACCCGAAGACGGGGTTCGTGCGAGCCATGGTGAGCCGGCCCTCGTTCGACCCCAACGAGATGACGGGCCGCGTGTCGTCGCAGCGCCTCGTTCAACTGAACCGAGATCCGCTCCAGCCCATGGTGTTCCGCGCGGGCGCCGAGCACTACCACCCGGGCTCGACCTTCAAGGTGGTGACGCTGTTGGCCGGGCTGCGTTCTGGCGTGGTCACCCCGCAGACGGGCATCAACTGCCCCGGCGGGTACCAGCTCGGCTCACGCCGCTGGCGCTGCGATCTCGAGAGCGGTCACGGCGCAGTGCACGCCGCTGACGCGATCCGCGCGAGCTGCGACGTCTACTTCTACAAACTCAGCGACATGATGGGGATTGACCCCATCGCTGAAGTCGGGCGCGAGTTCGGCCTCGGCTCGCCCACCAACCTCGGGGTGGCGGGCGAAGTGCCCGGCGTGATGCCGAGCAGCGAGTACCACAACCGGGTGACCCCGGGCGGCTACACCAAGGGCATGGCCCTCAACACCTCGATCGGCCAGGGGGACGTGAACGTGACGCCGCTGCAGTTGGCGATGCTCTACGCGACGATCGCGAACGGCGGCCACCTCTACCAACCCCAGATCGTACAGCGGGTGGAGACCCCAGACGGTGTGCTCGTCGAGGAGTTCGGACCGAAGTTGGTGCGTGAGGTCGCGATGACGCAGCAGCAGCGAGACACCTTGCTTGCGGGGTTGATCGGCGTCGTCAACGAGCCCGGCGGCACCGGCTTTCGAGCCCGGCTTCCCGACGTCAAGGTCGCGGGCAAGACCGGCACGGCCCAGGTCGCGCGCATCGGTGCCGTGCGCGTGAAGACGAAGGATCTGTCGTACTGGTTGCGCGACCACGCGTGGTTCGCCGCGTTCGCGCCTGCCGAAGACCCCGAGCTGGTGGTGGTGGTGCTCAACGAGCACAGTGGCTTCGGCGGAGCCGAGGCGGCGCCGACCGCAGCGGCCATCTTCAAGAAGTACTTCGAGCTCAAGCGCATCGACGGCGAAGCGTTCGGCATCGAGTACGCACCACCCAAACCGGGCCCCGCGGTGAAGGCCCCGATGCTCGCGCCGCCGCTGGTGCCCCCCCGTGAGCCCACGGGAACCGGCCTCGCCCAGCAGCCGCCCGCCGTGCCGACGAAGGACACCGGCGCAGGCATCGAGCGCGATCCCCAACCTTCGATGGCTTCGACCCCCGCGCCCCCGCTTCCCGACGTGGCGCCCGCGCCCATCGCGCCTGATGAGCCCGCTGTACCGCCGCTTGAAGAGGGAGCCCGCTGATGGAACTCCGCGTCGAACCGCGCGCGACCGCGAACGTGCCCTGGGTGCTGGTCACCGGCGTGCTGCTGACGGCCGCGGTGGGCATCTACAACCTCGCTTCCGCCTCGCGCCCGCCGAGCTCGCCGGTGTGGGCCAGCCAGCTGCTCTATCTGGGCGTGGGCATCGCGCTGGTGGTGGCGATCGCGCTGGTCGACTACCGCCTCATTCAACGGGCGACGGTTCCGCTCTACCTGCTCAACATCGGCGCGCTCATCGCGCTCAAGTGGTTCGGCCACACCGCGAAGGGCGCCGAGAGCTGGTTCGTGCTCGGCCCGTTCCGCGTTCAGCCGGCCGAGTTCATGAAGCTGACGATGGTGTTGATGCTGGCCAAGTATTTCCACGATGACGACAGGCCCAATCAACCCGCGCAGGGTTTCCTGCGGCTGATTCCCGCCGGGGCGATCTCGCTCTTTCCGATTGGCCTCGTCCTGGTGCAGCCCGACCTCGGCACCGCGCTGATGATGGTGTTCACCGCGGTCACCATCATCTTGTTCAGCAAGCCGACGTTGCCCGTCTCGATCGCCTTCGGCCTCGTCTGCGCGATCAGCTTCGGCGTCTTGTGGAACGACTACGTGCGCGAGCAGCCCGAGCCGCGTTTCACGGTGCTGAGGCACAAGCTCAAGAAGCACCAGGACGCGCGCATCTCGGGCTGGCTGGATCCCACGAGTGACTTGAAGGGCACCGGCTACCACGCGATGCAGTCGAAGATCGCCGTGGGCAGCGGCGGCTGGGGCGGCAAGGGCTGGAAGGAAGGCACCCAGACGGGCCTGCGCTACCTGCCCGAGCAACACACCGACTTCATCTTCAGCGTCTTCGCCGAAGAGCAGGGCTTCGGGCGGTGCCTGATGTTGCTGGTCTTGTACGGCGTGCTGCTGCTCGGAGGTCTGGGCGTCGCGCTCAACGCGAAGGAGCGCTACGGCGCCTTCGTGACCATCGGCATCTGCGCGATGATCTTCTGGCAGGTGTTCGAGAACATCGGGATGGTGACGGGCCTGTTACCCATCACGGGCATCACGCTTCCGCTGATGAGCTACGGCGGCAGCTCGATGGTCAGCGTGATGATCGGGGTGGGGCTGCTGGTGAACGTCTCGATGCGACGACAGATGTTCCGCGCATGAGAGCGCCAGCGGACGAGGGGCGTGATACACGCGCCGCGTCATGAACCCGGCGCTCGTCATCATTCCTACGTACAACGAACTCGACAACCTCGGCCCCATCACGACTGCCGTCCTCAAGGCCGACCCGCGGGTCGACATTCTGGTGGTCGATGACAACAGCCCCGATGGTACGGGCCGGCTGGCCGACGAGCTCGCCGCGAAAGAGCCCCGCATCAAGGTGCTGCACCGCGAGAAGAAGCAGGGACTGGGCCGCGCGTACCTGCACGCCTTTCGCTGGGCGCTCGAGCACGACTACCAGTACGTCATCGAGATGGACGCCGACTTCAGCCATGACCCGCGCTACCTGACCGGGCTCATCGACACGGCCGTCGACGGCGCCGACGTCGCGCTGGGCAGCCGGTACGTCGAAGGGGGCGGCACGGTGAACTGGGGCGTCAGCCGGCAGCTGATCAGCCAGGGCGGCTCGCTCTACGCGCGCACCATTCTGGGCGTGAAGGTGAAGGACCTCACCGGCGGCTTCAAGTGCTTCAACCGCCGCGTGCTCGAGGCGATCGAGCTCGATGCCGTGCAGTCGAGCGGCTACGCGTTTCAGATCGAGCTCACCTTCCGCGCGCTGAAGAAGGGCTTCACCGTCAAGGAAGTGCCGATCGTCTTCGAGGATCGCCGGGTGGGTCAGTCGAAGATGAGCCGGAAGATCTTCCTCGAGGCCGTCACCATGGTGTGGAAGCTCCGCTTCACGGTGTGACTCCGATGCTCGCGACGTTCGCTCTCGCGTTTCCGGCAGTGCTCTTCATCGTCGACCCGATCGGCGTGGTGCCGTTGTTCGTGGCGATGACCGCGAAGGATTCTCCCGAGAAGTGCCGGGCGATGGCGCTGCGGGCGTGCGTGACGGCCGGGTCGATCCTCTGTTTCTTCGGGCTCTTCGGCACGATCATCTTCCAGGTCTTCGGCGTGACCCTGGCCGCCTTCCGCGTGGCGGGTGGGCTGCTGCTGATGCTGACGGCGCTCGACATGCTCCGCGCGAAGCACCCGGACACCAAGACCAGCGCGGCCGAGACCGCCGAAGGCAGCGCGCAGGAAGACATCGCGATCGTGCCGTTGGCGATGCCGCTGCTCGCCGGGCCCGGCGCCATCGCCACGGTGATGGTGTTGATGGCCAAAGAAGGCCCGCGGCACGAAGTGGCGCTGCCGGTGCTGGCGTCGGTGCTGATCACGATGGTGCTGGCGTACGTCACGTTGCGCAGCGCGCACCTGATCAAGCGGGTGCTCAAGCAGACGGGCATCGCCATTCTCGAGCGCATCTTCGGGCTGATCCTCGCGGCGATCGCGGTGCAGTTCGTCTTCGAAGGCGGGCGGGAGTTGTTGAGGGGCTGATTGACCCGACGTGGTAGTCAGAGGACCCATGCCCACGCAGTTCGGGAAGTACACGCTCGAGAAGAAGATCGGCGCCGGCGGCATGGCCGACGTGTGGCTCGCGCAGGGGCCCAACGGGGTCTGCGTGCTCAAGTGTCCGCACCAGCATCTGTGCGGCAACGCCGACTTCGTGCGCATGTTTCTCGACGAGGCGTCGCTGCTCGCGCAGTTGCACCACCCGGGCATCGCGCAGATCTCAGACCTGGGTCAGGTCAAGGGCGCCTACTTCCTCGCCATGGAGTACGTGCCCGGCTTCGACCTGATGACGGTCAGCCTGGAGCACGAGCGCCACGGCGAGCTGATGGGCCCCGAGCTGTGCGCGCGCATCGTGGCCGACGCCGCTGCCGCGCTGCACTACGCGCACGACGCGTTGGGTACGAATGGGCTGCCGCTCCACATCGTTCACCGCGACGTCACCCCGCACAACATTCTGCTGTCGCGACAGGGCGTGGTGAAGCTGATCGACTTCGGCGTGGCGAAGGCCGCGAGCACGATGCACCGCACGCAAGCGGGCTTCGTGAAGGGCAAGTACCCGTACATGTCGCCCGAGCAGATCACCGGCCAGGTGATCGATCGCCGCGTCGACGTCTACGCGCTGGGCCTGGTGCTCTACGAGCTGCTCACCAACGTGCGCGCGATCGCCGGCAACACGGAGATCGAGCAGATCGACGCCGCGCGTTCCGGCCGCATTCGCCCCATCGAGCAGCTTCGACCCAACGTGCCGGTGCCGCTGCGCCAGATTCTCGGCGGGTGTCTGCACATGGATGTCGAGGGGCGGTACCCCACGGCGCAGGCGCTCAGAGAAGACCTCGAGAAGTACCTCACGCTCGAGCGGCAGGTGGTGGGCCAGGACGATCTGCTGCGCCTCTTCCGCGTGGTGGCCGCCGATGTCGGTGAGGTGCCCGGGCCCGAAGCGCGGCCGACCGAGCTGGATCAGCCGGTCTCCGGTTCAGGCGCGGTGGTGATCCCCGACAAGCAGGCGGATGCCGCGAAGGTCGATGAGCTCGGCTACTCGTCGACGCTGCCCAGCATGCAGTCGCTCGAGGGCGTGCCGGCCGCAGCCGAGCCGCGTTCGGCTGCGGTTCCCGGGAGCGTCGAGGCGCGCACCGACGCGAACAAGGTGCCCACCTCGAAGCTGCCGATGATCGTGCTCGCCGCGCTCTCGGTGACCATCATCGGGCTGGTGATGTTGTTGTGGCAGCCGTGGGTCAAGCCGGTCGAGCCGGTCGTGAACACGCCCGAGGTGGTCGCCGACGCGGGCGGCATTCCCGGGAAGCTCGACGCGTTCGTCTTTCCTCCGATGGACGCGGGGGAAGAGGTGGCGGTGGCCCCCGAGGCGATCGATGCGGGTGCACCTGAAGTGTCGCCGGAAGTGAAGGCCGCCGTGGTGACCGTGACTTCGGTGATCGAGGCCGACGTGCTGGTCGATGGGAAGAAGCTCGGGCGCACGCCTCAGGAGCTCGAGCTGACGCCTGGCCTGCATACGATCATCGTTCGGAACACCGCTGAAGGCGTGGACAAGAAGGTGCAGTGGAAGCTCAAGTCGGGCGAGACGAAGACGCTCGCGGTGCCTGCTCCGTCGACTGCGCCGGTGGTCTTGAAGAAGGGCCACCTGCATGTGAGCGCGCCGCCGTTCTGTGCGTTGGGTATCGACGGGAAACGCCAGGCAGGTGCGGCCGTCGCGGTGTGGGACGTCGACCTGAACGAGGGCAAACACAGCATCTCGTGCACGCTGGAAGATCCGTCGTTGCCTCAGCCGAGGATCAAGACCCAGTCGGTGGTGATCAGCGCGGATCAAGAGTCGAAGGTGAGCTTCGACATGATGTCGCCCTGAGCCGGTGCTCGCGGGAGCATTCGGAAAAGCCGTCATCGGTGGCAAGCAGGCTCCACACGAAGGTGGTGTTGAATGGGCTCAGAGCGGTGCGCGATACGCGCAGGCCCTCGGCGCCGGGGAGCTGCTCCCGGCTGTGTACTGATGGAGTACACGCCTGTACTCCCGGAGTACTCGCCGCGAAGGCATGACCCGGGCGCCACCTCGTCACATGAAAATCCACGCGCGAAGTCGAGGGCCTGTCCGCGACGAGTAACGCCCTGCCACCTCACGAGACCGCCTTCTTCGAGGCCAACCGCCTGCACTGTCTCCCGCATGCGATGAAGGCCGGCTTCGTGCGACGCGCTGACGCGGGCAGGGTCCGTGCGGATCTTGTGTCCGATGCGAGGGGCCTGTGGGTTCGTGCGCCAACGAGACCCATCACTGACGACCTCGCCCCGGGAGCAGCGCCGTACGCCTACTTGCTCAGCTCCAGCACGGACTTCGCGACGCGTGCCGAGGCGCCGCCTGCTCCGAGCTTTTCGCGCAGCAGCTCGAGACCCGCGAGGCACTCTTCACGCGCCGGCCCGGCCCACAACGGCTCAAGCGCGTCGACGATGCGATCGACCGTCATGTCGCCTTGCAGCAACTCGGGCACGACCTTCTTCCCGACCAGCAGGTTCACCAGGCAGAAGAACGGAACGCGCACGAGCAGCTTGCCGATGGCGTAGCTCAGCCCGTTCATCCGGTAGACCGCGACGAGCGGCCTGCGCATCAGCCCTGCCTCGAGCGTCGCCGTACCTGAAGCCACCAGGGCCACGTCACACGCGCCCACGACTTCCGCCGCCCGGCCGTCGACGAGCACTGGCGCCACCCCGGCGGCAAGAAAGGGTGCTTCGACGAACTCGCGAGACAGGCCCGGCGCAACGGGAACAACCACCCGCGTGCCCGGACGTTGGGCCATCACCTTCGCGGCGACCGCGGCGAGCGTGGGCCCGAGCCGGGAGATCTCCGAGCGGCGGCTTCCCGGCAACACGGCGAACACCGGCGCCTCGACGGTGAGGCCGAGCACCTCGCGGAATTCGTGCGCAGTGGCCGGGGCGGGAAGCTGATCGAGCACCGGGTTCCCCACGTACGTTGCGTTGACGCCGCGCGCGCGGAAGAACGCCTCTTCGAACGGCAGAATGCACAGCAGCCGATCGACCCGCTCGGCGATCGTCCTGGTTCGGCTCTCTCGCCAGGCCCAGGCCATCGGAGCGACGTAGTACGCGATGGGTACGCCGATCGCCTTGAGTCGCTTGGCGAGCCGCAGGTTGAAGTCGGGCACGTCGACCAGCAGCGCGACGGCGGGCCTTCGCTCCTTCGCGGCCTGCTCGAGATCGCCCAACACCTTCCAGATGCGCGGGACCTTCGGGATCACCTCGACGATGCCCATCACCGAGATCTCATGCGCGCCGTGAATCAGCTCCACGCCCTGTGCGGCGAGCCTGGGGCCTCCCATGCCGAAGAATCGAAGGTCGGGGCGGAGTTGCTTGAGGGCAGCGACCACGTCGGCGGCATGTTGATCGCCCGAGGCTTCACCGGCGACGACGAGGACGTCCATCCGTCGCGAGTAGCGGACGCAGGCGGCAGCGTCAAATCAACCCGAGTTCCACGACGCGGATCTCGAATTTCATACGTCCTCTTTAAGAGTAGACAGATCGTGATGGCGTCCCCCCTCCTCAATGCAATGCGCCGGCTCCTTGTTCTTGGGCGCCCGCATTCCTCGCTTCTGGCGAGCGCGTTCGGGTGCATGGCGGTCGTCGCGATCACCACCGGCGCCTACGCGTTCTTGATGGGCCCGGCGCTGCAGTTCCTGCTCACCGGTGGCGAAGCGGGTCTCACGCGCGTGTTCGCGGTGCTTCCCGGGCTGCGCGAGCTGGAGAAGTCCCAGACGCTCTACGTGTTGCCGGTGCTGGTGTTGATCGTCGGTGCGTTCAAGGGCGTCGGGTATCTGGGCCAGTTCTATTTCGTAGGCCTGTTCGGTCAGCGGGTGGTGATCGAGCTGCGCCGGCGGATCTTTCAGAAGCTGCTCTCGTTGTCGGTGCAGCAGCGCACCACGCGGTTGTCGGGCGATCTG
>JBKJSE010000378.1:0-8709 GCA_046595925.1 Archangium sp. | reverse complement strand
AGGGGTGACCTGCCGCGCGAGGCAGAAGTACTCCCTCGACTCCGCTCGGGAGGACCGGTGTGTTCCTTCGGTCGAAATCGCCAGCGAAGCTGGTTCCTTGCTCGGGAGGAACGGTGGTCGAAGCCTTCTTCAACACCCGCCTCTCTGCCTCGGGCAAGGACGCGAAACTGGCACCCGCCGCAGCCAACCGTTGTTCACCGTGCGCCCGAAGGCTGCTGTTCTTTCGGAGCGCGCAGCTTCTTTTCCACGCGATCCCACAGCCGCACGCACACCCAGGTCGCGGCGATCAATGCGACCACCAGCACCCAGAACAGCGGCCAGTCGGCCTTTTCGCGGAAGAAGCGGGTGAAGACGCCGACCCAGCGTTGATACAGCAGCATCTGGTGGAAGAAGTACGCCGACAGTGACGCGCCGCCGAAAGCAGCCAGCCACTTCATCACCCGCGTCTGCGCACTCGCCGGCCACTTCATCTCGATCAGCCTGAACACCGCGACCAGGCTCAGCACCTCGAGCCAACGCCGTGCAGCGTCCGCAGGATCGGTGACATAGAAGTTGTGCGGCGGGTAGAGCGCAGAAACATCCTGCGCCCTCCAGACCAGCACCGCGCCGATGCCGAGCAGGAGCGCGAGCCACGCCCAAAGCTCCTTCTCCGACTTCATCGCGCCGATGGTGGCTCCGAAGCTCGCACCCAGGAACACGTAGCCAGCCCAGGGCAGCAACGGAAACGCAGCACCCGTGGTCGCGTCGAGCCAACCGACCTTGTTGTTGAGGAAGAGCGACCAGAACCCGGTGACCTGCTCGCCGTACGGGCTGACGCCGAAGATCACCAGCGCGAGCATCAGCGTCACCCAGCGCAAGACGCGAGGGCGGGTCGAGAGCCCGACGAGAAACGGCAGCACCAGCAGCAGCGACAGCCCGATGCAGTGAAGGATGTCGATGCGCAGCAGCCACTTCGGTTCGCGCCACATGGGGAACCAGATGAAGTTGATGAAGCTGGCGACCAGCAGCACCTCACCGATGCGCTTGAGCGTCTTCTTCGCCTGCTCTTCCCGCTTGCCTGCCATACCAGCGCGCACCTGAACGAGCGCGAGCGCGAAGCCGGCCGAGAAGATGAACGACGGCGCGACCAGGCCATCGATCGCCACCAGCCGGGTGAAGAACGCGGTCTTGTGAAGCTCGGGAAGCAGCAACACCAGCGCGTGGGTCTGCAGCATCACCAGCACCGCCACGCCACGGAGCCAGTCGAAGGCATAGATCCGGGGGAGGGGGCTTCCCATGGCGTCAATGGTGCCGAAGTCCCCGGGATGCGCTAGTCATTTGCCTCGATGAGCGCCTCGAACCACGACTCCGACCCGAAGAACCTCCCGGTGCCTTTCTCTGCGCGACCGGAGGTCGACATCGAACACCACCGCCGCGAGTGGACCAGCGGCAGCCGCGGCGGCGGTCACGTGCCCAAAAGCTTCGGCTGGGCGACCAACCCCAAGCAGAACCAGGAAGAGAACGGCTCGGGCGAAGTCGAAGAGAAGATCAGCAAGTAAACGAGTACCTCACTGATCACCCTCTCCCGATGGGAGAGGGAGACAGGCTCAGAGCTGGTTGATGAACGGCCCGTCGGGCGTGTCGGCGATCACGTAGCTCCCCGCAAAGAAGAGCGCGCGCACCGCAGTCCCCGACGGAAGCCCATCGTTGTCGTCGGTGAAGGTCACGCCGTTGTCGTCGCTGGTCTTCAAGCCGCCGTTCCCGCCTGCGTAGAAGCGCGCGCCTTCGGCTGCATAGAGCAGCACGCCATCGGAGATCGGCGTCGCCGCCGCGCGGAACGTGTTGCCGTAATTGTCGCTGCGCTGCTGGCCGTCCATCGCCGTCGAGACCAGCACCACAGGTCCACTCGCCGCGAGCGCTTCCACCGCCCCGCGCAGTGAATGAGCCGTCCAGGTCGCGCCGAGATCGGCAGACTCGAACAGCCCACCATTCACACCCGACGCGAACAGCTTCTGCTGCGCCGGAGCTGCGACGAGCCGCGCGAGAGGCGAGGTGAACGGCGCCGTGTTGGCAGCACTTCGTCGAACCCACGGCCCCGCAAGCGAAGCCGACGCGTAGAGCCCGCCCGTCGTGGCCAGCAGGTAATCGGTCGACTTCTTCACCAGCAACCAGGTCGGGTTCGGTGGCGCCGTCGTCACCTGCGCCCACGCGCCATCGTACGGCTTGACGTACAGCCCACCAGCCCCCGTGCCCGCGGCCGTCATCACCAACGACTGCTCGACCCTGATGAGCGAGGTCGGTTTCTGATCGCCCTGGAGCGGCGTGGTGACGGGCACCCAGCGCGTCTCGGTGGCGGCCAGAGAGAGCAGCCCCTGGTCACTCGCCACGAACAACACGTTGTCGAGCACCGCCGCGCCCCGCACCTGCGCGCCGCTCGGCCAGCCGGTGGTGCGCAGCGTGAAGCGGTCGTAGGCGATCACCTTCGGCCCTGCGTCGAACAGCCCCGCATCGGCGCGAATGATCTGTCCTCCGTCCGGCTCGCCCGCAGTGCCCTCGCAGCCGATCAACGCCACGGCACAACACCAGGTGAAGAGAAGTCTCATCGCGTGACCTGCCTTGCCAGAAAGGCTCCCAGCTTCAGGAGTGCGTCCGGGGCGATGGTATGCCCTCCGTTGAACGGAACGAACTCGTGTTCCATACCGGACTCGAGGAACAGGTCCTTGAGCCACTCCGCGGCGACGTACGGAAGAACGGGATCTTGCCTGCCGTGGGACTGAAAGACCGGCAGCCCCGCGCGGGCCTTCGCCTTCACCTTCCACGCGTCTTCGATGAGCAGTGTTCCGGAGAGCACACAGAGCGCGCCCGGCGCCTCTTCCAGCCGCAGCGCCACGTCGGTCGAGATCATCGCGCCCTGGCTGAAGCCCCCGAGGATGAGCTTCTTCATGGGCAGGCCCGTGTGCGTGGCCACCTCTTGCACGAGCGCGAGCATCGCCTTGCGCGCGGCGGCCATGCCTTCCGGCTCGTGGCGGCGGAACTCACGCTGGGCGGCGGGGTCGTGCTGCAGCTTCTGAATCGCGCCCATGTCGATGAGCCACCACGCGCGGGAATCGCCAAAGCCCATCTCGAGCGTCAGCGGCGCTGCGGGAAAGTAGAAACGCACGTCGCGCAGCGCGGGCACTGCCCTGACGAGCTCGGGGGCGAGCCCCACCAGGTCGTCTCCGGGCGCGCCGAAGCCGTGACAGAGAATGACCGCGGCAGTGGGGGCCGCCTGGGTGGCCTGGAACACTTCGACTGACAGGCCAGCGATTTCGGTGTGCATGACCGCATGCCGTACACAGCGCGGAGCACTGCGACAAGAGCTTGACCCCGAGCGCGCGCTGTATTGCCGTGCGACCGTGGCATTCACCCTCAGAGTCAGCCAGGCCGGTACCGAATCGGAGGCGTTTTCCTTCGAGAGTGGTGAGGCCCGTCTGGGTCGCACCGCCGACAACGACGTCGTCATCAAGGACCCGTCGTCTTCGCGCAGTCACGCGCGCGTCTACGAGGAGGGCAGCGCCCACTTCGTGGAGGACATGAAGAGCGCCAACGGTACCAAGCTCAACGCCAGGACGCTCAAGACGCCCATGGCGCTGAAGAACGGCGACAAGATAACCATCGGCGACGTGACGCTCGAGTTCATCGCGCCCGAAGCCAACGACACCGTGATGGGTGAGCCGTCTTCGACCTTCGACGAGGCCGCCGCCGAAGAGCCCGCCGAAGATCCCAACGCCACCATGCTCAAGCCTCCGCGCGAGCCCGTGGCGATCGTGAAGAAGCCGGCGCGCAGGGCTGCACCGGTCGAAGAACCACCCGCTGAAGAGCCCGAGGTCCCCGAGCTGGGGGGCGACGCCTCGGCCGACTCGACCGCGAACTTCGTGGTGCCCCCGCCGAAGTCGTTGCAGAAGCGCGGCTCAGCGGCGCCGGTGCGTGCAGGGCGTGGGGCCGCGGCGGGTGATGAACCGGTGGCCATCTCGGCAGCAGAGCGCGCGCGCGCCCGCCGTGAGCTGGGCAAGTCGAGCAGCGGCAAGGTGATGTTGCTCTGGTCCGATCTCCCGCTGCCCGGGAAGATCGCCGTCGGCGTGATCGGCGGCGGCGCGATCATCGCTGCGCTCGTCTTCCTCGTCATCGCGATCATTCCCCGCAAGGTCGAGAGGAAGGTCGAGACGATCACCCTCAACCCGAACGGCGAGGCCCTTCCCGACTCGTACGGCCTGGGTGACGACGTCGACTTCGACCGGCCCGACATGAAGTCGTTCAACTTCAGCTTCGCCTCGCCCACCGCGATCGTCGGCGTGCTTCACTATCAGGCGCGTGATTGCTCGAAGGACGAGGTGTCGATCGAGCTCAATGGCGTGCAGCTGAGCAGCATTCCGCCCGACACGGTCGAGGTGGGGCAGCGTCAGCTCGAGGTCGTGCTCCCGTCGACCCA
This sequence comes from Archangium sp., assembly GCA_046595925.1. Classification (GTDB taxonomy): domain Bacteria; phylum Myxococcota; class Myxococcia; order Myxococcales; family Myxococcaceae; genus Archangium_A. The sequence continues at coordinate 4,262 of JBKJSE010000378.1, read as the reverse complement.
GCTCAAGATCAACGACCCCAACGAGATCGTCTTCGACAACATCTTGAACCCGCCGGGCGAAGACACCTGGCGCATCTGGAACGTCTGGGTCGAGGTGATCCCCATTCCGAGGATGAGCGCGGAAGACGCGGGGCGGCGCGCCAAGGAAGATCTCGAGCGCGCTGCGCGCATGTACGATCTGCGCACCGTCGGCGCGATGAACCTGTTCCGTTCGTGGAAGCAGTACCGCGACGCGTGGCTGCTGCTCGAAGCGACGCCTGATCGCCCGCCCGAGCTGCTCGAGATCGCGCGCTCGCGCATGCGCGAGATCCGCCCGGAGCTCGATCGCAAGTGCTCCGGCATGCTGGTCGATTATCAAAAAGAGATGAACCAGAAGTACCCCAACGTGAAGATCGCGCGTGAGGTGCTCCAGAACATTCCCGCGCACTTCGAGAAGGAGCACCCCTGCTACGGCATGAGCCGCGGCCTGCTCCGCAGCCTCGAGGATCTCGCCGGCGCTGAATGAAGGGTGAGGCCGTGCTCGTTCACGGCTATACCCGCGCGCCATGGAAACGGCCTCTCCCAAGCAGCGATCCCCCTGGCTCTACGTTTTGCTCGGCTGCGGAGGGCTCGCGGGGCTGATCTGCCTGGGCAGCATGCTCGTGGTGGGCCTGGGCGTGAAAGCGGTGAAGGACGTGGGCTCTGGCGTCACCGACCCCGCCGAGCGTCAGAAGAACGCGCTCGAGCAGCTCGGTGAATTGCCCGAGGGCTACTCGGTGGTGGCGAGCCTCAACATGTACTTCGCGCAGACCACCATCCTCACCGATCGCGAGGTCTTGCCCGATGGCGGCTTCGTGATCGGCGACGGCCACACGTTCTCGTACTTCCGCATCATGGCGAACGAGAACAACAAGAAGGGGAAGGACTTCCTGCTCGGCAAAGAGACCGACCCGCGCGCGCTGCAGCAGAACGGCATCAACATCGAGACGAAGGACATCGTGAAGCGCGGTCAGCTCACCATCGATGGCCGCAAGTTCGCTTACGTCGCGTGGCGAGGTGAGCTCGACACCCGCGGTGGTTCGCCTCAGGCAGCGCTCAACGACGCCATTCTCTTCGAGTGCCCAGGTGACCAACTGCAGGTCGGCGTGTGGAGTCAGCTCGACCCCGCCCCCGAGAAGTCTGCCGAGGAGCTCGATCTTGCGGGTACCGTGGCCGACGAAGCGCAGCTCGTGAAGTTCCTCAAGCCGATGAATCCCTGCGGTAAGTAAGGAAAAGCCATGCTCCAGCTCGTCGTCGTTGCGTGTCTCGCCCTCACTGATGGCGGGGCAGGTGAAGAGCTCGCCGCCGATCCGTACGACGCGGCCCCCGTCGAGGTCGATGCGGGGGTCGATGCTGGAACGATCGTCTCTGACGTGCCGGTGGCGCAGCCGCTTCCTCCTCTTCCCGCTCCTGTCGTCGAGGCTGAGAAGCGCGACGCCCGGCCGGAGTTCGTCAAGGGTGAGCTCTCGGTCTACCTGGGCAGCGATCGCCTGACCGTGAAGAACACGCGCATCGGCGTCTCAGTGGGTGTCGATCGTTTCGAAGACGCCTACTACGCGCTGGTCGAGCCGATGGTCGACTTGAGGCTGTTCGACGCGAAGCTGGGCATCGGGCTCGGCGTGCCGCTGCGCATCGAGCTCGTCAACTTCGCGAACAACCCGCAGACGCATCAGCCGTATTTGATCGAGCGCATCGGCCGGCTGCGCGTGGAGGACTACGACACCTTCCACGACTTCGGCCGCATCCTCAAATACGTGACGTACGGGCGGAAGGAAGACCAGATCTACATCAGCGCAGGTCAGCGCTACGCCTCGTCGATCGGTCACGGCGCGATCACCCGCCGGTACTCGCCGAGCATCAACATCGACTACCCGCGCGCGTCGGCGCAGGTCGACATGTACAACGACTACGGCGGCTTCGAGTTGATGACGAACGACCTGCTTGAATGGAACCAGCTCTCGGGCCTGGCGTTCTTCAAGCCGCTCTCGTTCTTCAAGCCGCAGAACCTGATGGCGAAGACCTTCTCCATCGGCGTGACGGGTGGTCTCGATTGGCGCGCGCCGTTTCAGCTCTCGAACGACGCGTCGAGGTCGCGCGTGGCTGCCGATGGCCGGCCGCTGACCACGTCGTTCAAGCCGGCGGGGCTCATCGGCTTCGACGCCGAGATGAAGGTCGTGAAGACGGAGAACGTCGATATCAAGCCGTACCTCGACTACTCGATGCTCTTCGGCGGCGACGGCGGCTTCACGGCGGGCATGCTCGGCCGCTTCAACGTGGCGGCCCAAGAGGTCATCCACGCGTTCCGCCTCGTGGTGGAGGCGCGCTTCCTCGGCAACAAGTACGCGCCCAGCTACTTCGACACCTTCTACGAGGTCGATCGTTTCGCGTACCTGAACCGCGACTACCGCACCGACACCACCGTGGGGGCGGGCAACTACATTCCCAAGCAGCGCTACATCCTCGAGAACGGCCTCGGGCAGCGTTTCGGCTACTACGTGGAAGGCAGCTGGGGCGTGCGCAACGTGGTGGGGCTGACGTTGGCGCTCGAAGGCACCAGCGCTTCGCCCGCGGTGAACTTCGTCGCGCACGTCGAGGTGCCGGTGTTGAGCTTCGTGCAGGTGTTCGGGAGCTATTACCTGCGCGGCGTGGAATCGTGGACCGAGCTCGGCACGCCGAACGGCAACAAGGTGATCGGGTTGTTCGGCGACAAGTCGATCGCGTTCGCGGGTGCGCGGTTGAAGATCCTCCCGTTCTTGTTTCTCAATGGGCGCGTGTACAAGACGTTCCGCGTGAACGCGGATCTCGGGCGCTTCGACAACCAGTTCGGGTTCGCGGTCGATCTCGAGGTTGGTTACGAGTTCCGCAAGACGGAAGCCGCGCCGCCGCCGAAGGAAGAGCCGCCGGCTGCGATGGGCAGATCAGCGATGCGCTGATCGCTGTTTCCCTCTCCCTTTGTGGGAGAAGGTCAGGGTGAGGGCGTAACGAGCCGCTCGACACGTTCGGTCGCAGCCCAGACCCCGGCGAGTACGACCAACACCAGTCCCGCTGCGCTGCTGAACCCAAACGAATCACCCAGCACCGCCACGCCCAACATCGCGGCGGTGAGCGGCTCGAGATACGTGAACAGACCAACCAACTGCGCCTCGATCCGCTGAAGGCTCAGATTGAAGAGCCAGGCCGCAATCAATCCGTTGACCAGGCACCCGAACAACACGATCGCAAGCCCGCGGTCAGCGACCGTCGGAATCACTTCACGCCCGAACGACACCGCGAGCACCACCGCCGAAATGACCGAGTGCAACGCCATCACCGCGATGGGCGTGAACGACTTCGCGGCGCGCCTGCTGCCCAGGACCACCACGGCGTAGAAGACGGCGCTGCCTGCTCCGAGCGCGGCGGTGGTGGCCCAGCCAGCCGTCGTGCTGCCATGACTGAGCACCAGCCCGAGCCCGACGAGCACCACCGGGCTGGCCCAGAGCGCGCGTCTCGAGCCCCGTTCACCGAGCACGAAGGGCGCGCTGATCGCGACGAGCGTCGGGGCGAGGTAGTGCGAGAGCACGGCGACGACGATGGGACCACGCTCCAGCGCCTGAAAGTAGAGCAGCATGTTGCCGGCATCGGCGAGCCCAACGAGCACCAGCGCGATCACGGCACCGCGATCAGCGAAGGCAGCGCGACGGAAAACGAACGGAGCAGGCAGGGCCATCATGACCAGCGCGAGGAAGCCGATGCTCACGCCGGTCGGTCCTCCGGCGCGCGTGTAGAGCGGCCAGGTGCCCCAGAGGATCGCGGCGACGGCGATCAACGCGATTCCCATGCCCCGCTTCGTCACGGGCGCCGCAGTAGCGCTCCTCGTCGGAGCAGTCGAGGCCCAGAGGTGACGTGGTGTTTTCAATGCCAGGAACGGCTCGTCACGAGCAGGCCTCTCGCTTCGGCGGGAAGACGTTCAGGTGCAGCTGCCGGGTCGCTTCCCCACCGTGTACTCATGGAGTCCCACTCGCAGGGTTGATCGAAAGAGCGAGCGCACACCGGTCCTCCCGAGCAGGGGACCGGCTTCGCCGGCGATTTCGTCCGAAGGAACAGACCCACCGTTCGCATCGAGCGCAGTTGAGATGCCACCTCAGCTTCGCGCGGCAGGTGACCCCTCGACTTCGCTCGGGGGGACCGGCTTCGCCGGCGATTTCGTCCGAAGGAACAGACCCACCGTTCGCATCGAGCGCAGTCGAGATGCCACCTCTGCGCCG
>JBKJSE010000317.1:0-11345 GCA_046595925.1 Archangium sp. | reverse complement strand
GTGCGGAACGCGCCGAACGTCGCGCCCACCCGATACTTCGGAGGCTGGTGCCCGTCCTTGTGGGCACCCTGACACCGTTGTGCAAGCCCCGTCGGACCGACGGGTGGCGAGACGCCTCAGGCCCGTGCGTCGCGCGGGTACAAGAGGGCGAGGAAGATCGTGATCGCGGTCAGCGAGCAGAGCCAGCGCATGGCTGACTGATTACTCGGAGGGCGCGTTGACGTCGATCACCTGGTCCGCAGGCGGCGCGTCTTTGGCGTGCTTGGCCATGTCGCGCGCGATGAAGCCGAAGGCCACCGCGAGGAAACCCACGTCGTCGAGCCAACCGAGAACCGGCACCACGTCGGGGATCAAATCGAACGGAAGAATCGCGTACGCCACTGACAAGACGCCCAGCATCTTCTTCCTCCGCGCCACCGGGGGGCTGCGCACGTATTTGCCGTCGTGGGTGACGTTCATTGAGCGGAACCGGTAGCAGCGGAACGCTGCGCGAGACAGACGGGAGCGCAGCGTACGGCTGGCCGAGGTTGAGCGACCCAGTTCATGGGCAATCAACGTTCTACCGCAGAAACCATTTCACCGCCCTGCGCGATCGGGGACAAACTCGCGGTATGGGAAAGCGGGAGAAGAAGAAGGGATCCAAGCGCTTCACCGACACCACCCACGAGTCGTGGGACTTCGAGGTGCACAAGGAAGGCACTCTCAACCTCGAAGAGACCGACCTCAGCGGTAAGACGGAAGACAAGGACGCCGCCGACAGGGACATCAAAGAGCTGCAGGAGCGGCTCTACGAACTTCAAGTTCGCTACTGGATGGAGAAGCGGCGCGCCGTCTTCGTCTTCGAAGGCTGGGACGCCGCAGGCAAGGGCGGCGCGATCAAGCGCATGACCGCCTTGATGGACCCTCGCGGTTACAAGGTCTGGCCCATCGCTGCGCCCGGTGAAGAAGAGCGCGCGCACCACTATCTGTGGCGCTTCGCCACCCGCATGCCGTCCAGGGGCACCATCGCGATCTTCGATCGCAGCTGGTACGGCCGCGTGCTCGTCGAGCGCGTCGAGGGCTACTGCAGCGTCAAGGAGTGGCAGCGCGCCTACGACGAGATCAACGGCTTCGAGCGCATGCACACCGATGACGGCGTCACGGTGGTGAAGTTCTTCCTTCACATCGATCAGAAGACCCAGCTCGAACGCTTCAAGGAGCGCGAGAAAGATCCCATCAAGAACTTCAAGATCGGCCCCGACGACTGGCGCAATCGCAAGAGGTGGGACGAGTACCTCGCCGCGTACCAGGACGCGTTCGATCGCACGCATCGGCCCGATGCGCCGTGGATCATCGTGCCCGCCAACGACAAGCGTGCGTCGCGGCTCAAGGTGCTGCAGTCGGCCGTCGATGCGCTCGATGCGTGAAGTCCTGCAAGGCCGCGCGCTCGGCCCCGACTGGCGCGTGGCCAGCCACACGGCTGGCGAGCTGGTGCTCGAGCAGAAGGCCGGCGGCTGGCGAAAGGCGGGCGGCTCGTTGGTCGTCTCGCTCGGCTCGCTGACGCTGGCCCTGGCGCTCGCGTTCTCCACGCCCCAGAGCGCGCAGCTGATCATCTGGCCCGTCAGCGGCCTGTTGTTGATCGTCGCCCTGCTCGGCTTGCCCGCGTCGTTGCGCAACGTGCAGCGCGCGCGGCTGGGCGTTCGGCTGCGCTTCACGCGCGAGGGCGTCGAGGGCTGGCCGGTCGCTTTCTCCTTCTCACCGCGAAAGAGCCCCGTCTCTGACGTGAAGAGCGTCGCTGTCCAGGTCTTCGAACATCCCCCGCTCTCGCTGGCGTTGCTCGAGGTGCTGCTGCGCGATGGCACCCGCCTCTCTGGGCCCGAGGTCGCCGTACCCTCAGGTGAAAACCACCCCCTCGAGGCGGTCACCCGGGCGATCGACGAGCTCATCAGCGCAGATTCTGCGACGAAGTGACGCCGGTCACGCCTCCCATGCAACTGACTTGCTGCCCTGACTGAATCGCGACAAGAACACTGCGTCTGCCTCGCCGTTCACTCCCCCGGAGAATGCCGCCCATGAAGAAGCTCGTGCTCGTCGCTGGTTTGCTTTCGCTGCCCGCTCTCGCCGCTGATGCCGCTGCCTTTGACTTGAAGGGTGACGCCGCCAAGGGTGAGGCGCACTACAAGACCCTCTGCGTCGCGTGCCACGGTGAGAAGGGCGACGGCAATGGCCCCGCCGGCGCGGCCCTCAACCCCAAGCCTGGCAACTTCACCGACCCTGCCAATTCCGAACGCATCACCGGTGAGTGGGTCTACAAGATGGTGAAGAACGGCGGCGCGGCCAACGGCAAGTCGGCCATGATGGTCGCGTGGTCGGGCGCGCTGAACGACACGCAGATCCGCGACGTGGCCGCCTACGTGCTCAAGTTCAAGCCCGCGAAGGCAGAGCCGGCGAAGGCCGCGCCCGCGAAGACCCCCGCCGCGCCCAAGAAGAAGTAATCCGAAGGGCCCACGCGAAGGAACAGACCCACCGTTCGCATCGAGCGAAGTCGAGATGCCACCTCTGCTCCGCGCGGCAGGTGACCCCTCGGGATGAACGGTGTGAGTTCGGTGTTGTCGAAGCGGTCAGAGCAAGGGCCTCACATGTTATGCACCGCGCATGGATGGATCAGCCGCGCGCCTGAAGCCCCTCGAACGCCTTCGCCAGCTCGAAGAGCTCGGTCCCAACCGGGTCACCGGGTCAGCGCTCGAGAAGCAAGCGCAAGAGAAGTTGGGAGCCGAGCTCGCAACCCTCGGCTTCAAGCTCGACTGGCGCCCGCACTGGTGGACGCGCAGCATCTACAGCGGCCTGATGATGCACTTCGGCATCGCGGTGCTCGGCACGGCGCTGTACTTCCGTTGGCCGCTCATCGGCGCGGCGCTGCACCTCTTCGCGGCGCTCTCGTACTACCTCGAGGCGATGCGCATCACGCTGCTGCTGCGCGGCATGTTCCCGCGCATTCAGTCGCAGAACCTGCTCGCCACGCTGCCTGCCAGGAAGACAATGCGGCGCCGCCTGGTCACCGTCGCGCACGCCGACGCCGCGTTCACCGGCATTCTCTTCAACCCCAGGCTGCTGACCATCGCGACCAAGCCGCCGCCGAAGGGCCTGGGTTGGTTCCACAAGCAGCTCGGCGTGGGCACGACCACCGTCGCGATCCTCGGGGTGCTCGGCCTGCTGTCTGGCTTCGGCGTGTGGACGGCGCCGACGTGGTTGATCAGCTTGCTGGCGATTCCTTCGACGATCACCTTCCTGCTCAACCTCGACGTGACGATCCGCAACACGATCGTCCCCGGCGCGGCGGACAATCTGTCTGGCTGCACGGCGAGCGTGGAGCTCGCGCATCGTCTCGCAGGCTCGCTGCCTGACGACGTCGAGCTGGTCATCGTCATCTCTGGCTCTGAAGAAGCGGGCACTGGCGGCGCGTGCCGGCTGGCGCAGGCGCTCGAGAAGAGCGGCGAGTGGAAGAAGGAAGAGACCTTCATCATCGGCATCGACACGCTGTGCAACGGCACGCTGCGTTACCTCGAGGAGGGCGAGATGTGGGCCATCCCCGTGCCGCCGAAGATGCTCGCGGCGATCGAAGCGACGAACGCCCAGAGCGAGATCAAGGCGACGAAGTACGTGATTCCGAGCGGCGCGAGCGACTCGTTGCCCTTCCTCGTGCGCGGCTGGGACACGGTGTGTCTGTCGTGCATCGACCCCATCATCGGCGCGCCGCGGCACTACCACTCGGTGTCGGACACCTGGTCGAACATCGATGAGCGCGAGCTGGAGAGCAGCATCGATTACGCCGAGAAGTTCCTGCGCAAGCTCGCGGTGAGCTGATCGCCCCGAGGGGAATGATGGCAAAAACGGGACCGGCGCTGATCCTCGGGCTGTTGGTGGCGGTCTCCGCTGACGCCGCTTCTCCGCGCAAACAGGCCGTCCTGCGCCGGATCTTGACGCCGGAGGAGAGAGCAGAGTTCGCTCGCCCACTGCTGAAGGTCGTTGCCGAGGTTGAGGCGGCGCTTGGTCGAGCAGCAGGCCTGCGTTGCAGCCCCGCGTCACGGCCTGGAGATGGCCTGGACACGACAACCGGCCACATCAAGACACTCTTCACCTCGCGTTCGATGGCCGGAGGCAGCGTGCCTCGGCTGAGCGCGACGGTTTCATGTGTCCTCCGGGACGACGGCGGGGCACGCGAGCCCATCGAGGTCAGATTGCGCGTTTCCGCAAATGCTCAGGATCGGGTGAATGTTCTTCGGACTCCCGATGGCGACGTCGTCGCCCAAAGCAGCGACGTGTCCATGGTTGCGGTCTTGAACTATCCCTTCGGTCTTGCCGCGCGCGTAGGTGCGTCGGCAGATGCCACCGTCGACGCAGGCACGACGGAACCTGGTCATGCCAGCCTGTTGGTGGAGCTGGGCACCGGCGCGGTGCCGTTCGCGGCGGCGATCACCTCAGAGTTCAGCCGAACGGAGTTGCTGGCCGCCATTCACGCGATCAGACCGACCCCGCCCAGCCTCGAGCCCGAACCAGAACCAGAAGTTGCGATACGAGTTTCCGACGAGGAGAGAGCCGACCTCGAAGCCGAGGTGGTGCGCGCTCTTTTTAGCCACGTGCTCGGGTCGCAGCCGCCGATCGTCAAAGAGCCGATAGGCGGACTTGAACTTGCGGAACCTGCCGAATATCGCGCGCTCGCACCTGAGCTGAGAGCGTCGCTTTTTGACGACTTCGAAAAGCGACGGAAGAGCCCGGTCTTGCCGCGTCTTCCCGCCGGTGCGCGCTTCGTCCCAGAGAAGAAGCTTCGGAAGGTGCTGAAGGGTCCCGGCGACTGGGAGAAATTCCACAAGGCGTATCCAGGAGGCGCCCGAGTGACGACCATTTCACCCGTCGCGATCAGCGCAGATGGCACACAGGCCATGATGTACTTGGGATGGATGGGTGGGCAGCTCTTCGGTCAGGGCTCAACGTTCATCCTCGTTCGCACGGGAGGGATCTGGCGAGTCGTGTACGAGATTGGGCATTGGATCAGCTGAACCGACGCGACAGCCCTCTCCCCGACCCTCTCCCCCTCGGGGAGAGGGAGACGTAGAATGGCGTCGTGCGTCGCCTTCTTCCGTTTGCCGTTGCCCTCCTCGCTGGTTGTTCCGGAATGCCTTCCCCCGAAGATGCGGGGCGCGACCTTGGCGATGCTTCCGTCGGAGGAACCGACGCCAATGATGTCGACGCGGGCCTGACTCAGGACGCCGGCGCTCAGGATGATGCCGGTTCTGAAATGGATGCGAGTGTCGACGCCGGTATCGATGCGGGTCCTGGCAACCCGTGCGACACCGCGAACGGCGGCTGCGATTCGCTCACCGTGTGCACGGTCGTGAACGAGCAGGCGGCGTGCGGCGCGTGTCCCGCGGGCTACTCCGGTGATGGCGTCACGGGCTGCGTGGACCTCGACGAGTGCACCACGCTCGCGGATGCAGGCTGCGGGGCCACCGCCTTCTGCACCAACACGCCCGGCGCCTTCCGCTGCAGCGAACGCCCCATCGGAACCGTGACGTTCGAGCCGCAAGGGACCCAGGCCGTCGGTGACACCGGCGCCACCCCGCACCTTCAGCCGTGCCCGCAGAATCAGGTGAGCATCGGGTACTCCTTCGGCGTCAACAGCATCTCCAAGATCACCTACGCCACATCGGTCTGCTCCGAGTTGACGCTCGGTGGTCCGGGCCCGACCGGCTACGTGCTCACCACCACGTTGCCTTCCGTCAGCCCCGACGCCCGCGTGTGTCCCGCGAACGAAGTGGTCGTCGGCATGGCGCTCGCCACCGGTGTCGATCTGCAGTCGATGACCGTGCGTTGTGCGCCCATCTCGGTGCAGTTCGACGCGAACACCGGCTTCAGCATGGTGACCGGCACGCCGCACGACCTCGCTCGTTTCCCGTACACGACGTCCCCCGCGTCCAACACGGGCGTCGCTTGCGCGGCAGGCGCGGTGGGCGCCGGTGAAGTCACGTATGGCGGCCAGTACCTCTTCGCCTACGGGATGCGCTGCATCACGCCGGCGTTGCGCTTCACCGTGCCCACCATCTCCTTCGGTTCGACCACCGACACACCGGTGATCGGAACCACCGGTACCTCCACCGATTATCGAGACCTGTGTCCAACGGGCCAGATGGTGACCGGCATCCAGCTCGAGAGTCAGTGGCGCTCGTTCGCCGTCGAGTGCGGCACGCCGTTCTTCGACCTGCCGTTGCGGGTCGCGGTCTCGCCGGCGCTTCCGCTCGGGTACCACGGCATGATTGCACCCCGCTTCGCCGTGAGCTGCCCCTCGAACGCGGCGGTCACGCAGTTCGAGATGTACACGAGCTCGAGCTCCCTCATCGCGCTGACGATGAACTGTGCGCCCCTCACCGCGCCGAGCGCCACGCCCGCGTGGACTGTCTCGGTCGAGCCGTCGACGCAGGCGGCGCGTCTGGGGACCTCGGTGACTCCCGACAAACTCACCGTCTGCCCCGCGGGGCAGGTGGCGGTGGGCGTGAAATCGAAGCTGACGGCGCAGTCCAACGGCTACACCACGCTCACGCACCTCGGCCTGGTGTGCGCAGCTCCGCAGGTGCCCTGAGCTGTCAGCCTTCTTCGCGTTCGAGGTACTGCTCGCCGAAGAGCTGGTCGTACTCGAGCGTCCACCAGGCCTGCTCGAGGGGCTGCAATGAGTCGGGTGGATTGTCGGACAACACGCCTTCCGCGTCTGACACGAGACCCGGCACCATCACGGGCAACGCGCGGTGCACGCCGCTCAAGAAGTCGGTGTAGCGGGAACCCGGCGTGCCAGTCAGCTCGAGCAACAGCGGGCTCAAGAACGACGAGCTGAGCGAGCCCAACGCCTTCGGAGCCGTCGGCGTGTTCGTCCAGATCAACAACGGCACCTGATGCAGGAAGTCCTTCTGCTTGAGATCTGGGCTGTCGAGATTGCCGATGACGCCCGTCTGCGCGAACACCAGCGGAAGGCTCGGCAGGTGGTCGCCGAAGAACACGATGAACACCGGCGTCTTCACGTTCGAGAAATATTCCACCAACGCACCGAGCTCGCGGTCAGCGTGGTTGGCCGACTGCACGTAGCCGGCGAGCTGACGCCGCGCGGCCTCGTCGAGCTCGCTCTCGAAGCGAATGGTCTCCTCGGCGTAGCGATCGGCGAGGTACGGGCCATGTGCCTCCATGCTCACGCCGAACATGAACAGGGGCCCCTTCCGCGCCTCGAACTGTTCGATGAGCTGAGAGGTCAGCACCGCATCTGACGGCCACGGGCCATCGAGCACCGCGGTGGGCATGTCTTCCAGGCCCACGAAGCGTTGGAAGCCGAGGTAGCCGTAGACCTGCTCCCTTTCCCAGAACCAGCGATGGTACGTGTGCACCGCGACGGTCTCGTAGCCCTGCGCGGCATACAGACTCGCCAGCGAAGGGTGCCGGCGCCGCAGGTACTGCTGGTAGGGCACCGAGCCCGCGGGAAGAAACCGCATCGAGTGGCCCGTCAGCACTTCGAACTCGGTGTTCGCCGTGCCTCCACCGAAGACCGGTGGAAAGAGCGTGCCCGACAGGTGCTCCTGCTGCAGGCGGTGCAGGTTCGGGAGCGGATCGTCGACGAACTTCACCAGCGGCAAGCGCGTCGGGTCGAAGAACGACTCGCTCATCACCACGATGACCGTCGGGTGATCACCACTCGGAGAGGTCACCACCACCACCGGCTTTCCCAACGCCGCCTTCACCGTCTTCGAGTCGTAGCCAGCCGGAGCACGCACGGTCGCGCTGTTCGCGTTGAGCGCGAGGCCGAGCAGCAACCCGTTGATGCGGTAGTTCGAGGCCTGTTCCCAGAAGAGGTGCGTGCCGCCGACGCGCGAGAGCACCTGATCGACGCGGGGGAAGATCGCCCAGCAGGTGAGCGCCACCAGGGCCAGCAGCCCACCCCTCCACTGCCACTGGAGCGACGTGCGCTCCCACCGCGCGGCAGCCACCAGCCCGAAGGCCACCAGCACGGCCACCACGGCGAACCAGCCTGCGCCGCGCATCTGCGGCAACACCGCGATCGCCTCGCGGTACTGCAGCACCACGTCCCACGGGAAGAGGGGCTTGCCCAGCACCGCCACCTTGGTCGAGTGAATCGCGCCCAGCAGCCCCAGCACCCCCGCCGAGATCAGCAGGGAAATCACCGCGCGACCGGTCAAGGCGAGCACCCCGAACGCGAACAACACGGCGAAGAGGGCATTGAAGAGCGCCTGCGCCGGGAACGTGCCCAGCCAGGTGATCAGCGCGCTGGCAGTTCGCCCGTTGAGGAGCTCCAACAGCACGCTGGCGACGCTGGCCCCGAGGGTCACCGCTCCGACCCGCAACCACGGTGGCGTGCTTTTCCGCAAAGCGCGACTTGAACACCCGAAGGCGGAGAAGGGAAAAGGGATCTCACGCACGGTTCCTCCCGAGCAGGGGACCGGCTTCGCCGGCGATTTCGTCCGAAGGAACACACCGTTCCTCCCGAGCGGAGTCGAGGGAGTACTTCGGCTTCGCGCGGCAGGTGACCCCTCGACTTCGCTCGGTCGGGGGGAACGGTGCTGTTCCTTAAGGAGTCGAGGGATTACCTCTGCATCGCGTGAGCAAGTGACCCCTCGACTTCGCTCGGGGGGAACGGTGGGGTTCTCAATTCCGCATTTCGCCCCAACGCTCTCCCGAGGGAGAGCGGAGGCTCAGCTCTTATCGCGCCCCAGATATTGCGCGCCGAAGAGCTGGTCGTACTCGAGCGTCCACCACGCGCGCTCGAGCCCCTTGAGCGCCTCGGGCGGATCGGCGGACAGCACGCCCCTGGGATCTCTGACCAGCCCCGGCAACATCACCGGCAGCGCCTGGCGCACTTCGGTGAGGAACTCGGTGTAGCGGGAACCCGGCGTACCCGTCGCCTCCAGCACCACCGGCCCCAGGAACGAGGTGCTCATCGCGGGCAGCTTCTTCGGCTCGGTCTGCGTATTCGACCAGATCAGCAGCGGCACCTGATGCAGGAACGCGCGCTGCTCGAGGCTGAGCTCCTTCAACGAGCCGATCGCGCCGGTCTGCTCGAAGACGCGCGGCAGGCTGGGCAGATGATCACCGAAGAACACGATGAAGACCGGCGTCTTCACGCGCGAGAAATAGCGCACCAGCGCTCCGAGCTCACGGTCCGCGTGGTGAGAAGCCTCGAGGTAGGTGACCAGCTGCGCCCTCGCTTCCGGGTCGAGCTGGCTCTCGAAGCGCACCGTCTGCTTCGGGTAGCGATCGGCCTGATACGGGCCATGCGCTTCCATGCTGATGCCGAAGAGGAACAGCGGCCGCGTGCGCACCTCGAACTGCTTGATGAGCTGCGTGGTGAGCATCGAGTCTGACGGATAGCTGCCGGCCAGCACCGGCTTGGGCATGTCCTCGAGGCCGACGAAGCGCTGAAAGCCGAGGTGGCGATAGACCTGATCGCGCTCCCAGAACCACCGGTGAAAGGTGTGCACCGCCACCGTCTCGTAGCCTTGCGCTGCGTAGAGCGACGCGAGCGACGGGTGTTTGCGGCGCAGGTACTGCTGATACGGCACCGAGCCCTCGGGCAGAAAACGCATCGAGTGGCCGGTGAGCACCTCGAACTCGGTGTTCGCCGTACCGCCACCGAACACGGGCGAAAACAGCGTGCCCGAGGTGTGCTTCGCCTGGAGCGCGCGCAGGTTCGGGATCGGGTCGTCGACGAACTTCACCTTCGGCAGGCGCGTGGCGTCGAAGAACGACTCGCTCATCACCACGATCACCGTGGGCCGTTCATCGGAGACCGGCGCACCCGCCCCCGGAAGATCGCCCACCGCCGCTTCGACCGAGGTCGCGCCGTAGCCGTCGGGCGCGTTGACCACCGCGGTGTTCGCGTTGAGCGCGATGCCCAGCAGCAGCCCGTTGGTGCGGTAGCTCTCAGACTGCTGCCAGCGCGTGTGGTGAATGCCGACGCGGCCCAGCGTCTGGTCCACCCGGGGGAAGATCGCCCAACACGACAGCGCCACCACGCAGCCCAGCGTGCCTCGCACCAACCAGGGCAGCGGGCTGCGATCACGTCGCGCGGCCCACACGATGCTCACCAGCACGAGCAAACCCAACAGCGTGCCCAGGCGCCCCGACACCGAGGCCGTCATCTGGGGAAACAGCGCGAGCGCCTCGCGGTACTGCAGCACCAGGTCCCACGGGAAGAGCGGCTTGCCGAGAATCTGGAGCTTGGTCGCGTGCAGCGCGCCGAGAAGGCCGAACACCGCCACTGAAAGAAGGAGCGAAGCCACCACCCTCCCCGTGATCGCCAGCGCAGCCCATGCAATCAACACCGCAAACATGGCGTTGCAGGTGGCTTCCAGCGGAGCGCGCGTCGACCAGCCGACGATCTCAGTCACGCCGTGACGGTTCGACAGCTCGAGCAGGAGGCTCGCTGCGCTTCCAGAAATCGCGACCAGCGCCACCTGCGTGAGGCTGCGGCGCCACTTCTCCGCGGCCAGGAACATGGGGCTCTCCTCGAGTGGTGTTCACCACCAGAAGCACGAAGAGGGCCAACACCCGTACTCCCCGAAACCCCGGGGCATCAGACCCCGAAGGCCTTCTTGAAGGCGGGCTTCATCAGGTCCTCTTCAGTCGCGGGGGACGTTCAGTTGGGGGCGGCCGTGCACCAGGACCTCGCGCCGGTCGCGAAAGCGCAGCCGCTCACCACCGTCGCGCAAATCCACCTCACCTTGCAGCACCACGTCGAGCCAGCCATCGCCTTCGCGCCAGACGAGGTGCCGTGAGGCGAGGTCTGTCTCGAGCTGCAGCAGGCCGTTCGTCGCGGCCACGTCGCCTTCGATGCCGGCGGCGAACCGCGCACCGTCGAGAAAGAGCTCCCACGAGACCTCGCAGAACGGCGGGGGTGCGTCGGGCAGCCGCAGCGAAAACGAGAGGGCGCCGCGATCACGTTCCGGAAAATCGAGCTCGAGCGAGGTGACCACCACGGTGGGCGTCGCGGGGACACCCGGGCGGCCGGCACAACTCACTGCGAGGAACAGCAGTGGCCAGAGGCGAAATGCAGGACGCCCACCGTTCGACCCGAGAGGGTTGGCCGAAATAGGAATTGAGAACCCCACCTGTCTCCCCGAGCCCAGTCGAGGGGGCACTTGCCCCGCGAGGCAGCGGTAGTCCCTCGACGCTGCTCCTAAGGAACAGCACCGTTCCCCTCGAGCGAAGTCGAGGGGTGACCTGCCGCGCGAGGCAGAAGTACTCCCTCGACTCCGCTCGGGAGGACCGGTGTGTTCCTTCGGTCGAAATCGCCAGCGAAGCTGGTTCCTTGCTCG
>JBKJSE010000460.1:0-11048 GCA_046595925.1 Archangium sp. | reverse complement strand
AACCAGCTTCGCTGGCGATTTCGACCGAATGAACACACCGGTCCTCCCGAGCGGAGTCGAGGGAGTACTTCTGCCTCGCGCGGCAGGTCACCCCTCGACTTCGCTCGGGGGGAACGGAGCTGTTCCTTAGGAGAGCAGTCGAGGGATTACGTTTGTTTCGCTCGGCGAGTGCCCCCTCGACTGGGCTCGGGGGGACCGGTGGGGTTCTCAATTTCTATTTCGGCCAACCCTCTCGGGGGGACCGGTGGGGTGCTCAATTCCTGTCTCCGCCGCCAGGTCTCCTGAGTGCAACCCTTCCGCGGCACCGCTCGCTACGAGATCGTCAGGGAGCTCGGCGCCGGCGGCATGGGCGTCGTCTACGAGGCGATCGATCGCGAGAAGGACGGTCGCCGCGTCGCGCTCAAGGTGCTCCAGCGACACGACGCTGAGTCCCTCGTTCGCCTCAAACGCGAGTTCCGTGCGCTGGCCGACGTGCGCCACCCGAACCTGGTCTCGCTGTACGAGCTCTCGGCGGAAGGTGATGCGTGGTTCTTCACGCTCGCGCTGGTCGAGGGCGTCGATTTTCTGACCTGGGTGCGGCCCGGTGACGTCGCGCAGAAAGACGTGCCCACCGCCGCGCTGGATCAAACCGTACGCAGAGACGCGCCCATGGGCGGGGTTGATCTCGCCCGCTTGCGCGACGCGTTTCGCCAGCTCATCACCGGCATCGCCTTTCTCCATGCCCAGGGGCGGCTACACCGCGATCTGAAGCCGTCGAACGTGCTGGTGACGCGCGAGGGCAAGGTGGTGGTGCTCGACTTCGGCCTCGTGCTCGAGCTCGAGGGCGTGCAGAGCATCTCCGAAGAACGCGGAAGCTCGATCGTCGGCACCGCCGCGTACATGGCGCCTGAGCAGGCGGGCTCGGGCATCGTGGGCCCCGCGGCCGATTGGTACGCGGTAGGCGTGATGCTCTTTCAGGCGCTCACGGGCCGGGTTCCGTTCGATGGGCTCGCGGTGCAGGTGCTGCTCGAGAAGCAACGCAGACCCGCGCCGTCACCCCGTGACCTGGTCGTCTCCAGTCCACCCGAGCTCGAGGCGCTGTGCGTGCAGTTGCTCAAGCAGGAACCCGCAGAGCGCCCGATCGCTTCAGACCTGCTGAAGATCTTCGGAGCGGCCTCCACGCCCCCCCCCGCGCCGAAGTTCGACACCGACTTCATTGGCCGCGAACGCGAGCTGGCAGCGCTGCGTGACGCGCTCGAGGCCAGTCGCCGCGGCGAGCCGAAGTACGTGCGGCTCTTCGGCACCTCGGGCATCGGCAAGTCGGCGCTCGTTCGTCGCTTCGTGGAAGACGTCGACGCCGTGGTGCTGCAGGGTCGCTGCTACGAGCGCGAGTCGGTGCCCTTCAAGGCGCTCGACAGCGTGATGGACGCGTTGGCCCGCCACCTGGGCGAGCTGCCACCCGAGAAGGTCGACGCCGTACTTCCCCGCGACGCGGCCGCGCTCACGCGCATGTTCCCCGTGCTGGGCCGGGTCTCCGCGTTCCGCACGGCGCCCGTCCGTGAAGTGAAGGAAGCTCAGGAACTTCGCCGCCGCGCGGTGCAGGGCCTTCGCGAGCTGCTCGGGCGCATGAGCGATCGATCATCGGTGGTGCTGGTGATCGACGACGCCCAGTGGGGCGATGCAGACAGCGCGCAGGTGCTCGATGACGTGTTGCGCACGCCCGATGCGCCCTCGGTGCTGTTGCTGATCGTCGCGCGCACCGAGGCGACCCCACTGCAGGGGCTCAGCCTGCCCGCCACCGAGCTGCGGCTCGAGCCTCTGACCGGCGCCGAGTCAGATCGCCTCGCGCGGCAGAGCCTCGATGACCCGAGCCGCGCCGCGGTGATCGCGAAGGAGTCGGGCGGCAATCCGTTTCTGCTCCAACAGCTCGCCGTGGTCTCAGGAGAGGTGCGGCTGGAAGACGTGGTGCTCTCGCGCCTCGCGACGCTCGCGGCCCCTGCGCGCAAGCTGCTCGATGTCGTCGCGCTCGCGGGCGCTCCCATCTCGGAGAAGATCGCCTCGACCATCGCCGGCCTCGAAGGGTCCGACGTGGAGACGGTGAGCCTGCTCAAGGCCGCCCACCTGATCCGCGGTGTCCACGACGATCGGGTCGAGGCCTGGCACGATCGAATTCGCGAGACGGTGGTCAAGGCGCTCGATCCAGAGCGCACGCGTGATCTGCATGCTCGGCTGGCCGATGGGCTGAAAGACACCGGCGATGTCGACGTGATCGCCTGGCACCTCGGCGCAGCGGGCCTGGTGGAGCGGGCGGCCGACGCGACCCTCGAGGCGGCACGGCGCGCGGTCATTCAGCTCGCGTTCGAGCGTGCGGCGGTGTTGTTCGAACGCTCGCTCGAGTTGATGACGGGGGGCGATCGGCGGCGTCGTGAGGTGAGGGTGGCGCTGGCCGATGCGTGGGCCAGCGCAGGGCGGGGCGCAACCTCAGCGCGGGCCTACGAGCTCGCGCTCACCGAGCCAGGCGACTCGCCGGTGCCCCTGCAGCAGTCGCTCGAGATGCGAAGGCGCGCGGCCGAGCAGTTGCTGCGCAGCGGTCACATCGATGCGGGCCTGGCGGTGGTCAATCAGGTGCTCAGCGCGCTCGGCATGACGTTGGCGCGCACGCCGCGCCGCGCCCTGTTGGCGCTCGGGGTTCGACGGCTTCATTTGTGGCTGCGGGGGCTCTCGTTCGTGGAGACCCCTGCCGCGCGGGTCGACCCGGTCGTGTTGCAGCGCATCGACGCGTGCTGGTCGGTCTCGATGGGCTTGTCGATGGTCGACACGATTCGGGGCGCGAGCTTTCAGTCACGCCAGCTGTTGCTCGCGCTCGATGCAGGTGAGCCGCACCGGGTCGCGCGGGCGTTGGCGGCTGAAGCGGCGTTCGTCGCGACCGGGGGCGTGAAGGCTGAGAAGCGTGCTGCGCGGTTGATCTCAAAGTCGCGTGCGCTGGCCGAGCGGATGAATGACAGTGCGCTCATCGGGCTGGTGGACTTCTGCGCAGGGCTGACGCGCTTCCTGGTCGGCCAATGGCGCGAGGCGGGTGCGCTCACGGCGCAAGCTGAACGGCGGTTCGCGGAAGTGGGCTCGATGGTGAGCTGGGAAGCGGCCAACTCGCGGCTCTTCTCGGTGTGGTCGCTGTTCTATCTGGGTGACCTCGCGGGCTTGTCGGTGCGCATCCCCGCGTTGACCCGGGAAGCGGAGCAGCGGGGCGATCGGTACGCGGTGACCGGGCTTCGGTGCGGACTGGCGAACGTCGCGTTGCTCGCGGCCGATGATGCGGTGGGTGCTCGGGCGGCGGTGGAGAGCGCGATGGCGAGCTGGTCGACTCGCAGCTTTCATTTTCAGCACTACTGGGCCGCGCTGTCCGAGACGATGATCGATCTGTATCTGGGTGAGACGAGCGGAAGCTTGCAGCGCATGGAGGCGTGCTGGCGATCGCTGGGTGACTCGCAGTTGCTCCAGATTCAGAACGTGCGCGTCGAGGCTCGGTCGCTGATCGCGCGGGTGCTGATCTCGTTGGGGCGGGGTGATGAGGCGCTGCGTCACGCAGAGAAGCTCGAAGACGAAGACGTCGGCTGGGCGACTGCGCTGGCCGCGATGATTCGGGGGCTCGTCTCGCGGAATGAGGCAGGGCTTCGTCGCGCGATCGAGCTGTTCGATGAAAACGAGATGGCGCTCTTCTCGGCCGCGACGCGGTTGCGGTTGGGGGAAGTGCAGGGTGGCGATGTCGGTGCTGCCAACGTCCGGGCGGCTACCGCTTGGATGACTGCTCAGGGTGTGAAGAATCCGAAGGCGATGGCTCGCATGATCGTTCCGTGAATCGCCCCTCACCCCGACCCTTGCTGGCGCAGGGAGAGGGAGATCACTTTTCGAGCAGCTTGAGCCAGGCCCCGCCCTTGTCCTTGCGGGCGAGACGTTCGACCCGGCGCGCCGTGGCCTCTTCAGCCGCGAGCCTCTCGAGTTCGTCGTCGATCGCCAGCGCGGGCACGGGCAGCTTCTTGCCGTCTGAATCGAGCGCCACGAAGGTGAGCAGTGCGCTGGTGGTCAACTGCCGCTCGCCGGTGAGCGGGTTCTCTGCGTGCACCGTGACGCCGACCTCCATCGACGTCCTGAAGGCTGCGACCACGCGCGCGCGCAAGATCACCTGGAAGCCAATCTTGATCGGCGCGTGAAAGTGCAGGTCGTCCATCGAGGCAGTCACGACCTGTTGCCGCGAGTGTCGCTGCGCAGACACGGCCGCGCAGATGTCGATCCACCCCATCACCGAGCCACCGAACGCCGCGCCCAGCGCGTTGGCATCACCGGGCAGCAGCAGCTGCGTCATCTCGACGACCGAATCAGCACCCCTGCGAGGACCGGTGATCATCATTTCGAGAGGAACGTGCTGACCTGATCGAGGAACTGGGCGCGGCCAGGGCCCGTGCGAATGTCGAGGTTGGTCACGTCGAGCGTGAGCACGTCGACGCCGTACTTGCCCGCGAGCACCATGGGGAACGTCGCGTAGTAGCCGTTCAAGCCGCGCAAGAAGTCGGTCTGAATGCCCTTCTCTTCTTCGCGCCCGCGCACCTTGATGCGCGAGAGCAGCACGTCGACCTTCGGCACGTCGAAGCAGATCACCTTGTCGGGCTGCGCGACGTTGCGGGTCAGGCGCTTGAAGTAGTCGAAGTAGAGCTCGAGCTCGGCGTCGGTCATGTTGCCCAGGCCGTGCAGATACTTCGCGAAGATCTCAGGGTCTTCGTAGAGCGTGCGATCCTGGATGCAGCTCTTGGGCACCTGGTGAATGAGCTCGTGGTGCTGCACGCGGTGAATGAGGAACTCGAGCTGCAGCGTGAAGCTCCAGCGCTTCATGTCGGCGTAGTAGTTCTTGAGGAACCGGTTATCGATCACCGGCTCGTCGAAGAGCTCGAACCCGAACTTCTGGCTGACCATCTTGGCCGCGGTGGTCTTGCCCGCACCGATGTTGCCGGCCATCGCCAGGAAGATCTTCTTGCCGGGCGCCTTCACCTTCGCCTTCTTCGGAACCAAAGCAGAAGCGGCGGCCGCGGCCGTCTTGCCGGCTCTGGGCACCGCCTCGAACTTCTTCTTCACGCTGCCCAATCGAGCACCACTTTCCCGCTCTGCCCGGTGCGCATGACCTCGAAGGCTTCCTTGAACTGGGCGGCGGGGTAGCGGTGCGTGACGGCGGCTGAGATGTCGAGCCCGCTCTGCAGCATCGCGGTCATCTTGTACCAGGTCTCGAACATCTCGCGGCCGTAGATGCCCTTGAGCACGAGGCCCTTGAAGATGACCTGGCTCCAGTCGATCGAGACCTCGCCTGAAGGAATGCCCAGGATCGCCACGCGCCCGCCGTGGTTCATGTTCTTGAACATCTGCTTGAAGGCAGCGCCGTTGCCGCTCATCTCGAGGCCGACGTCGAAGCCTTCGGTCATGCCGAGCTCCTTCATCACCGCGGGCAGCTCTTCCTTCGCCACGTTCACCACCCGGGTGGCACCCAGCTTCTTGCCGAGGTCGAGCCGGTAGTCGTTCACGTCGGTGAGCACCACGTGCCGTGCGCCCACGTGCCGGCAGATCGCCGCGGCCATCACGCCGATGGGCCCAGCGCCGGTGATCAACACGTCTTCGCCGACCAGGTCGAACGAGAGCGCGGTGTGCACGGCGTTCCCGAGCGGATCGAAGAAGGCGGCGATCTCGTCAGGGATGCCTTCGGGAATGCGGAAGATGTTGAACGCGGGGATCGAGACGAACTCGGCGAAGCAGCCGATGCGGTTGACGCCCAGGCCGACCGTGTTGCGGCAGAGGTGACGCTTGCCGGCGCGGCAGTTGCGGCAGTTGCCGCAGGTGATGTGCCCCTCGCCCGACACGCGATCTCCCGCCTTGAAGCCGGTGACCTCGCTGCCCACGTCAGCCACCACGCCCATGAACTCGTGGCCGATGTGCATGGGGGTGTTGATGGTCTTCTGGCTCCACTCATCCCAATTGTAGATGTGGATGTCGGTGCCGCAGATGCCGGTCTTCTGCACCTTGACCAGCACGTCGTTGGGGCCCACCGCGGGCTTGGCGACGTCTTCCATCCACAGGCCCGGCTCACGACGCGACTTGACGAGTGCTCTCATGCAATGACTCCCAGGTTCTTACCGACCTTCGCGAAGGCAGCGATCGCGCGATCGAGATCTTCTTTGGTGTGTGCCGCCGACATCTGAGTGCGAATGCGTGCTTTCCCCTGAGGAACGACGGGGAAGAAGAAGCCGACCACGTAGATGCCCTCTTTGAGCATCTCGTCGGCGAAGGTGCCCGCGAGCTTCGCGTCGCCGAGCATCACCGGAATGATCGGGTGGCCTTCACCGGCCAGCGTGAAGCCGAGCGCGCTCATCTGGGCGCGGAAGTAGGCGGCGTTCTGCTTGAGCTTCACGCGCGCCGAGTCGCCGTTCTCGAGCAGATCGAGACACGCGATGGTCGCGTGCGCGATGGCGGGCATCAGGGTGTTCGAGAAGAGGTAGGGCCGCGCGCGCTGCCGGAGCAGCTCGACGATCTCCTTGCGGCCCGAGAGGTACCCGCCCGAGGCGCCACCCAGCGCCTTGCCCAGCGTGCCCGTGAGAATGTCGACGCGGCCCATCACGCCGCGCAGCTCGTGGCTGCCGCGACCCGCCTCGCCGGTGAAGCCCACCGCGTGCGAGTCGTCGACCATCACCAGCGCGTCGTACGTGTCGGCCAGCGCGCAGATGCCCGCGAGGTCGGCGATGACGCCGTCCATCGAGAAGACGCCGTCGGTGACGATGAGCTTGAAGCGCGAGTCTTTCGCTTCGATCAGCCGCGCCTCGAGCTCCTTCAGATCGTTGTTCGCGTAGCGGAACCGCTGGGCCTTGCAGAGACGAATGCCGTCGATGATCGAGGCGTGGTTGAGCGCGTCGCTCAACACCGCGTCTTCTTCGCCGAGCACGATCTCGAACACGCCGCCGTTCGCGTCCCAGCAGCTCGAAAAGAGAATGGTGTCTTCGGTGCCCAGGAACTTCGTGAGGCGCGCCTCGAGGGTCTTGTGCACGTCCTGGGTGCCGCAGATGAAGCGCACCGAGGCCATGCCGAAGCCGCTCTGATCGAGGCCCTTCTTGGCGGCGGCGATGAGCTCGGGCGAGTCACCCAGGCCGAGGTAGTTGTTGGCGCAGAAGTTCAGCACCTCGTGGCCGTTGACGGTGATGTGCGCGCGCTGCGGCGAGGTGATGACGCGCTCGTTCTTGTAGAGGCCCTGCTCGCGGATCGAGGCGAGCTGCCCTTGCAGGTGCTCCTGGAAGCGCTTGTTCATTCCCCGCGCCGTAGCACTCAGCCCTCGAACCGCAAAAGCCTTTGCCTTCACGCGGTGCGTCGTGTAGCCGCGCCGCAAACGCTGTCCTTCACTGGAGAAAACACCCCATGGCGATCGAACGTACGCTGTCCATCCTCAAGCCCGACGCGCTCAAGAGCGGCGTCATCGGCAAGATCATCTCGCGCTTCGAGGAGAAGGGCCTCAAGCCCGTCGCGATCCGCCTGCAGCACCTGTCGCAGCGTGAGGCCGAAGGCTTCTACGCCGTGCACGCGGCGCGCCCCTTCTTCAAGGACCTCGTCTCGTTCATGATCTCGGGCCCGGTCGTCCTGATGTGCCTCGAGGGCGAGAACGCGATGCAGGCGAACCGTGACCTCATGGGCGCCACGGACCCCAAGAAGGCCGACAAGGGCACCATCCGCGCTGACTTCGCGAAGTCGATCGACGCGAACACCGTGCACGGCTCGGACAGCCTCGAGAACGCCAAGAACGAGATCTCGTACTTCTTCCGCGCGACCGAGCTCACCAGCTACTGAGCCCGCCCCCCCGTTCATGCTGAGCGGAGTCGAAGCACGGCCATCCCCGGCACCGTCGGGGGTGGCCGTTGTGTTTTGGGGCTGATACAGCCTCACGCATGCCGTCGGAACGTGTCGATCTCGCCAGTCTTTCCTACGAGGCCCTGACGGACTTCGTGACCCAGACCCTGGGCGAGAAGCCGTTTCGCGCCAAGCAGCTCTTCCGGTGGATCCATCAACGCGGCGCCAGCTCGTTCGAGGAGATGACCGATCTCTCCAAGAGCTTGCGCGCGCAGCTGACCGAACGCGCCGAGCTGGTGGTGGTGACCAAAGATCTCGAGCAGCGCTCGATCGACGGCACCATCAAGTACCGGTTCAAGACGCACGACGGGAAGCTGATCGAGTCGGTCTACATGCCTTCTCCCGAGCGCCGCACGCTGTGTGTCTCGACGCAGGTCGGGTGCGCCATGGGCTGCCGCTTCTGCGCGACCGCCACCCTGGGCCTGATGCGCAACCTGACGCCCGCGGAGATCGTGGGCCAGGTGCACGCCGTCAATCGCGAGGTGCGCGCGCTCGAGAAGACCACCGGCCCGCAGGCGCTGCGCCCGCTGACCAACCTGGTGTTCATGGGCATGGGCGAGCCGCTGCACAACTTCGAGAACCTGAAGATCTCACTCGCGCTGCTGCAGCACGAAGACGGGCCGAACTTCAGCTCACGCCACATCACGGTCTCGACCGTGGGTCTGGTGCCGATGATCGAACGCTTCGGCGCCGAGACGAACGTGAAGCTGGCGATCTCGCTCAACGCCAGCAACGACGAAGTCCGCGACCGGATCATGCCGGTGAACAAGAAGTGGAAGATCGCAGACTTGATGGAGGCCTGCCGCAAGTTCCCCCTGAAGCAGGGCCGGCGCATCACCTTCGAGTACGTCTTGATGGACGGGGTGAACGACACCGATGACGACGCGGCCCGCCTGGCGGTGTTGCTGCGCGACGTGCCGGCCAAGGTGAACCTGATTCAGTACAACGAGAACCCGGGGCTGGGTTTTCACTCGACGGTGAACGACCGGGCCGAGCGCTTTCGCCATGCGCTGGACCTCGCCGGAGTGGCTGCTTTCATTCGCGCCAACCGCGGCCGGGACATTTCAGCGGCCTGTGGGCAGCTCGCAAACACTGAAAATGACAGGACCTTTGTCCCGCTCAGGCCGTTGCGCCCGGCGAACGCCGATCCTTGACATTTCGGGCACTTTGACGGTAAGGACGCCCGTCTCACACTTCTTTTCTGAGGTTCAACACCATGGCCGTCGTCCTCCGTCTTGCCCGCGCTGGTGCCACGAAGCGCCCCTTTTACCACGTCGTCGCCGCTGACAGCCGCATGCCCCGCGATGGCCGCTTCATCGAGAACATCGGCTCGTACGATCCGAACCACGAGCCTGCGAAGTTCCAGGTGAACGAGGATCGCTGGGCGCACTGGACGAAGGTCGGCGCGAAGCCCTCCGACACCGTGTCGTGCCTGTACAAGGCGACCAAGAAGTCCGCGCCCAAGGCGTAAAAGCCCCACGTGAAGCAGCTCGTCGAGTACCTGGCCCGCGCGCTGGTCGATCAGCCCGAGGCAGTCGAGCTCAAGGTGACGCCGGCAGACGGCGCCGTCTTGTATGAACTCAAGGTCGCGCCGGTTGACGTAGGCAAGGTCATCGGCCGCGATGGGCGCACGGTGAACGCGCTTCGAACGGTGCTCCAGCACGCAGCCCAGAAGAAGGGTGAGAAGGCGCGGCTGGAGATCATCGACGATCGCAAACCGGCCGCTCCGGCGCCCTCGTGAAGGAGCTCCTTCACATCGGATACATCTCCCGCGCGCATGGTCTGGCCGGTGAGGTGATCCTCAAGACGTTCGACCCGTCGTCGGCGGTGCTGGAAGAAGTCGAGCGCATCACGCTCGTGACCCGCACCGGCGAGACGAAGGAATTCGACATCACCTCGGCTGGAGAGTCTCCGGGCAGCGACCTGTTGCTCAAGCTCAAGGGGATCGTGCGGAAGGTCGACGCGGATCTGCTGGTCGGTTCGGCCGTGCACGTGCGCCGCGAAGATCTCGAGCCGCCTGCTGAGGGCGAGTTCTTCCATGGGGACCTGGTCGGGCTCGAAGCGTTCACGCCTGAAGGCAAGCGCCTCGGCGTGATCGAAGAAGTGTGGAGCACGGGCCCGGTGCCCAACCTCTGCATCCGCGATGGCAAGGAAGAGCTGCTGGTGCCGTTCGCCGAAGAGTTCGTGCCGAAGGTCGACCTGCCTGCAGGCCGGGTGACGGTGATCCCGCTGACGTACGACGAGTGATGTTCAGCGCTGAGATCCTCACGCTCTTCCCCGGGATGATCACCGGGTACGCAGCCGAGTCGATCCTCGGCAAGGCGGCGGTGAAGGGCCTGCTGTCGATCACCACCACCGACATTCGCGACTTCGCGCCGGGCAAACATCGGGTGACCGACGATGCGCCGTACGGCGGTGGCGCGGGCATGGTGATGAAGGTCGAGCCGCTGGTGGGCGCGATCGAAGCTGCGAAGGTGCGGTTGCCTGCTGCGAAGGTGATCCTGCTCAGTCCTCGCGGGCCCACGTTCAATCAGCAGAAGGCGCGGGTGCTGGCGGCGGCTGGGTCGGTGATCCTCGTGTGTGGGCGGTATGAGGGCGTCGATGAGCGCGCGTTGAGCGCGATCGATGAAGAGCTCTCGTTGGGCGACTTCGTGCTGACCGGCGGTGAGTTGGGGGCGCTGATCGTGGTCGACGCGGTGGCGCGTTTGATTCCCGGTGTCCTGGGCAACGCGGACTCAGCGGTGACAGAGAGCTTCGAGTCGGGATCGCTCGAGCACCCGCACTACACGCGGCCGCCTGAGTGGCGTGGCCTGACGGTGCCCGCGATTCTCCAGGGCGGAGATCACGCGAAGATCGCGAAGTGGCGCAGGTGGCATTCGTTGCAGCTCACCAAGGCGCGCCGTCCGGATCTCTTTGCGAAGCTCGAGCTTTCGAAGCAGGACGTGAAGCTGCTCGCCAAACGCGAAGACGAACTCTGATGTTCTCCCTCTCCCTTCGGGAGAGTGTTGAAAGAGGGCCCCCACCGGTCCCCCCGAGCAAGGAACCAGCTTCGCTGGCGATTTCGACCGAAGGAACACACCGGTCCTCCCGAGCAAGGAACCAGCTTCGCTGGCGATTTCGACCGAAGGAACACACCGGTCCTC
>JBKJSE010000313.1:0-15911 GCA_046595925.1 Archangium sp. | reverse complement strand
GTAGAGCGTGATGCCGTCGTTGTTGAGATTCGTACCCACGCACGCCGCCAGCCGGGCCGACTCGTGCGAGACGCCCAGCTTCTCCGTGAGGCACTGCAACGTCACCGGCACCGACGCGAGGCTGCTGTTGGTGGACAACCCGGTGAGCACCGCATCCGCCCCCTGGCCGATGTACTCGCGCGGCGTGCGGCGGCCGATGAGCCAGGCCACCGGCGGGTAGTACAGAAACGCGTGCAGCCCCATGCCCAGCAAGACGACCCCTAAGAACGGCGCGAGCGTCGCGAACACGCCCAGACCCGCGCGGCCCACCACCTGCGCCACCAAACCAAACACCGCGAACGGCACCGTAATCACCACCCAACCCAACACCAGCACCAGCGCCTGATACGCACCGTGCACGAACGTCTCGATGGAATGAATGTCGAGCGCGT
This sequence comes from Archangium sp., assembly GCA_046595925.1. GTDB lineage: Bacteria > Myxococcota > Myxococcia > Myxococcales > Myxococcaceae > Archangium_A. Next base: position 15,480 of record JBKJSE010000313.1, on the reverse strand, counting down.
TCTCTTTCAAGCGGCGCAGCGCCGCGCCGAACAGCAGCGCCAGCAGCACCACCGGGATGATGCTGTTCTTCACGAACGGGTCGACCAGGCTCTCGGGCACGTAGCTCTGCAGCGCCTTGATGGGCGAGAGCGCGTCGGGCGCCAGGTTGCTCTGGAGCGGAGGCACGTTGCCTTCCTCCAGCACCTTCTTGAAGTGCGCGCGCGAACCGATGCCCGGCTTCAGCACGTTCATCAAGGTCAGCCCGATGCCGAACGCCACGCTGACGTTCACCGCGCAGATGAGCAGCAGCTTGAGCCCCGCACGCGCGGAGATCTGAGTGGTCAAGAACGCGTCGAGGACCGCGAAGAGCACCAGCGGCACGGCCAGCGCCTTGAGCAGGCGGATGACCAGCAGGCCCAGGTCACCCAGTTGTTCGTTGCCTGCGCCGAAGAGGAAGGGCTCCTTGCCGAACACCACGCCGAGCAGCGCGCCCCCGGTGACGCCGATGATCACCTGCACGAAGAGCGGCAGGTGAAATCGGCCCTTCTTGCTCAAGCGGTCCACTCGAGCCGCATGGTGAACCCTTCGGCGTCTTGCGCCTTCAGGCTCACTCGCGGCGAAGGCACGTGGAGGTGCGTGAGCATCTCTTCGACCACGCCCATGTCGTACTCGGGCAGGGTGTGCTTCTCGTTCAAGAAGAAGTCGAAGCAGGTGGGGGCGATCTGCGTGAGCAGCACCTTGGTGTAGTTGTTCGTCGAGGCGTAGCTGCGCGCGGCGCGGTCGAGCGCGCGTACCGGGCCGATGAGGCGCAGCAGGGGGAAGAGCGCCTTGCCGATGAAGGTCTCTCCGAACCCCACCACCGTGGAGCGCCCCATCTTCCGGTAGGCCTCGGGCAACGAGTCCTGGGCATAGAGATGGTGGGCCGAGAGCGAGAGCACCGACGCCCAGGTCTCCACCGGATAGGCGGGGTTGAAGGGGCGATCGAGGCGCACGCCCAGGGCCACCAACGCCTGATCCAACTGGGGGGTCACCCTGTTTCGGAAGTCTTTGGAGAACAGCGCATCGAACCCTGAACCAAAGACCACTCGCGTCTCGACAGCCATGAAGCGGAGATCTACCTCAGGTTGTGTGAAGCTGCGCCTCTGGCCGGCAGAGCAGCACCTGGAGTCGTCATGAAGCGCGTCGTCACCGCCCTCTTTCTCCTCACTGGCGCAGGCTGCCTGTCGCCCGTCGACGATCGCTGGTGCGGGCCTCAGACCCCGTGTTCGGCCGGCTTCGTGTGCACCAGCGACTTTCACTGCGTGCTCAGCCGCGATGCGGGGTCAGGCGGAGGCACCGGCGGCGGAAGCACGGGTGGAGGCGGCGGGACCACGGGAGGCGGCATCGGCGGTGGCGGCGGTGGCCAGACCGGTGGGGGCATGGGTGGTGGCGGTGGGGGCGGGCAGAGCTGCGGGGCCATGACCTGCGCCTCGGGCTGTTGTGTGGGCGTGAGCTGTGTCCCGGTGAGCCGTCAGAGTCAGACCACCTGCGGCCTCTTCGGTGACGCCTGCCGGTCGTGCTCACAAGATGAGAGCTGTCTGAGCGGCCGCTGCCAGGAGGTGATCACCTTCGATGCAGGCTTCGTCTCCGCCATCGGTGGACCCTGCGCCGATGACTCGAATTGCGGCAACGATGGCCAGAGCTTCTGCATCCCCGAGTTCAGCAGCGGTCAGCCCACAGGCTTCACCGGCGGTTACTGCAGCCGCACCTGCGACAACGAGCCGTGCCCCATGAACGGCGTGTGCGTGGAAGCCGAGACCGGAGGCGGCGACATCGTGAACATCTGCCTCGCGGGTTGCCCCAACAACATCTGCCGCGCGGGCTACCAGTGCGAGATGCAGGGCATGTCTGGGGTCTGTCTGCCGTAGGTTGATCGCGGACATTCACCGCTCATCCCGAGCAGGGGACCAGCTTCGCTGGCGATTACACCCGAAGGAACCGGTCCTCCCGAGAGCAGTCGAGGGAGTACTTCGGCTCGCACGGCAAGTGGCCCCTCGACTGCTCTCGGGGCGAACGGTGGGGCTGTTCCTTAGGAGCGGAGTGAACGGTGAAGTGGCCCGACTCAAACGGTGTGTGACAATGCCGCGATGCGAGCCTTTGCGTTGCTGCTCTCGATGTCGCTGTTGGCATGTGCAGGCGCCGGGCCCACGCGAGACAAGAAGGCCTTCTTCCAGCGAGTCGATCTCCCGCGCTGGCAACGGCTGGGCATCGAGCCCACCTTCCTCGCGCAGGCCCTCGACACCACCCACTCGATGTCGGAGTTCTTCGACGACGTCTGGGTGCAACGCTGGCTCGATGAAGGCAAGAGGCTCGAGGCCATCGCTGCCGGGCTCGAGAGCACTGACCCCACCGCGGCCGGCAAGGCCTACGCAGACGCCGCGCGGTACTACATCGTGGCGCACTACCCGAACCCCAAGACCCCGCTGAAGAAGGAGGCCTTCGAAGCCTCCCTGCGCACCGCGAGCAAAGGCATGGCGCTGGGCGGCATCGCCTTCGAGCCGATCGACTTCACCGCCCCCATGGGCGCGCTGCACGTGGTGCGCAGCAAGCCGCTGGGTGACGGCGTGAAGCGGCCGGTGATTCTCGTGAGCGGCGGGCTCGACGGCTACAAGGAGGAGCTCGCGCTGTTGCTCCAGGGCTCACTCGCTGGTTCCGGCGTCGCCAACGGCGTGGTGCTGGTGTTGGTCGACATGCCAGGCACCGGTCAGAACCCGCGGCCGCTGTCGGCGAAGGGTCACGAGGAGTACTCCGCCATCATCGACCGGCTCGCCACCGAGCCCGACATCGACAGCACCCGCATCGGCTTCATGGGTCTGTCGTTCGGTGGTTACTGGGCGGTGCGTTTGCCGCAAGTCGAGCCGCGCATCAAAGCCGCGGTGAACTTCGGCGGCCCGATGACGAAGGCCTTCACCTTGAGCAACTTCGGCCGGCTGCCTGACGCGTTCGTGCAGGCCGCGCTTCAGGTGATGGGCGTGAGCAACCTCTTCGGGCTCGCCGGCGTTTCCGACTCACTGGCGAAGTCGGTGAGCGAGGGGCTCGCGACGAATCAGAGACCGCTGCTCACCATCAACGGCACCGAAGACTCCGTCATCCCCATGGAAGACACGTTGTTCCCCGGCACCGCGGGTGCGCCGCGCACGTTCTTCCTCGTGCCCGGCGATGATCACTGCGCGATGGGCAACCTCGAGCTGGTCATCGGCGTGGCGAAGTCCTGGCTCGACAAGGAACTCGCCGCGCCCTGATTGACTCGAACGGGCGCGCGGCGGCGGCGCCGCTCAGGGAATGGACGGCGGCGGTTTCGGCTTCGGCCCGAACCGCTCGACGAGCTTGGCCACGATGGGCGTGAGCACCAGCGTGGCGAGAATGCGCAGCGGCTGGGTGAGCTTGGTCGCGACCCACGCGGCGCCGATGGTGCCCGCGGTTCCTGCGGCCGAGTCGACCTGCACTCCGAAGCGGATCGCGACCGCGAAGCCGGCGAGCACGATGGCGAAGATGGTGAAGTAGATGATGATCGCAACCCGCCCGTACTCGTTGAGCAGGGTCGTGAGGCGTTCCTTCAGTGACGGCTTGGGTTCGATGCCGGGGTCCATATCGCGCTTGGAGCTCAACGGCGACGCTCGCGTGCGTCCTCGGGGACTCGCCCGAAGTCCACCTGCTGTTCGGCGGCCAGCCAGGTGATGGTCGAGAACGCGCGCGCGACCTGGGTGAGCTGGAGTGGGTCGATCTTGTCCACCGTGTCGTTGGCCGTGTGGTGGAAGTCGAAGTAGCGCGACACGTCTTGCCGCACGTCGAGCTGGGGTACGCCGGCTGCTCGCAGCACGCTCGTATCGGCGCCGCCCTCTGCGCGATCCGGCTCGACGGTGACGCCCAGCGGGGCCAGCCACGGCGCCCACGAGAGAAACGGTTCTCGTGCGGAGTTCTGCGCGAGCAGCCGCACCGCCCGCGCGCGATCTGCACCGGAATCGGCCTCGAGCGAGAGCACGTGCTTGTTCAGTTCGTCTGCGTGCGCGAGGCCGTAGGCCTTCGCACCTCCGAGCCCGTTCTCTTCGTTGGCGTAGAGCACCACGCGCACGGTGCGACGTGGCCGCTGGGGCAGGGTCTTCAGCACCCGCGCGACGTCGAGCACGATGCCCACGCCGGCCGCGTCATCGAGCGCGCCGGTGCCGAGATCCCACGAGTCGAGATGTGCACCGAGCAGCACGAGCTCGTCGGGCCGTTCCCGCCCGCGCACGTCACCGACCACGTTGAAGCTCTCGAGGGGCGCTTCCTCTTTGCTGACGAGCTTGAGGTTGAGCCGCACCGGGCCCTTCCCCAGCAGACGGTGGAGCAGCTCTGCGTCGGGCACGGACAGCGCCGCGGCGGGAAGCCTGGCCGGGTCAGGACCTTGAGAGCCCGTGTGAGCGAGGCGATGCGAGTCGGTGCCGACTGAACGGATGAGCGCTCCGACTCCGCCACACGCGAGTGCTTGTTGGGCGGCGAGTCGGCGAACCGGTGCCGCGCCTCCGTACCCCGCACCGTCGATGGTGCGGCGCATGGGGACGTTCACGAAGAGCAGTCTTCCGGTGAGGCTTCCGGGTTGCAGCGCCTTGAGGGCCTCGAGTGATTCCACCTCGACGACCTCGGCTTCGACTCCGCCTTCGGGGGTCGGGCTGCTGTGGCCCAGCGCGGTGATGGAGAGCGGCTGGTTGATGGGCGAGGTGATGCGTGCCTCTTCGGTGCCGCGGACCCAGTGAGGCACGGTGACCAGCTCGGTGTGCACGTTCTCGAGGCCGAGGCGCTTCATCGTGTCGACGGCCCAGGTCACGGCGATGGCGTTGCCCGGAGATCCAGAGAAGCGTTGCCCGGCCGAGTCACACAACGAGGTGGCGAGGCTGGCGGCTTCGCTCTCGGAGCCCTGCAGTTGGTTGAGCTCTGCAGGCGGGCCCACGGCAGGGCGGACCTGCGCGGGCTTGCAGGCGGCCAGGAGCAGGCAGGAAACGACGACCTTGTTCATGCCGGACATGATCGGGGGAATCGCCTCCAACCTGAAGCGATGAAGCTGAACTCTCTCTCCTCGCGAAGCGGGGGGGAGGGGCTGTGAGTCTCGCGCTGCCGAGCCCGGACTTCAGCGCCGCCCCTGGCGACCCTTCTTGCGTTCCTCCTCGCTTGCGGGACGTCCATCCTGCTCCTTCGCCACGCGCTGCCGTTCACGTTCAGCGTCCGCAAGCTGCTGCGTCTGTTCCGCCTCGAGACGCCGAGCTTGCTGCTCTGACTCGATTCGCTGCCGTTGATCGGACTCGAGCCGCTGACGCTGCTCCGACTGAGCGCGCTGGGCCTGGAGTTCGGCCTCGCGTTGTTGTTGTTGGCGACGTTCCGCTTCGACGCGCGCGTTCTCTCGCTGAATCCGCTCTGACTCGGCTCGCTGCGCGCGCTCAGCCTCCGCACGGCCCGCTTCACGCTGCGTCCTCTCAGCTTCAGCGCGCGCCGCTTCTTGCTGTTGGCGGCGTTCCTCCCGGGCACGAGCCTCCATCCGCGCAGTCTCTGCTTCCCGCTGCTGGCGTCGCTCGCCTTCAACGCGTGCGTTCTCGCGCTGAATCCGCTCATTCTCTGCTTCCCGCTGCTGGCGTCGCTCGCCTTCAACGCGCGCATTCTCGCGCTGCATTCGCTCAGCCTCAGCGCGAACGGCCGCTTCCTGCTGCTGGCGTCGCTCGCCTTCAACGCGCGCATTCTCGCGCTGCATTCGCTCAGCCTCAGCGCGAACCGCTGCTTCTCGCTGCTGGCGTCGCTCGGCTTCGACGCGCCCATTCTCACGCTGAATCCGCTCAGCTTCAGCGCGCTGCCGACGACGGTCCGCATCGAGGTGAGCATTCTCACGCTGCCTCCGCTCTGCATCACGCTGGCGCTCAGGTTCACGGCGCTCGGCCTCCCTGCGTTCCGCTTCCGCCCGCTGCCACCGTTCGATCTCTTCTCGCTCCGCAGCGAGGCGCGCACTCTCACGCTCCCGACGTTCAGCCTCAGCGCGTTCAGTCTCCCAGCGATCATTCCGGCTGACCCGCATGCCGCGGTCGAACGGCCGCCGCCGCGGAGCATCACGCCGCCCAGGCGACCACGCCCACGGCGCGCCCTCCGTCCTCGTCTCGCGCCGAACGCATCGCTGCCCATCGATGAAGACGTACGTGTCGCCCTCGAAGTACTGCTCGGTCACGTAGAAGAAGACGTCGCCCTCGTAGAAGATCTCGTCCGCGGAATACGGATACGCCTCGACGGTCTCGACCACGACCTGGGTCACCACCACTGGAGCGAACCCGCCCGAGTGCACGCAACCCGAACCAACCAGCAGCATCACCACCAGCGCATTTGCAGTTCTCACGCAGCCAGCGACGAGCGACCCCCCTGAAGCCATTCACCCCGCTCTTTAAAGAAGCATTTCGAGCGTAAACTTCCCTGACAAACCTCGCGGAGGGCACCTCTCGACAATGAAGAGTGCGAACCACTGCAGCCGCGAACGCCCCGATTCCCCGTTGCCCGCCGATGAGCACCCACTTGCTCGGCCACAAGGGTCACAAGGCGCCCCCGATCCCGCGTTGCCCGCCGATGAACATCCACCTGCACGGCCCGAAGAAGCACAAGGATCACCCCATCCCGCGTTGCCCGCCGATGGACTTCTTCGAGATCCGGAAGAAGTAGTCAGCGCTCGCGCAGCCGAGCCGCTTGCAGCATCAGGTAGTCCCGCTCTGCGGAGCTCGCCGTACGCCGCGCAGCACGTTCGAAACAGGTGATCGCAGCAACATGATCACCGGCGCGCTCGAGCAGGTGTCCACGCGCGGCCTCGAGCCGATGTTGTCCCGCGAGTCGTGAATCCTTCGCCAACTCGTCGAGACGTTCCAACCCGACCGCCGGCCCTTCGACCATGGCCAGCGCGATCGCGTGACTGAGCGCGACCATCGGGTTGTCGTTCATCTGCAGCAGTACCGAATACAAGCTCACGATCTCCGGCCAATCCGTCGTCTCCGTGCTGCTGGCCGAATCGTGCAGCGCCGCGATGGCCGCCTGCACCTGGTACGGACCGACTGCACCGCGAGCAAACGTCTGGGTAATGAGCGCCGTCCCTTCTTCGATCTCCGCGCGATTCCACTGACTGCGATCCTGTCGATCGAGCGGAATGAGCTCGCCCGACGGGCCCGTCCTCGCGTCACGCCGCGCATCGGTGAGCAGCATCAACGAGAGCAGCCCCGCGACCTCGGGCTCGTGAGGCAGCAACCGCCGCAACATGCGCGCCAGTCGCAGCGCTTCCGTGGACAGGTCGACGCGCCGAAGCTCGAGGCCTGAGCTCGCCACGTACCCTTCGCTGAAGATCAAATAGAGCACGTGCATCACCGAGCCCAACCGGCTCGCTGAGTCCGCAGGCCCCGGCGCTTCGAACGGAACGCCCGAGGTCTTGATGGTCTGCCGCGCGCGGCTCAGTCGCTGCGCCAGGGTCGTTTCGGGCACCAGGAAAGCGCGCGCGATCTGGGCCGTGGTGAGCCCGCCGATCGCCCTCAACGTCAGCGCGATCGCCGACGCGCTGGTGAGCGACGGGTGACAACACATGAAGAAGAGCTCGAGCGTGTCATCACGCGCGGCGGAGAGCGCCTCATCGGCTGCGAGCGCGAGCTGCTCCTCGGGAGGCACCAGGCTGACCACGGTGGATTCACGCAGCCGCCGCGCCGTCTCCGCGCGAACGTGATCGACGACCTTGCGAATCGCCACGCTCGTCAGCCACGCGCGTGGATCTTCCGGCAGCCCCGCCAGCGGCCACTGCTTCGAGGCCGCCAGCAGCGCTTCCTGCACCGCGTCTTCACATGCGCTGAGATCGCGATACCGGCGCAAAAGGCTGCTCAACACCCGCGGCGCGAGCTCACGCAACAGCAGCTGAGCATCGCGATCCACTCAGCCCTGTTCCGTCGGCGGCGCGCTCATTACCTGGCGCACTTCGATCTCGAGATGCATCGGCTTTCCTCCCGGCCCCGGAGCCATCGAGGCCGCAGCGGCGATCCCGTACGCGCGCTCGGCCGTCTCCACGTCGACCAGCCAGAAGCCCGCGAGGAACTCCTTCGACTCGGGGAAGACGCCGTCGGTCACCGGCTCACCATCGGGACCTGCCTTCACCCGCTTCGCCTGATCAGGTCCCGCCAGACCCTCCGCCGACACCAGCTCACCGTTGCCCTGAAGCTTCTTCGCGAAGTCCTTCATGAAGTTGATGTGAGCCTCGAGGTCTCTTCGCGGCCAACCACCGACCTGGTAAGGCCCGTTGCCCGGCGTGTTCATCATGAGCATGAATTTCATGGTGCGTTCCTTTCAGCTTCCAACGCGGGTGCGCTCGAGAGCGGCGAGGTCGATGCGGCCAGCCTTCAGTGGGTCCTTGTCCTGCAGGGTCTTCTGCGAAGCCATGTGTTTCTCCCTGGTTTGGACCCGTCAGGGCCCGGTTTCACCAATAAGTCGGAACCGCCGCCACGTTCTCGACATGGCATTTTCGAAAGAATGATTCGCGCGCAGTTCGCCGCTGTTTTGAAACGGTGAACAGTGGTGTTCGTAAAAGACAGCGACTCAGAACAATCGACTTGTGACCTCATGTGACTCCCGGCGGCCGAGCCGGTTCATGGAGGTCACGTCATGTTTCGAACGTCACTGCTCGCCGTCTCGATGTTCCTCACCGCCTGCGGAATCGAAGCCCCCGAACCCGCGCTTCAGGGGGAAGCACCCCTCGTCGCGCAGCCCCCAGCGCCCACGCCGGTGCCTGAGCTCATGGAAATTCGCGAGCTCACCCCCCGGTTGCGCCCCTCGCAGCTCGCTCCGATGGCGGGCCACGTCAGCGTGCACTCGTTGAACGTGCCCGACGGCACGCAGGTGCGCTACCTGCTCGGCGTGATGAGCTGCGGTATCTCGGTGCTCAGCAGCGGCAGCGCGATCGTTCACGACGGTGCCTTCGCCATCGCGTTCGAGCCCGACGAGTTCTCGTTCGGGTCGCCGAGCTTGTTCATTCAGGTCGACGGGGCAGCCGCCTGTGATCCGGAGACCACCCAGGTCTACGAGGTCCCGGTCAGCGAAGCGGGAACGGTGGATCTCTCCGTGTTGCCTGAGAGCACCATCGGGGGGTGCTGGGTGTTCGGCTTCGGCGGGTGAGCTACCGGGGTCGGGGTGAGGGACAAGTCACCGAAGTGGCAGCGCTCGCAACGTCTTCGCCATGGTGGCGAAGAGCGCCGCGCGTTCGTCACCGGTACGACTGAAAAGTCTGAACCAGTCCGTGCGCAGCGGGCGCCGTGGCAACAACCGCACGAGGCGGTGCCGCTCGAGATCGTCGGCGACCAGGTATTCCGGAAGCACCGCCACGCCGTGACCCTGCAGCACGATCTCGCGAACCGCGGCGATCGTCCCCATCGACCGCACCTCACCGAAGGCGAGGTCAGCCCCACCCGGCGCCCCCCGCAGATACGAAGCGAGCGGCTGGCCGCCATCGATGTCGATCAACCGGTGCGCACGAAGATCCGAGTTCTTCTTGAGCGGCATGCGCGCGAGGTGTTTCGGACTTCCCACCAGGAGGTAGCGCTCCTCATGAAGCGGGTCGCCGAAGAGCGACGGATCGACGATGCGCATCGAACCAATCGCGCAGGGCAGGGTGCCTTCGCGAACGCGGCCGAGCAGGTCTGCGCCGGCCCCGAAGCTGAGATGAAACGTCACGTGCGGCAGCGCCTGCTGCAGCACCGGCAGCGCGGGAATCACCCACGACATGCCCAGCTCATGGCGCGTGCCGACGGTGACGTCGACCGCCGGTGGCCCGAGCTCACCGCGAGCAGTCCGCATCGCTCGCTCCGCTCGCAGGAGCGCGTCCTTGGCAGCAGGCAGCAACACCGCACCGGCATCGGTCAGCTGCACCGACCGCGTGGTGCGGATGAACAGAGGCCGACCGAGCTGTTCCTCGAGCTGGCGAATGCGGCCACTGACCGCCGCCGGGGTGAGTGCCACCGCCTTCGCGGCTGCGCGGAAGTTGAGGCGCTGGGCCACTTCCACGAAACAACGAAAGGAGTCCAATGACGGCAGCACTGTCAGGTTCATCTGAACAGTCTAGACCAGCTGTTCGACCCTCACCCCAACCCTCTCCCGACGGGAGAGGGGGACTATGGAGGGAACCCGAACGACAGCTTGATCGCCGAGTACTCCGGGTGAACCGTGCCATCGGTACGGCGAATGGTGAGCACCGGCTCGACCCAGGTCTTCTCGCGGAACGACTCGGGCAAGTCACGCGCGCGGGTCATGGCGAACAAGCCCAGCAACGGCGGCTCACCTTCTTTCAGCGCGACGTCACGCCGCCGCACGATCGCCAGCCCCGCCCCCCTCGCCGCGCTCAACACCCGCTCGAGCTGATGCGCGGGCAGCACGGGGAATACGCACGAGAACCAGCCCGCCGGCGCCAGGTGCTTCACCGCGGTCGTGCAGTAGTCGCTGATGTCCCCGCGCACCTCGAACCGGCAGGCGATCTTCTGCGGGTGATCACCGTGCATGCCCTGGTCGAGTGGGAAATAGGGCGGGCTTCCGAGCACGAGGTCGAACGTCTCGTCCTCCTTCAACACCGCCGGATCGCGAAAATCGCCCAGCCGCATTTCATAGCGCTCGGTCAGCCCGTTGAACGCCGCCGACTTTCGCGCAAGCGCAATGCTGATGTCCTGCGCCTCGACGGTCACGAAGCGCGCACCCGGCATTCGCCACGCAGCCACCATGCCTACCGAGCCGATGCCGCTGCCCAGGTCGAGCACGCGCTGCGCCGTCGGAGCGTGGGTGGTGCCGTACCAGGCGACCAGCACGTCATCGGTCGAGAAGCGGTGGCCCTTCTTGTACTGGAAGAGCTTCCATTGACCCGAGATGGAGTCGAGCGAGGTGCCCTCCGGGTATTCCCCCTCGGGGATTCCGGGGGGCGTGGGGCCGGGCAGCACGTAGCCCTTGAAGGTGGGTGACATCGCGGCGAGCGCTTAGCCCAAGAGCACAGCCCTGCCCACGCCGACCGGGGTGGTCGACCCATTCCCCCTCCGGGGCGAGACGGGGTATGGGCCCGTCAGATGAGTACGCGCCGTCCGATGACCCTCGAGGAGCTGCAGGCCGCCACCGAAGTCCTGGAGGCCGTGGTCGCCGATCGCTCGCTCCTCGCGGAAGTACCCGAAGAGGCGCGCCGCGCTTTCCTGATGGCGGCGGGCCGTGCAGCCAGCCCGCTTCGCCACGAGATCCAGGCGTTCAGCAAGGCGCTGCGCCGCGACCGCTTGAAGGAGCGTCAGGCCCGCGACCGCGTGGTGCGCGAGAGCACCGCCATCCGCGTCGCGCGCCAGGAGGCCGTCTTCACCGCGCCGCTCCCGATGTTGCCCGGCGAGACGCGCGAAGGGCCGACGCTGGAGAAGTCGCGCTACTGCTACGTCTGCAAGGTCGAGTTCAACAAGGTGCATCACTTCTACGATGCGCTCTGCGTGCAGTGCGGCGACTTCAACTACGCCAAGCGGTTCCAGACCTCGCGGCTCGATGGCCAGGTCGCGTTGATCACCGGCGCGCGCTTGAAGATTGGTCAGCAGGCCGCGCTCATGTTGCTGCGCGCCGGCGCCCGCGTGCTCGTCACCACGCGCTTCCCGCACGACGCCGCCATCCGCTACGCGAAGGAGCCCGACTTCAAGCAGTGGGGCCACCGCCTCGAGGTGCACGGCCTCGACCTGCGTCACTCGCCTTCGGTGGAATTATTCGCGCGCTGGCTCTCCCGCCGGCTGCCGCGCCTCGACCTGCTCATCAACAACGCTGCGCAGACCGTGCGGCGCCCGGTGGGCTTCTTCAGCCACCTCATGTCGCTCGAGGAGCAAGCGATCAACACGCTGCCCGAAGGCGCGCAGCTGCTGCTCCAGGGCCGGCAGGAGTGCCTCGGCGCGATGGGCGCGTTGCCCCAGCTCGGCGCGGGCGCACCTGACGTCACGGGGCTCTCGAACTGGCACGTCGCGCACGGCGCCGGCGCGGGCGTCGCGGCTTCGGCCCGGTTGAGCCAGGTCCGCTACACCTACGAAGACGCGACCTACGGCATGGAAGTGTTTCCCGAGGGCAAGCTCGACGCTGATCTCCAGCAGGTCGACCTGCGCACGATGAACTCGTGGCGCATGACGCTCGATGAAGTGTCCACGCCGGAATTGCTCGAGGTGCAGCTGGTCAACGCCGTCGCGCCGTTCGTGCTCGCCGGCCGGCTGCGTGAGCTGATGGCGAAGAGCCCGGCCCAGGCCAAGCACGTCATCAACGTGTCGGCGATGGAAGGCAGCTTCAGCCGAGGCACCAAGACCGACAAGCACCCGCACACCAACATGGCGAAGGCGGCGCTCAACATGATGACGCTCACCAGCGCGCCCGACTACGCGAAGGACGGCATCTTGATGAACGCCGTCGATACGGGCTGGGTGACCGACGAAGATCCCGCGCACCACGCGACGCGCAAGAAGGAGTCGCTCGGGTTTCAGCCCCCGCTCGACATCGTCGACGGCGCGGCCCGGGTGATCGACCCCATCTTCACCGTCGCCAATGGCGCAGAGCCCTCGTACGGCAAGTTCCTCAAGGACTACCGGCCCACCAGTTGGTGAAACCTCGCCCTGCGAAGCGGGGAGAGATCGGTCGAAAGGACCGGGTGAGGGGCCCACTGCAATGATCAGAACGCTGCTCTTACTGGCCACGCTCTCAGCGTGCGTCACCCCGCCTGCAACCCCAGACGCAGGCTTCACCCCGACCCAAACCCGCCTGCTGGGCCTCAACGACGTCACCTGGCTGCTCCCGCTCGAGTCACTCGACGCAGGCACCGCCTTCCCGCCGACAGTCGAGCTCATTCCGTTCTCGTCCTTCGATCGCCTGACCTCAGCCTCGCCGCGAGTTCAGACCGACCTCTCGCGCCTGCGAGTCCTCGCTGTTCGCTTCGACCTCTGCGACCGCGCGACGCCGACGCCCTGTGAAGCCGACGCAGACGCGGTCTTCCGCCTGGTTCTCCAACCCGTCTTCGGAGCTCCCCCGAGAGTCGAAGACGTCACCTTCCACGCCTTCTTCTCCGTGCCGCGAGTCGAAGTGCCGCAGGTCGTCGACGAGCTGCGCGAGCTGGCCGCGCTGCAAGACGTCCCGCGAGGTGCCGCCCTGAAAGTGAACACCGCCGACGCGACCTACCGCCAACGCCTCGCGCAGTTGGTGACCCGCTACGCAAAGAGCCCGCGGCTGCACCGCCTCACCCTCTTCGGCCAGGAGTCGGATCGCGCCGCGTTGGTCTGGATCTTCCGCGGCGAAGAGCGAGCCCCCAACACGTTGGGACCCATCGAGATCCCCGGCATCGCGACCACCTCGCAGGAAGTGCTCCTCTTCGGCGGCGACTCGTACGTGGTGACGCCGGTCGCAGACTTCCCCGCGGGCTTCTCGCGCGCCGTGATGGAGACCAGCTTCCGCAACGCCACCGCTGATCAACAACGCGAGTCCGTGCGCAGCCTGCTGGCGATCGACAACCCATTGATGCACACCGCGAACACCGTCCAGTGCGCGAGCTGTCACCTCGCCACCACGCTCCTCACGCCCCGCGCCGCGGACGCCGGCATCGACCTCACCGCGCAGCCTGAGTTTTACGGCTCGAGCCGCTTCGACCTCACCCCGCTCGGCGCGCAGACCGCACGGTTCCGCACCTTGCGAGCGCTGGGCTACTTCGTCGACACGCCGCTGGTTTCACGACGGGTGGTCAATGAGACCGCTCACGTGCTGCAGGAACTCGAACAGAACTTTCCAGCCGCGAGTCCTTAGCTGGCCTGCCACCTCGCGAGGGTGCGATGCTGCGGGCCATCTTTCCCCCCGGAGTACGACCCATGATTCGAGGCCTCGTCGTCAGCACGCTCACCGCCGTCCTGCTCTGCGCCTGTGGCGGAACGGGCACGCTCTATGTGAGCGCCCGCTTCTCCTCGGACGGCAGCACGCCCAGCTCGCGCGCGCGTGTGACGGTTCGAGAGGCAGCCACCACCGGCTCGCTGGTGCTCGACGCGCAGGTGTTCGTCACCGGCAGCAAGATGCCCAAGACGGCCATTCCCTTCGCGATGAACTCGATGGACTACCGGGTCGACGGCTTCGGGTGGGACGAGTCGTTGCGGCTCGAGGTGGTGCGCGGCACCGATCGCCTCGAGGCCACGGTGCAGTCGCCGGGCTTCTCGGTGATCACCGCGCCCACGCAGGACGGTTCGGTGGTGAAGGCCAACGGGCTGCTCGTCACCTGGCGCGACGCCAACAACGTGCCTTCTGACATCGCGCGCGTGCAACTGCAGCAGGCCGACGTCGACGTCACGCTGGCCGAGGACAAGTTCCAGTACCGCATCACCGCCGATCCGCTCGAGGTGAGCGATCGCGAGACCGTCTCCCTCGAGCGCAGCAACGAGATCGCCCCCGAAGGCGGTGCGCCCGGTTCGATCCTCTCGGCCACCACCACGCACGCGATCAACTTCAAGGTCGAGTAAGCGCCGCGCCCGCCTGCCTGAAGGGAAAGCTGCCCCCGCGGTGGGTTGGGTGTAGGGCTGCCCCATGTCGAAAACGGTCGCAGTTGGCGTGTTGCTCTTCGTGGCGGGAATCGTGGTCGGCCGGCTCAGCGTGCTGATGAATCAGCCGCAGGTCGCCACGCTCACCCCTGTCGCGCCTGCGCCCGCGCCCGCAGTGGAGCCCCCGGGTGAAGGGCCCGGCGTGCTCACGGGCACCATCGCCGAGGTGATCCAGGTCTCGCAGTACACCTACCTGCGCCTCGAGTCGGGTGAGTGGGCGGCCGTTCCTGCCGCGCCTGCGCTCGCCGTGGGGCAGCCCGTGTCGATCTCACTGCAGAACGAGATGACTGATTTCACCAGCCCGTCACTCAACCGCACCTTCGCGAAGATCTGGTTCGGCGCGCTCGGGGGAGCACCCATGGCGCGGGGCCCCGCGGCCGCTGAGGCTGCGCCCGACGTGAAGGCGGCGCTTCAGGCGGTGGGCTCGAGCGCCGCGTTGACGTTGCGCGTGGTCGACGTGTTCTCAGAGCGCAAGGCGTTGGCGGGTCAGCGGGTGAAGGTGAGCGGCACGGTGGACCGCGTGAACTTCGTGCAGGGCATTCACTACGTGCACCTCAAGGACGGCACGGGCGCTGCGACGGAGAAGACGGATGACCTGCTGTGCCTGAGCAACGTTGAAGTGGCGAAGGGCGCGTCGGTGACGATGGAAGGGCTCATCGTGCTCGACAAGGACGTCGGTATGGGTCCGGTGGCTGTCGTGCTCGATCAAGCACAAGCGCGCTGAGCCATCTGAGAATCACCGTTCCTCCCCAGCAGGGGACCCGTTTCGCCGGCGATTTCGACCGAAGGAACAGACCCACCGTTCGCATCGAGCGCAGTCGAGATGCCACCTCTGCGCCGCGCGGCAGGTGACCCCTCGACTTCGCTCGGGGGGAACGGTGCTGTTCC
>JBKJSE010000029.1:0-10855 GCA_046595925.1 Archangium sp. | reverse complement strand
CCGCGCCGTCAGTAACGCCGACATCGCGGAAGGCGGCCCGAAGCTCAGCCTCTGGATAGCCAGCCTGGTCGAGGTCCAGCTTGAGCGTCCTGAGCTCCGCCCTGGTGAGGTCTCGCGGGCGCTGCATCACCAGCTTCAGCGCCGCTACCTTGTTCTCGTTCTCCTTCAGAAAGCGCCCGAACCCGGTGAGGTAGTCCTCGGGCTTCGCTCTCCCGGGCCCGAAGCCCTGCGTCACCCCGACCAGCTCGTCTTCGTGGTGGGAGATGTACACGGGCATCCGCTGCCCTGTGACCTTGTCTAGGAGCGCCACCAACTGCGTGTGCGCCGCCAACCACGTCGCCAACTCGCCTGGGGCAAGCGCAGCCAATTCCCTCACGACCTCGTCCGTCACACCACCAGTCGCCGCTTCGAAGAGCTGAGCGTTGTACCCTTCTTGGAAGCTCCGCTTCTTGCGCTGCAGCTTTGCGATGAACTGCTCAGCCACCAAGGTGAGCGAAGCGAGGTCTTTGAGGCTCGCCAACTCCTCCGCAAGCTGAGTGAAGGTGACGAAGGGGTTGGCCACGACCGGCTTCATCGAGCTGTACGGATCCAGCGAAGCGTACAGGTCGACCGCGTCGAAGATGAGGAAGGACTCCTTCGTGAAGTCTCCCTCGTTGAAGAGTCGCGTCGCGCGCCCCAGCATCTGCTCGTAGAGGATGCGGCTGCGCACCCTGCGCAGGAAGACCAGGTTGCAAATGGAGGGCACGTCGATGCCGGTGGTGAGCAGGTCGACCGTCACTGCAACCGCGGGCAGCTTCTCGTTGCGGTAGCGGCGAATGAGTTCAAGCGGCTTGTCGCTTGACCCGGTGATCTTCTTCACCGCGTCGGCATCAACCGAGCCGTACTGCTTCTCGAATGCCTCGCTCAGCAGCTTCACTACGGTGTCCGCGTGCGAATCGGTCGCGCAGAAGATCAGCGTCTTGCCGGGGAGCGAAGGATCGATCCGAGACGCCAGCTCGGCGCAGACGACCCGATTGAAGTTCTCTGTGACGACCTGCCGGTTGAAGGTCTCGACGTCGAAGTCGACCTCGTCGGGCATGAACACGAAGTCCTGTTGCTGCTTCGCGTCTGCGTGCCAGGTCGCCACTTTCTCACCCGCGACGAAGTGAATGCCCTCCGTCGAGAGCTTCGTGTCGATCTTGATGGGCGGTTCGTGGTCAGCGAGGAAGCCCTCTACGACCGCCTCGCGGTAGGTGTACTGATAGACGGGCGGGTCGAAGATCTCCGTCGTGTGCAGCGCCGGAGTTGCAGTCAGACCGATCTTCACCGCGTCGAAGTAGTCGAGGACCCGCAGGTAGGTGGACAGGTAGTCCTCCTGGTTCCGGAAGGTGAGCTCGCTCTCCGACATCTCCTTGTCGAGCGTGTAGCCGCGGTGGCATTCGTCCACGACTATGCAGTCGTAGTCGTCGATGTGAAGTGCAGGCACGCCGTCCTCGCCATTGCGAAAGAGGCGATTGGCGACAGCCTGCACGGTGGCGAAGTGGAGCCGCGTCTCACGATCAGGCTTCAGATCGGCGAGGTCTTTGATGTTGAAGATGTCGCTGAACTTTCGCGTGCCGTCGACGAACTCATTCTTGAACGCGGAAGAAGCCTGCTCGCCGAGCGCGTTGCGGTCGACGAGGAACAGTACTCGGCGGAAACGTCCGGTCTTCACGAGGCGGTAGATGAGCCCGATGAACGTGCGCGTCTTGCCGGTGCCGGTGGCCATCGCCACCATCACCTTGCGCTTCTCTTGAGCCAGCGCCTCCTCGACTGCGCGGATGGCCTTCACCTGGTACGGGCGGAGGCCGGGGAGATCAGCGGGGGACTCCTCCTTGAGCTTCTTCGCGGCGGCGTCGACGTCGTGTTTGAGCTCGTCCTTGAGACCATCCGGCGTGGGCCAGCCCATCAATGGGCGCGGAAGCGTGGTGTTGCGCCGAACGTCCTGGAACCAGATCCCGGATTTCGTATCAAGCTGCTTGAACCAGGGCCGGGCGTTGGTCGCGTAGAGGAACGGCACGCGGTACTTGCCCCACGGGCCGCCCTCAGGGAGCAGCTCGTCGCCGCGGATCTCGAAGTCTCGCGAGTACCGATGCGACTGCTCGAGTGAGCCGCTGACGTCCTTCGCCTTCCGCTTGGCCTCGACCACTCCGACGGCGGTGAGTCCGACGAAGAGGACGTAGTCGGCGGGCCCGCTTTGGGTGGGCCACTCGGCGATCGCGATGTTCTTCCCGGCTACCGGGCGCGTGCCGGACTTGTAGCGAAGCACCTGCGAGTCGGCGTCCCAGCCGGCCTGCCGGAGTTGCTCGTCGATGAGCATCCGGGTGTCGGCCTCGTCGATGTCCACCGCGCTGCCCGCCTCGACGAGCTGGTCGGTCAGCATCTGGAGCTGCTGCGGCTTCTGCTCGACGGCCTTCTTGCTGACAGCAACGAGGGAGGCAGAGAGCTTCGCCTGAGCCTCGGACGCGAGCTGTTCCCAGAGCGTGCGTTCTTCGGCGTCTCTCTTCGAACGCTCCTCGGCGTCGAGGCGGAGTCGAGCTTCTTCAGCTGCGACGGCCTTCGCGGTCTCGGCGGAGAGCCTCACCTCGTCGAGGTGTTTGCGAAGCCGCTCGAGTTCGGAGTGCAGCTCCTTCGTTGCGCTCGCGGGGTCGCCAGGCGGAATGAACGGGCCAGGATTGAACTTCTTCCCGGCACCGAAGCTGCGATGGAACCAGATGCCGAGCTCGCGGCAAAGCTTGAGGCAGTGGAGAGCGTCGCGGTGGGTGCCGAGGTTCTTGTGCACGGCCTCGTTACCCGCGCGGCGAACGGAGCCGAAAAGCTCGTGAACCTCGGGGGTCAGCGCACGCGCAGTGCGGAGGCGTTGCAGCAGATCGATCTGCTGCTCCTGGGAGATGACGGGAAGGCCCAGGTTGGCGGCGGTGTGCTGCGCGAGCACCTCGGCGAACTGACGCAGCTTGATAACTGCGGTCGTTGGGTCGTCGACGAAGTAGCGCTCGGCAAGCGCCCCGAGCGAGACCAGCAACGGATCGTGTTTACCCAGAAACCCAAAGTTGACCGACTCCGGTCCGCCGCCCATCACAGAACCCACGATAGCGCGGTCGGTTCAGGGGCGTAATGGGCACGCTGGCACCTCTGCTCGAAGCTCGTCGAGCATGGAAGCGGCCATCGAGCGCGGCGAAGGCACGTACGAGAAGAACCGCGTCTTCTTTCTCAATGAGGAAACCGCCGTGGCCGCCGGCTATCGCCCGTGCGCGGTCTGCTTGCCGACCCTCTCCCGGAGAGGGTGTTGAAAAAGGCTTCGACAATACGAGCGAACACCGTTCCTCCCGAGCAGGGGACCGGCTTCGCAGGCGATTTCGTCCGAAGGAACAGACCCACCGTTCGCATCGAGCGCAGTCGAGATGCCACCTCTGTGCCGCGCGGCAGGTGACCCCTCGACTTCGCTCGGGGGGAACGGTGCGTTCCTGAGGAGCGGAGTCGAGGGATTACCTCTGCTTCGCTCGCAGGGTTGATCGAAATAAGGAGCGCACACCGTTCCTCCCGAGCGGAGTCGAGGGATTACCTCTGTTTCGCTCAGCCAGTGGGGTTCTCAATTTCTATTTCGGCCAACCCTCTCGGGGGGACCGGTGGTGGACCCATTTCACCAGTCTCTTCGGGAGAGGGGTGAGGGCCTATTCTCTGTTCGCCTCGAGAACCCGAGACAGCTGCTCGACCCGCGTGCGCAGCTCAGCGCGATCCGTGCGCTTCGGATCGATCCGCAGCAGCCGAGTCAGCCGCTCGACCGCTTCACTCGCCAGGTCGACATCTTTGAGCTGCTCAGCGCGATCGACCAGCTCGAGCGTGTACGCCTTCGCGTCATCGACCTGGTCGTACTGAAACAACCCATCGATGGCGCTGAGCCGCGCGAAGTCATCACGCTTCGCATCACCCGCGATCAACTTGAGGTCCACCAGCGCGCCATACACATCGCCCTTCGCCGCCTTCACCAGCGCCTGCGAAGTGCCCACGCGCACGTGGAACATGCCCTCTTCGATCACCACGAACCGATCCGCCAACGCCGGCAGCGACTTCCGCGCGAGCGCCTCGGCCATTCCATCGAGCACCTCGAGCCAATCGCCCATCGCGCCGGCCATCTCGGCCATGAACTTCTCGCGCCGTTCGCCCGCTTCAGGCACGCGCAGCAGATACCCCTCGACCACCTTGAACCGCGCCTCGAGCGTGCCGTCATCAGGCCGGTTCTCGAGCGCGCCATTGAGCGCGGTCAGCAGGTTCACGCTCGCCAGCGAAAGATCAGTCGGCGCGAGCTCGCCACCCTTGAGCCTGCGCCACAGCTCTTCCGCGGCGGCCGCCGGGAACCGCGAGAACTGCCCGGTGCCCTTCCAGCGCTCGTGCCATTCCATGGCGATGGCGAGGGGGAAGTCTTCCTTCGTGAGCTCGAGGAACGACGCCTCGGTGACGGCCACGCCGTAGTGGTCGAGCGACCCGAGAATGGCGGCGCTCGAGTACTTCTCGATACCGGTGGTGTGCCAGGCCTTGTCGACGCGCTCGCTCGAGCTCATGTCAGTGGTGCCCGCCGGTGTGCGCGTGAGCGCGATCGAGCCGCGACCGCACTTCGCGGATGAACGTGACATCAGCGCCGGCCTTCTGCGCGACGTGGCTGAGCAGGTGGGCGATCGAGTCAGCCAGGCCCCACTTCTCCTGCGTCGCGGCCTCGTCGAAAATCGCGATGCCGAGCGGCTTGGCGGCCTCGAACTCCTCGAGCTGAAACATCGCGTCGAGAGCGGCGTAGCGCGCGAAGACGTCGCGAGCGGTGTCAGCGGCCCACGTCTTCAAGTCGCCCACGGCGCCTTCGCGTTCGCCGGTCTGCGCGCGAACCAGCGCCGTCATGCAGCCGTCACGATCGGTGAAGAGCACTTCATGCACGAGCGCGAAGCGCATCGCGTCTTCCTTCTTCCCCACCTTGGCGAGGCGCTCGGGCAGCTCGTTGAAGGTCTGCGCCCACGACTCGAGGAAGGTGACCAGCTCGCGCAGGAACGCATCGCGGCGGTCGCCCTTGGCCGGCAGGCGGGGCACGAGGTCGTCCCAGTTCTTGAAGGCCTCACCGAGCTTGGCGTCTTCGCGGCCGGCGACGAGCTTGAGCGCGTTGGCGATCAGGTCGAGCAGGATGTGCGCGGTCTTCATCGGCACCGGCGCATCGGGGAGGAACCGATTGAACAGCTCGTTGGCCGCCGCGTACGGGAACGGCGCGAACTGGCCGGTGCCCTTCCACTTCGGCTTCCAGTCGACCGCCAGCTCGAGAGGAAAGCGCGTGGTGGCGCTCTGCCTGAACGAGGCTTCGTCGAGCGTGACGCCGTAGTGCCCGAGCGTCCCGAGGATCGCCTCGGTCGAGTAGGTGCTCAGACCCTTGTCCTTCCACTGCTTGTCCACGCGAGGTGCCGTCATGCGGCGGCGTTAAGCACGCAGGCCGGGTCTTCAGCGACCGAAATCACCATGTCGCCCTGCCCCACCGGCAAACCGCGCGGCGCCCGAAACGCCTTCCGCGTGGAGCGCAGCGAGACCTCCGTTGAATTCCGCGAGGATCGCCTCGGGGAGCGGGTGATCGAACTGGCTCACGGCGCTGGCGCGATCTGCGCGCATGCAGAACTGGGGAAAGGCGGCGAGCTCGCGGGCGAGCTGCTCTGCCGCGGCGCGGGCGGTGCCTTGGGGCACCACGCGATTGACCAGGCCCATGGCGAGTGCCTCGTCGGCGCCGACCGCGCGTCCGGTGAGGATGAGATCAAGCGCGCGGGACAGGCCGATCATGCGGGGCAGCCGCACCGTGCCGCCGTCGATCAACGGGACACCCCAGCGCCGGCAGAACACGCCCATCACGGCGTCCTCTTCCGCGACGCGCAGATCGCACCACGACGCGAGCTCGAGACCGCCCGCGACCGCGTGACCTGCGATGGCCGCGATCACCGGCTTGGACAGCTCCATGCGGCTGGGCCCCATGGGACCCGCGCCACTGGGCTCGACGCGGTTCTGCCGCTCCGAGCCGATGGACTTCAGATCTGCCCCCGCGCAGAAGGTGCCGCCTTCACCCCAGAGCACGGCCACGCGCGCTTCGTCGTCACGCTCGAAGGTGAGAAACGCGTCGACCAGCGCATCGGCCGTGGGCCGGTCGACGGCGTTGCGCGCTTCGGGGCGGTGCAGCACGA
Organism: Archangium sp.; assembly: GCA_046595925.1. Lineage (GTDB taxonomy): Bacteria > Myxococcota > Myxococcia > Myxococcales > Myxococcaceae > Archangium_A. Next base: position 4,640 of record JBKJSE010000029.1, on the reverse strand, counting down.
CCGTGAAGACGCTGCCCTGCTTCTCGATGCGCACGCTCATGCGCCAGGTCTTAACAGCTCAAGAGTCGGTCTAGCGTGCGCGCCATGTTCGGTCTGACGTTGGCGATGGTGGTCATGTCTCAAGTTGCTCCGCTCGAGGGAGACGCGAGTGCCGAGCGAGCGCTCCCTCGCGTCAAGGCAGCCGTCGGACTCCTCGGCGGCGTCGTGGGGATTCCACCCCTGGTCGTGCCCATGCTCGGAGTCCACTGCGAGCTGGGCGCGATGTTCGATGATCGGCTCTCGCTGAGCGCTCGGCTGTCGGGATTGGCCATCTTCGGCGCGCTCGAGTTTGGGTTGGTGCTCGGCGGCGACTACGTGTTCGCGGAACGATTTGGAGTGGGAGGCGGCGTGGGGTCGAAGATCCTGCTCCTCTTTGACTTCCCGACGCACCTCACGTTGACGGTGCCGGTGCGGCTCACCTACGCGTTCTCGCAGCGTGAGCCAGCCCAGATTGGCCGCAGAGGGTTCGTTCTGGGTGCAGAGCTGGCCGCAGGAGTCCTGGTCGCAGGGCTCGGCGGCGGCAGGGCGACCGGGTCCTTGTCGGTTCCCGCTCCCGCGTTCTCGGCGATGCTCACCATCAGTTACGTATGGTGGTGAGCTAGGTTCCGCCGCATGGAAGAACAGGTCGAACGCATTCGGGAAGCGCTCGCGAAGCAGGGAGCGACGCTGCAAGCCGTCAAGCCGCTCCACGGTGGTGCCTGCCAGGAAAACTTCCGCGTCGAGCTCACCGTGAATGGCGCGCCGCTGCGAATGGCGCTGCGAAGTGATGCGCCGACTTCGTTGCCGGGGAGCATCAAACGCCGCGCCGAGTTCGCCGTGATCGAAGCCGCCGTCGCCGCGGGCGTGAAGACCCCGCCGGTGCGATGGCTTCAGCACGATCTGCTCCGCAAGGGCTCTGACGCGTACTTCCTCGAGTGGGCGCAGGGCGAGGCGATCGGCCGGCGCATCGTGCGCAACCCTGAGCTCGAGACGGCGCGCACGAAACTTCCCGTCGAGCTCGCGCAGACGTTGGCGAAGCTGCACACCGTCACGCCGAAGACCGCCCTGCCCTTCACTGCACCGGCGCAGGGCCCCGCGCGTTCTGCGCTCGACGACCTGCGCAAGATGCTCGACGGCCTGCCCGGCGTGTACCCAGCCACTGAGTTCGCCATCAACTGGCTCGCCGCGCGGCTGCCCGCGAACGAAGAGACGGTGCTGGTGCACGGCGACTTCCGCACCGGGAATTTTCTGGTCACGCCTGAAGGGCTGTCAGCGGTGCTCGACTGGGAGTTCTCGCACTTCGGTTCACCCTGCGAAGATCTCGCGTGGATCTCGGTGCGCGACTGGCGCTTCAACCGCCTCGACAAACCCATCGGTGGTTTCGCGGCGCGCGCTCCGTTCTACGAGGCCTACGAGAACGCGAGCGGCCGCAAGGTCGACCTCGAGCAGGTGCTCTGGTGGGAGATCTGCGGGAACCTTCGCTGGGCCGTGGGCAGCGTGTTCCAGGGTGAGCGCTACCTGTCAGGTGAGCAGCGCGATCTCGAGCTCATCGCCATCGCCCGTCGCAACGTCGAGATGGAATTCGAAGCGCTGCGGCTCATTCGCCGCGGGAGGCTGTAGACCATGCAGAACCGACCTGATCATTCGACGCTGCTCGAGGCCATCGCGAGCTTTCTGATGGCCGACGTGGTGCCGAAGCTGGAGGCCGACAAGGCGCTTCAGTTTCGCATGTTGATCGCTGCCAATCTGGCGACCGTGGTGGCCGGCGAAGTGCGTACCGGCGCGGCTCGCTTTGCTTCCGAAGCAGGCCGGCTGCACGCGCTGCTGGCGAGCCCTCAACTTCCGGCCGACGACGCGGCGCTCGATGCGCTCAACCGTCAGCTCGCCACCGCGTTGAGGAAGAACACCCTGGCCCCCTCGCAGCTCGACGCCGCGCTCGAACACCTCTTCGTCACCGCGAAGGAGACGCTCGAGGTCACCAACCCGCGCTTCGAGCTGAACGAAGAGCTCTGATCAGCGCTCGCGCGACGCGAAATCGGTTCTGCCCCTCACCCTCTGCGTTACCGTCGGCCACCCATGCCTCGAATCCGCACTGCGGCCGCTTCGATTCCCATCGAACGCTTCTTCACCCGAGCCGACAAACCCGACGCCCTGATCCGCGAGCTCAAAGCCAAAGAGAAGGCGGCGGGCCGCGATCCTCGATTGCTGGAGGTCGCAGTCGGCAACACCCGCGTGCCGCTCGCAAAGCTCGAAAAGGATCTCGATGCGATGTGGAAGGATCGTTTCGACCCGGGGCCTTTGGGTCGGGGTGAACTCTTTCGCCCCAGGTTCGAGAAGGACTTCCTGGACCCAGCCACTCTCAAGCTCTCGCACAAGAGCGCCAAGAGGTTGGGCAGGCTGTCTGACGAGGCGGTCGGCCAGATCCGCTTCACCGAGCCGAGCAGGCTCGCGCATCTCTTGCCTGCGCGAACCGACCCGGGGCTGATTCAATTTCTCGCCCGCAGCTGCGAGCTGAACACACCGAATGCGACCTGGGCGACCGCCGCGCTGCGCGCCTTCTTTCAGCAGCCGTTGGCCCTCGTCGATCTGCAGGTCGGGGGCGCGACCGACGCCGAGCTCGCGAAGGCCTGGCTTCGGGCGGCGACGGCCATCGACCTCGACGCGAACCAGCTCGGGGTGCAAGTGCCCGGCATGCGAGACCTCGTTCCTCTGCGGGCGCTCGAGAAGGTCCTCGACAAGCGCGCCTACGCTGACGCCCTGGCCCGCCGTCCCGGCTTGGTGCACGAACAGGGGCTGCCCTGGGACGTTCCGGGCTCCCCCGATGCCGGGCCGATGGTCTTCGACTACGGCACCGCTCCCGGCTACGGCGGAGGGACCGCTGGCTACTTTCCTGAGCCACCGACGGTGCGACCGCCAGCGCCGCCCCGGCTCGTTCCCGCGCCACCCGACGTCAGAGTGCCCGCGCGTCCGCCATCGGTCAGACCCGTACCGTCCACCGGTGGGGTGGTGTTCACGCCTCCTCCGCCACCACCACCACCGCCGGTCGGCCGTCCTCTGCGCTCAACCTCGTGGGAAATCATCGCGACGCCCGGCGCCTCGGACTTCTTTCAGGCCAAGGCGAGGGGCTATGACGGCAGCTGGGAAGACTGGAAGACTCGCTGAGCCTTCCAGGCGCCGCACGTCACCAACCCGCGCGTCGAGTCGAACGGAGCGCGCTGAGCAGCGCGAGCACGCCGAAGGCAAGCAGCCCCAAGCCATCCCCCGCGGCGCAACCACACCCCATCGGAGGCGCGACGAGCACGCCGCCTCCATCAATGGGGCCGGCATCTCGTTGAGTGCCTGCGTCGACCGAACCCGCGTCGGGTGAGCCTGCATCGACGGCCGAACCGGCGTCGACGGGAGAGCCCGCGTCGGTCATTCCAGCGTCCGTGCCCGCATCGTTCGTGCCCGCATCGTTCGTCCCCGCGTCGTTCGTCCCCGCATCGACGATGCCCGCGTCCACGACCCCTGCGTCGACGACGGGCTGACCTGCATCGACGCCGCAGCCGCCGAGCTGAAAGTCGATCGCGGTGATCGTGCCCGCGACCCCATCGTTCTGCGCGGTGGTCTCGAGGCACGGCATGGTCTGACCGAGCAGGTAGCGCTTGAAGAAGTCGACCGCGTAGCGCTTGAAGACCGCCGACCGCACGGTGCTGGTGGCCGCCGCGCCGCCGCACCCGAAGGAGCACACGCCGCTGATCGGCTCTTGCGGATCGCAGTGATTCGCGTTGACCACCTTGAGGCGCGCCTTCGGGCCGGACACCGCGGTGAACCAGGGCACCGCGTTCGCCTGCGAGTTGCACGTCGAGGGTTCAGCGAAGAGGAAGATCGTCGGCGCGTTCACCATCGACGCCACCGGCGTGCCGAGGTTGTTGTTCTCGACGGGATCGAACAACACCACCGCTGCGACAGGGCGTTGTGCGGCCGCGAGAAAGGCAGCGAGCCCCCCTGCGCTGTGACCTGCGAAGCCGAGCTTCGTGCTGTCGATGCCGCCGGCGGTCACCTGCTGGTCCATCGCGGCGATCATCACGCGCGCGTTCCGGGCGTGATCAGCACCGCAGGGCGAGAGGAAACCGGGAAACTGCGGCACCACCACTACGATGCCCAACGCACCCAACGCCTGAGCGACGCCGACGGAGTTGTCTTTGCTGTTCTGAAAACCGTGACCGATGGCGACGAGGGGAAACGGACCTGCGCCTGCCGGCCGGTAGACGTCGACGTCCGACGTGGCCGACCCCGCACCGCAGTTGGGCACGGTCACCATCGTGGTGGTCTTCGTGACCTGCGCGAACGCCGAACTCGCCACGATCAACACCCAGACCAGGTTTCGCATGGCGTCCCTCTAGCCACTGGCGCTGGGCATTTCCAGTCGAGCCGAAATGTTGAGCGAACCGCCCCGATGGCACCGTCGACCTGATCGGCTTGACAAAATGTCACTTTGGCGACCCGGAAACCTCGCCAAGCAGTTGAATTCACTGAGGAATACATGGCACCTGGCTTGCTGTTTGGCCTCGCCGTGGAAGTCCTCTTCAAACGTCATTTCTGGTTGGTCCACCTGCTCTTCATCTTTGCGGTGGCCTGGC
>JBKJSE010000401.1:0-57727 GCA_046595925.1 Archangium sp. | reverse complement strand
CGAGGGGTGACCTGCCGCGCGAGGCAGAAGTACTCCCTCGACTCCGCTCGGGAGGACCGGTGTGTTCCTTCGGTCGAAATCGCCAGCGAAGCTGGTTCCTTGCTCGGGAGGACCGGTTTTCGATCAACCCTGCGAGCGAAGTCGAGGGGTCACTTCCGGAGCGAAGCAGAGGTACTCCCTCGAGTCCGCTCGGGAGGAACGGTGACTGGTTCATCTGCCAACCCTCTCGGTGGCTCAAGCGTTCAGCCTCCGAGCAGGGGCTTGAGCGCGTCGACGCTCACCGGCCAGCCATTGCGCCGCGCGAGGATCTCCAACACGCGAACGAAGTCACCGGCCGATTGAAACCGCTGCGCCTTGTCGGGCTGCACGGCCTTGCGGGCGATCTGCGCGGCCATCTCGGGCGCTTCAGAGTTGAACTTGCCCACCGGCGGCACGCGGCAGTCGCGCACCTTGTGCATCATTTCCATCTCGTTGTTGCCGTGGAACAGGCGCTGACCGGTGAGCAGCTCCCAGAAGATGACGCCAGCGGCGAAGAGATCGGCCCGGTGATCGACGGCCTGGCCCAGCACCGCTTCGGGCGCCATGTACGAGATGGTGCCGCGCAGCGCTCCGGTTTCGCCGCGCATCACGCCTTCGACCTCGGCCACGCCGAAGTCGGTCAGCTTCACGTCACCTGCAACCGAGAGGAGGATGTTCGCCGGGTTCACATCGCGGTGAACGATGGTCGAGCCGTTCTCGCCGACCTTGGCCCGGTGGATGTAGTCGAGCGCCTTGAGCAGGCAGATGGTGATGTACGCGGCCGCCGAGCCCGGCATCGCAGCGCCCGCCTGGCGAAAGGCGTCCTGCATGTATTGGAGCGTGCGGCCCGAGACGAGCTCCTGAACCATCAGGTAGTCCATGCCCGCCTTGAAGCAGCGGAAGGTGCGCACGATGTTCGGGTGACGCAGGCGCACGGTGAGCTTGGCTTCGTCGACGAACTGCTTCACCCACGCCGCATCGTTTCGGTAGCTGGGCAGCAGCCGCTTGATCACGATGTCGTCGGGTTCGCCGGGGCTCTTCTGCGTCGTGGAGCGCGCGCGTGCCTGGTAGACCTCAGCCATCCCGCCGACCGCGAGACGACCGACGAGTTGGTAGCCACCAAGTTCCGTTTCCTGCGCCACGTCGAAAACACCGTAGCCGATGGCCCGTCGAGCGCCCCCAGAAAATCGCGCGCGGACTCAGGTGGTGAAGAGGCGCTCGTATTCGGCGGCCGAGGCAGCCCACCCGAAGTCGCACTTCATGCCCCGGGCCTGAACCGCGGTGTAGGCGGGGCGATCGCGGTACAGCTCGACGGCCCTGACCAGCGCCCCGAAGAGCGCGTCGGCCGTCGGGCTCTTGAAGACGATGCCGTTGCCCCCCGGCTGGTCGAGGTCTTTGACCGTGTCGAGCAGGCCCCCCACCCCGTGCACCACCGGAATCGAGCCGTAGAGGAGCGAGTACATCTGGCTCAAGCCGCACGGCTCGAAGCGCGACGGCATCAGGAAGAAGTCGCTGCCGGCCTCGATGCGGTGGGCCAGCGAGTTGTCGAACCCCACGCGCACCGCGAGGCGGCGGGGAAACCGGGCCGCGAGCGCCTGCCAGTCGCGTTGCACGCCCTCGTCACCGGCCCCCAGCACGATGGCTGAGGCGCCCTGCTCGAGCAGCTTGGGCAACGCCGCCTGCAGCAGGTCAGCGCCCTTCTGCCCCGCCATGCGGCCGATGACCCCGAACAGCGGCATGCCCTCGACCGGCGCGTCGATGCGGCAGGAAGCGATGAGCTCTTTGCGGCACAAGGCGCGGCCCGCGAGCTCGGTGAGCGTGTACTGCTTCGGGAGGAAGACGTCGGTGGCGGGGTTCCACTCCTTCACGTCGACGCCGTTGAGAATGCCGTGCAGGACGCCGCTGCGATGGCGGAGCAGCCCATCGAGCCCCACGCCGAACGGCGGCGTCTGGATCTCCCTGGCGTAGGTCGGAGAGACGGTGGTGATCAGATCGGCCGACACCAAGGCTGCCTTCATGAACGAGAGCTGATCCCAGAACTCCACGCCGGAAGGCGAGAACTGATCCCACGGAATGCCGAGCGCCTCGACCTCGCGTTTCGGAAAGAGGCCCTGGTAGGCGAGGTTATGAATGGTGAAGACCTTGCGCGCCTTGCCCAGGGGCGTGTGCGCGAAGCCGTTCTTGAGCGCCAACAACGCGAGCCCGGTGGGCCAGTCGTTGCCGTGCACCACGTCGGGAATGAAGCCGTCTCGTTGCGCGAGGGCCAGGGCGGCCATCGAGAAGACGGCGAAGCGGCGCGCGTCGTCGGGGTAGCCGTAGTACTCGTCGCGATCGAACAGCTCGGGCGCCTCGAGAAAGAGCAGCTCGCCTGGGGCCGGCGCGCGAAAGACCCGCACTTCCGTCTTGCCGACGGGCAGCTCGATCGTGATGGGCGAACCTGTCAGCTGCAGGTTGCTGCGCGAGACGCCGCGATACAGCGGGGTGACCACGCGAACGTCGTGACCGCGCGCGCAGAACGCCCAGGGCAAGGCGCCCGCGACGTCACCCAGTCCACCCGTCTTCGAGAACGGGGCGACCTCGGAGCTCAGGAAAAGAATGCGAAGACCCACGCGATGATTGCTAGCGCATTTCCTTCGTCTGGAGGTCTGCCGGATCTGGGAATAGAGCACCAGGTCACGGAGCTTAGAAAACCATGACGCCTACCGACTGGCCCGAACCGTTCACCCGCTTCACCGCCCTCTTCGAAGAAGCCAAGAAGCGGGTCACCAAAGATCCCAACGCCGTCTCGTTGGCCACGGTCGACGCGCAGGGGAAACCCAGCGTGCGCACCGTGCTGTTGAAGGACTTCGATTCGCGGGGCTTCGTCTTCTACACGAACAAGCACTCGGCCAAGGGCGAGGCGTTGCTCGCGACCCATCGCGCGGCGCTCAACTTCTACTGGCCCGCGCTCGATCAACAGGTGCGCGTCGAAGGCACCGTCGAGATCGTCTCGCAAGACGAAGCCGACGCCTACTTCGAGACCCGGGCGCGCATCTCGCAGCTCGGCGCGTGGGCGTCTGATCAGAGCAAGCCGCTGGCCTCACGCGACGAGCTCGAAGCGCGCCTGGCGGCCCTGACCGGGAAATACGAAGGCCTGCCGGTGCCGCGCCCTCCGCATTGGGGCGGCTTCCGCCTCGCGCCCGAGCGCATCGAGTTCTGGAAGGCGCACGAGTTCAGGCTGCATTGGCGTGAGGAGTACGTGAAGTCAGGCGCCGGTTGGAACCGCGGCTGGCTCAACCCCTGACGTCACCACGAGCCGCTCGAGCCGCCACCTGACGAGCTGCCGCCCCCGAAGCTCGAGCCGCCGCTCGAAGAAGACGATGAACTCGACGACGACGACAAGCGCGCCGTCGTGCGCGTGTAGCTGTTGGTGAACGCGCAGTTCACGCAGCGTTCGTCGACCTGCTGCAGGCCACCGGAGTACTCGGTGGCGTAGCTCAACGTGGTGGTCGAGCTGCTCTTGGTCTTCGCGTTGCAGCCAGGGCACTTCGAGAAGCTGGTGAAGATCGCGCCGTACCGCAGCACCAGCACGTCATCGCAGCGCCCGCACCACCACACGTCGTAGTCGACCGACTTGATGTTCTCTTCGGTCTTCTGCGCGGTCTCGAGGTGTTCGTCTTCGGCGTCGTCACCGAGCAATTGACGCGGGTTCTTGCAACCCTCGCACGTGCGCACCCGCTTGCGATTCCACCGTCGGCCCATGAAGAGACCTGCGAGCAGAAAGACCCCGCCACCGATCTCGAGCTTGCCGGAGTTCTCGTTGAAGCCCTGCTCGAGCACGACCGACATGGGTCGCGGCGGAATGCCGGTGACGAGCGCTTTCTGCACGAAGCGTCGTGCGCCCAACAGCGCGGCGATGCGATCGGTGGAAGCAGCGTCACGGAGCTCCTGCTCGACGCGCCCGAGCTCCTGACGGTCCCAGCCATCGCGCACCACCGAGTCGGGCAGATGAATCTTCGCGCGGGGCCCGTTGACGTCGAGCGCGATGACCGCGAGCGGAAGACTCGAGATGGCGCCGACCTGGGTGACGAGCCGTTGCACGAGCTCCGACATCGAGGGGTACTCGGCGGTACTCTTGACCACGAGGAAGAAGATGCGGCCCTGGTTGCCCGAGTAGATGTCGCTGGCCGCGACGTCGAGCTGCGCGCGCTGGGACGCGGTGAGCGCGTCGTTGAGATCGACCACCCAGGTGCGCGGGCTACGCTCGGGCATCGACTTGCTGCCGTAGGCGTAGAGGGCGAGCACGTCGTCGAGCACGGGTGAGTCCGTGCCAGAGGTGACGAAGGCGTTGGGGCCCAGGCCCGTGTTGTCGTTGGGGTGCGGCACCGGCGACTTGCCCACGGCTCGGCGCATCAGGTCGTCGAGCGCGCGCGCGCCTTCGCTCAAGGCCGCGTCGAGGTTGGAGTGCTTCATGTTCGCCACCACGTCGTTGCTCATGACGACGTCGGTCTGTGACGAGGCGACCTTCGAGCCATCGCCGAGCACGATCTCTGCCTTTCGATCGCCCACGGAGATGAACAGCAAGATGCCGTCGTTCGAGCCGTGATGGCCGACGCCCCAGTTGTTGAAGACGCCGGTCGCGAAGTCGCGCGGGTTGGTGCCGTGGGTGCTGTCGACGATCAACACACCCAGCTGGCCCGCGCCCGATGAGTCGAGCGACTCGGCGATGCGGTTCAGCTCGGCGAGGGTGACGCCTGAGACGCGGCCCGTGCGATCGAGCGCCCACTCACCACGAGGCGGCGGAGGGATGTCCCAGGGCGAAGCGAAGGAGGTGGACGCGGCCAGAACGAGGCAGACCGCCAGGGCGTTGCGCATGGGCGATAGCCAAGCACACGACGCCGATCCAGTTGAGGGGCTACTTGAGCGCCTTCACAGCCTCCAACACCTCGTCCACGTGCCCGGCGACCTTCACCTTGGGCCACACCCTGGCGACCTTGCCGTCGCCAGCGATGAGGAACGTGCTGCGAATGATGCCCATGAACTTGCGGCCGTAGAGGCTCTTCTCGCCCCACGAGCCGTACTTCTCGGCGACCGCGTGCTCCGGGTCGGCGAGCAGCGTGAAGGGCAGGCCGAACTTGCCGGCGAACTTGAGGTGCGTGGTCTGGGCATCAGGCGAGACCCCCAGCACCACCGCCCCCGCCTTCTCGAGCTTCACGTGCTGGTCGCGGAAGTCACACGCCTCGGTGGTGCAGCCGGGCGTGTTGTCCTTCGGGTAGAAGTAGAGGACGACGTTCTTGAAGGCGAAGTCCGCGAGCTTCACGGTCTTCCCGTTCTGATCCTTCAGCGAGAACGTCGGGGCCTTCTTGCCTGCTTCGATCATGGCGGCTGGATACTGCAACTCGATACGGCTGCGAAGACCGCTGAACACCGCCCTGCGACCGTTCAACCCTGACCCGCCCTCAAGCGCCCCATGGTCAGGCGAGATGGGCGCGTGTCGATGGCGAGCTGTGACAGGCTGTCGCGAATGCTCGGCGTGGTGCCTGAAGGCTCGATCGTGCGCGCCACCTGGCGGGCGTTGCTCCACCCGCGGAGGCTCCTCCCGATCCTCGTGGTGTGCGCGCCGCTGTTGATCGCCCAGTCACGTTGGAGCATCGACCCCGGCGGCGTGGCGATCGGCGTGTTGTTCTGCCTGAGCTTCATCTTCATCGCGCCGGTGAGCTACCGGGTGCTCTTCCCCGACGGCATCGACTTCTCGCACGGCGCGGTGCGCGTGGTGCTCTACGGACTGGTCGGCGCCGGCGTGGTGCTCACGGTGGGCGCCGGCATCCCCAAGCTGGTCGGGCTCGGGTACACCTTCCTCACCGAGCGCACTTCACTGCTGGTGATCAGCGCGCTCTTCCTGGTCGGTGGCTGGGGTCTGGGTCGCGACATCGGCTTCGAGCAGCGCGTGTTCCGGCTCCAGGCCGAAGCAGACCGCGCACAGTTGCTCGCGCTCAAGTCGCATCTCGACCCGCACTTTCTCTTCAACACGCTCAACGCGATCGCCGAGTGGTGCCGCATCGATGGCGAGGTGGCAGAGGCCGCGGTGCTGCGTCTGTCTGCGATGCTGCGCGCGGTGCTCGAAGGCGTGAAGTCGCCGCTCTGGCCGCTGGAAAAAGAGCTCGAGCTGGTCGACATGCTCTTTGAGCTGCACCTGCTGCGCGACAAGGAGCTCTTCTCGCTCGAGCGCACCCTGCCCTCGCCGCTGCCTTCCGTGCAGGTTCCTCCGATGTCGCTGGTGTCGCTGGCCGAGAACGCGATGAAGCATGGGCCCGGTGCAGGCCATCGCGGCCTGGTGCAGCTGAGCGTGGGTACAGAACCCGGCCAGCTGGTCATCGTGCTGGAGAACCCCGGCCCCTTTCGCGGCCCGCGTGCTGGAAGCGAAGGACTGCCCTCGTTGCGTCGTCAGCTCGAGCTGACCTGGGGCGGGAGCGCCGCGCTGATCGTCGAGGCTGCGGGCGAAACGCGCACCCGGGCCACCTTGCGAATTCCCCGAACGGAGACCTCATGAAGATCCTCATCGCTGACGACGAACAGCTCGCGCGCGCCCGCCTTCGCCGCCTGCTCGGTGCGCTGCCCGATGTGGAGATCGAAGGCGAAGCGACCGACGGCGCCGAGGTGCTCGCGTTCATCAAGAAGACCGAAGTCGACGTGGTGCTGCTCGACATTCAGATGCCGAAGCTGACCGGCACCGAAGCGATCGGCCTGTGGCCGGTCGATGGGCCGGTGGTGATCTTCTGCACGGCGCACGCGGAGCACGCGGTCGATGCGTTCGAAGCCGGCGTGGTCGATTACCTGCTCAAGCCCGTCGAGCCTGCGCGGCTTCAGAAAGCCCTCGAGCGCGCCCGCCAGAGAGACAGTCAGAAGAGGTTCGCCTCGGCCGTGAAGCACAGCCAGCTCACCCGGCTGGCCATCACGACGAGGCAAGGCGTCGTGCTGCTCGACCCTTCCGCCATCACCCACGCCACGCTCGAGGACGAGCTGGTCACCGTGTTCACGAAAGAGGCGCAGCACCTGACCGACTTCACCCTGCAGGAGCTGCAGGAGCGGTTGCCGGAAGGTGCGTTCGAGCGCGTTCACCGGCGTGCACTGCTCAACCTCGCTGCCGTCGCGCGCCTCGAGCCGCTCGAGACCGGCGGCTATACCGCGAGGACTCACAGCGGGCTCTCGGTCGAGGTGTCTCGTCAGGCCGCCCGGGAGCTGCGCAAGCGACTGGGCCTGCGCAAGGCCCCCGGGGAAGACGAGTAGATCTGCCGCTGCCAGGGGCTACCTGGCGCAGTCCACCTTCAGCACGTAGGTGTTCTCATCGCGCGTCGAGATGAACAGGTCCTGAGTCTCATTGATGGCCAGGAACGAGTGCACCCCAGCCGTGGCAAACAAAGACAGCTGAGGAACCTCGAGGCTCGCCGCCGGGTGCGAGACGTGCGGGTCGTAGTTGCTGCTGAACGTGAGCCCCGGCTGGTACTTGCCCGCCAACGGAGCGCTCACCGTGCCCGTCGTGGTGATGCGGAAGAGCTGACCGTTGAAGAACACGATCAACGCAGTGCCATCGTTCACGATGCCGCCCTGTGAGAGCGAGTCGCTCGAGTTACCGCCGAACAGCGACGCGCGGCCCTTGAAGATCTCGCGCTTCACGCCCGGAGTCGCCGGATCGAGTTCCCACAGGAACACGTCATTCGAGAACTTGCCCCACATGTAGATCTTCCCATTCAGGAAGGTCGACGTGACGAGCGCAGCCCCACCGATGTTGGGCAGGAACGTCGAGACCGTATGATCCGCGTCATTGGCGATCTTCCGAATGGAATCGTTGCCGAAGTCCCACACGTAGATGTTGCCGGTCGCGTCCAGCACCATGCGCTCGGGCAGACCGAACTTCGCGCTCGCGCCCGGGCCATCGACGTTGCCCACGTTCGGAGGATTGACCGGGGTGATGATGCCCGGCTGCACATCCATCGGGGTGCCGGCGAGGTGACTGACCGTACAACCCGCACCCAGCGGGTCCGTGATCTTCAAGATCGCGTTCGCGGTCTGATCGCTCACGTACAGCGAGCCATCGCTCGCCAGCGCGATGCCGAAGATGTTCGAGAACCGAGCGCCCGCACACGGCCCGGTGATCAACGCCTGGCCCGCCTCGGTGCCGGCGACCTTGTGCAACTTCCCGTCACTCAGATTCGCGCGCCAGATCTCTTGTCCATCGTGGGTGATCATCTGCCCGGCGGTGAAGATGAGGGTGCGGTACGGAAACGGCGGGTCCTCGAGCAGGCCCGTCCCCTCGGCGGGCCGCACCATCGGGTCGGGGTGCGTGGGGTTACCAGCGAAGACCGCGCCGCTGGTGCAGGTGAAGCCAGCCGCACCACCACCGGATCCTCCGCCAACGGCCCCTCCGCCAGCGCCCCCGCCGGTCATGCCGCCATCGGGCAGCAGCTGGCCGCCGCCACCACAGGCGCTGAAGAACACCGCAACCACCACCAACGAGATCAGGTTCGTTTTCATGTGGCGCCTTCTTAGCAACCAACGCGCCGAGCGCACGTCGCCGGAATATCGAAGGGTTGGTGCCCCGCTCCGCGCCGCGCCACCGTGACAGTCACAGGACAGGTCAGGCTTGCAGCTTCTCGAGCGCGAGCGTGGTCGTCACCGGCGCGTCAGCGGCCCGCCTCTCGCCACCACGGCGTGAGCTCATTCAACTGCGAAGGCTCGAACACCAGGCCCAGCTTCGGAGTCACCACGCGCAGCTTCTGTTCGCTCGCCAACTTCACCAGCGTCTCCGCCGGCTCGTCCCACGCGTGCATGGCGAGGTTGAAGGTGCCCCAGTGCACCGGCAACAACGTTCCTCCACCCAACATCTGGAACGCCTTGAGCGCGTTCTTTGGACCCAGATGAATGGTTCCCCAGCTCGGGTGCCACGCGCCGACCTCGAGCATCACGAGATCGAACGGGCCGTGTTTCGCGCCGATGTCCTTGAACTGTTCGGTCAGCCCGGTGTCGCCCGAGAAGAACACCTTCTTGTTCGCGGTCTGGATCACCCACGAAGCCCAGAGCGTGGCGTTGCGATCGCTCACGCCGCGCCCGGAGAAATGTTGCGAAGGCGTGGCGGTGAAACGCAGGCCTTTGAGCTCCACCGATTCGTCCCAGTCGAGCTCGGTGATGCGCTCAGCCGCGACGCCCATCGCCTCGAGGTGTGCGCCGACGCCGAGCGCGGTGACGATGGGCACCGACATCGTGGCCAGCGCCTTCATCGTGGTGCTGCAGAGGTGATCGTAGTGGTCGTGCGAGAGCAACACGGCATCGAGCGGCGGCAGCTCCTCGAGGTTCGCGGGCACCGGGTGAAACCGTTTGGGCCCGGCGAAGCTCAGCGGTGAGGCGCGATCTCCGAAGACGGGGTCGGTGAGCACGCGCAGCCCATCGAGCTCGAGCAGCACCGTGCTGTGACCCAGCCAGGTGACGCGAAGGCCACTCGACACCTTCTGCGTCCACGCTTCGTGCGGACGTTCGACGGCGAGGGGCCTGGCCGGCAAACGCTGGGCGCCACCAAAGAAGTACTCGCCGAGGATCGGGAGGGGGTTGCTCTGCAGGCCGGGCCCCAGGCCGCTGGGGTTCTTGAACACCGAGCCGTCGTGCTGCTTCGAGGCGCGAACGCGCTCACCCCGAAGACCTGCGTTCAGAAGTTTCGAGCGACGTGACATGCCGATAAAGCTGCCATCAGATGGCTGACTTCGCCAGCCGGGGCGTGCGCTGCACCAGTGCCTTGAACTCGGGCGAATCGACGCGCATCAGCATCACCTTGAGCTCGGTGTCCTGGTCGAGCATGACGCGGCGCTCTTCTCCATGGAGCAGCCCCACGTGACCGAGCCGGCGGCCGCTGGGCAGCTGGAGGTCGAGCTTCACCCCGTAGCCCTGCCCGTCTTCCTTCGGCATCAACACGAGGCGGAATTCGGGAGTGGTCGAGTTCGGTTGTCTGCGCTCAACCGTGATGTTCTTGCCCTCGAACCCCAGCACCTTCGGGCGCGCCACCGTCTGGCCGTGCTCGCGCACTTCCACCGCGAGGTACAGCTGCTCGGGAGCGCGCGTCACCGGCGCCTGCGCGGCACAACCCACCGCAACGACCAGCAGCATCAAACTCATGAGGAAGAAGCGAGCGCTCATGCCTGTTTCCCTCGTGCAACATGAAGACCGGGTGTCACCACGAGACAATCCGCGGGGTTCGAGACGATTTGGTTGAACCGCCGGTGACAAGAGCGGTCTGGGAAACGCGACATCACGTGACAAGGTGACAAACAGACGCGGGGAGTCTCAGGCGATTGCAGAAATGCCTCGGGGCCCAACACGAACTGGCAGTTTTGCATTCCCGGACCCCATTCTTGGGCTCATGACTCCCGCAGAGCTGCGCGCCCAGTTTCCCATCCTCCAGAACGTCACCTGGCTCAACGCGGCTGCTTCGTCGCCGACGCCGTTGCCCGTGTACGAGGCGATGAACGGGTACCTGCGGGAGACCATCGAGAGCGGTGACCTGCGGTACCCGGCGTGGGCCCGCCTGAAAGATGAGGTCCGCGCGCGCCTGGCCCGCTTCATCGGAGCGACCCCGCAGGAAGTCGGCTTCACGCCCAGCACCAGCTTCGGCTTTCACGTGATCGCCCAGATGCTCAAGGCGCGCGGCATCACCGAGGTGCTGACGCTCGAGACCGAGTTCCCCAGCACCACGCTCCCGATGCTCTACGACGGGCTGCGCCTGCGCGGCGTTCGGGTGCGGGCTGACGGCACGTATGCGCTGAATGATCTGGAGGCGGCGCTCACGCCGAAGACCGGTGCGATCGCGGTCTCGGCGGTGCAGTACGCGAGCGGTTTTCGAATCGACTTGAACGCGGTCTCGGCGCTGTGCCGGGCGCGGGGGCTGACCTTCATCATCAACGCGGCGCAGGGTGTCGGGCATGTGCCGCTCGACGTGCACGCGCTCGGTGCTCACTTTCTGGCGGCCACCAGTCACAAGTGGTTCATGGCCGGCTACGGCACGGGCATGTTGTTCATCGATCGCCGCTGGCTCGACGAGGTGCCGCTGCCCCTGGGTGGCTGGCTCTCGGTCGAGCCGCACGAGCAGTTCCTGCCGTGGGTGAACGCGCAGGTGGTGGAGGACCGCACCGGCTTCACCGCCACGGGCACGAAGTTCCGCAAGGAGACCTCGGCGCTGGAAGCAGGTGGTGGTGGTTGGGTCGGGCTGTATGGCGTGAACGCGGCCCTGGCGCTTCATGAAGCGGTGACGCCGCAGGTGACGTTCGCGCGCGTGGTCGAGCTGCAGTCGATGCTTCGGGCGCGGCTGCGTTCGGCGGGCTTCGTGCCGACCACGGTCGACGATCCTGCGACGCTCTCGGGGATCTGCGTGATTCCGGTGCAGGGCACTGCGTTGGAGGTGGTGCGCACGCTGCTGCGGGAAGCGAAGGTGGCGACCACTGCGCGCGGCGGCGGGCTGCGGCTGAGCACCCATGTCTACAACGATGAGACCGACCTCGACCGATTGATGAGCGCGCTGGAGCGGCTGGGCGTGAAGCCTGGCTAGTGGATTTCGGTCAACCCTCTCCACCGGCAATGGTGCGAGTATGCGCGCCGACGGCAACACGCAATGGACCGAACCGAGAGACTCCTTGATCTGGTCGCGCTCTTCCTCGACGCGACGCACCCGGTGACCTGGGAAGAGGTGCGTGACGCCTTCCCCGACGAGTACGCGGGCTCTGAAGAGGCGGCTCAGCGAAAGTTCGAGCGCGACAAGACCGAGCTGCACGAACTCGGCATACCGCTGACCCATCTGCACGAGACCGACGAGCGCCCCGCAGGCTACGTGCTCGATCGCAACGCCTACTACCTGCCCGAAGTCGGCCTCACCCCTGAAGAGCTGGCGGTGCTCTACGCAGCCGGCTCTGCAGCGCTCGCGTCGGGCGCGTTTCCCGGCCGGCAGGATCTCGCCCACGCGCTTCGCAAGGTCGGCTTCTTCGCCGATGGTCCCCTGCCCGCCCCGCGCGTACGGCTCGAGCTGGGTGGCGTGGCCGACGCGCGTGAATTGCCCGGCCGCCTCGAGCTGCTCTGGGGCGCCATCAACGGCAAGAAGTCGGTCGACCTCGACTACTTCTCGCCGCACACCCGCACCGTCACCACGCGCCGGGTCGACCCCTGGGGCCTCGCGCTCCGCCGCGGCATCTGGAACCTCGTCGGCTGGTGTCATCTTCGAAGAGACGCGCGCACCTTCGCCGTGCACCGCATTCGCAGCGCCGAGATCAACCCGCTCAAGCCGCGCGTGGCCGACTTCGAAATTCCCAAAGACTTCCGCCTCGACGCCTACGTGGCGACCTGGCCGTGGCAGCACAAGTTCCACGAGCCCATCGACGTGACGCTCAGGCTCTCGGGCGAGCTGGCCCCGCTGGCAGAACAACTCTTCCCCGTGAAAGCGACCAAGACCGACGGCGTGGCCGAGCTCAGCGTTCCCGCCACCGACCTCGACGGGCTGGTCACCTACGTGCTCTCGCTGGGCTCGAACGCGCGCGTCTTGACGCCGCAGAAGGCCGTGACCCGCGCGAAGGAACTCGCTCAACGCGTGCTCGACGCGCATCAGGGGAACGCATGAGTGCTCCTCCTGCCGAACGTGGACGGACCCAGGCCTACGAACGGCTGCGTCGGCTGTTGTTCCTCGTGCCGTACGTCTCGAAGAACCCCGGCCGCACCGTCGACGAAGTCGCCAGGGCGGTGGGCGTCAGCAAGGAAGAGCTGCTCGAAGAGCTCGACCTGCTCACGCTCGTGGGGCGCCCTCCTTTCCAGCCGGACGACTTCATCGACGTCTATGTCGACGAGGATCGCGTCTTCATTCACCTGAACCAGCGCCTCTCAGCCCCGCCCCGCCTCACCGCGGCTGAAGGTGTCGCGCTCGCGGCGGCCGCGGCCCTGCTCAAACCCGCGGCCGGTGGCGCCCTGCATTCCGCGCTCGCCAAGCTCGAGAAGGCGTTTCCGGCGCAAGCCCTGCAGCGCTTCAAAGAGATCTCCCGCCAGCTCGACGTGGCGACCGAAGCGCCCGACAGCATCTCGGTGCTCACCCAGGGCATCCTCGAGCACCGCGAGCTCTCTGTCGAGTACGCCGGCGTCAACCGAGGTCAGACCGAGCGCCGCCGCGTTCGACCGCAGGAGCTCTTCAGTCACCGAGGCCAGTGGTACCTCTCTGGTTTCTGCCTGACGCGCGGTGGCGTGCGGCTCTTTCGCGTCGATCGCATCGGCGCGCTCGAGCTGCTCGCTGAACGCTTCGAGCCCAGCAAAGAAGCAGTCGCGCACGCGCTGCCCGGAAGCAGCGACGTGGAAAAGCCCGTGCGGGTGCGCTTCAGCCCCGAGCTGGCGCCCTACCAGCAGGAGCGATTTGGCGGAGCGGCCGTGTTGGAGCCGGATGGGAGTGTGGTGGTCACCGTACCGGGCGATTCAGAGCGCTGGCTGACGCGCTGGCTTCTGTCATTCGGTGGAAATGCAACCGTTCTGGAACCGGCCTGGGCAATTCGCGCTGTTGCCGAAGCCGCCGCCGCGTCACTAAGGTCGTACTGATTCAATGGGTTTTCAGCTCGTCATCTCCGAGGGCAAAGAGGCCGGTCGAGAGTTTGAGTTCGACCAGGACTCCGTCGTCATCGGACGCACCGCAGAGTGCGACGTCATCCTCTACGAGGCTGGAGTCTCGCGAAAACACGCCCGCATTCTGCTCGAGGGCGCGAGCCTCTTCATTGAAGACCTCGGCTCTTCGAACGGCACGCGGGTCAACGGCGAGACCATTTCGAAGAAGCAGCTGCTCAAAGACGGCGATTCCATCTCGATGGGGCCGGTCTCGTTCAGCTTCAAGCCCATCGAGCTCGAGCCCGAAGGTCCCACCGCCGAGAATGGCTCTGAAGACGGCGCGCACACGCGCGTGGTCTCGATGTCGGAGCTCAAGAAGTCGCGCAACAAGGGCGTGGCGATGATGCCCAGGGACGCGAGCCGCGATCAGGTCGCCGAGATGGGCCGGCGCAGCACGCAGATGATGCCCGCGCTCAAGGGCCCCCGCCCCAGCTTCCCCAGCTCGCGCAAGAGCGACCCCAACAAGAAGAGCGCCAAGCTCGCCGTGCGCGAAGGCGATCTGCCCGAGGGCGTCGAGGTGGCCGGTGGTGGTCGCCCCCGCCTCGCGCGCGTCTCGGGTGAACGGCCCTCGCTTTCCGCCGCCGACAAGGCCCGCTTCAAGCGCGACGGTGCGCTGGGCAAGGTCAAGCTCTGGTGGCTCGAGGCGAACCAGAACCAACGCCTCATCGCCTCGACCATCGTGGGCCTCGTCACGCTGGGCCTGCTCGGCGGGCTCGGCGTCGCGGTGATGCCGGACAAGCCGCGAGACAAGCCGCCTGAGCCCGAAGCGCTCGGAACCGATCCCATCGAAGCCAGCTTCGGCCTGGGCACGGGCGTGATGTATGAGCGCGACGACTCGAAGACCTTCGACTTCGAGGTGAAGTCGCCCGTGCAGGTGATGGCCGTCGTTCACTACATGGCGAAGGACATCAACTCGAAGGACGAGGTGTCGATCACCGTCAACGGCGTCGAGCTCGGCTGGCTTCCGCCCGACACGCTCGACGCCAACGATCGCGTGCTCGAAGTGCTGGTGCCCGCGCACCTGATCAAGCGCAACGAGATCAACACCGTCACCTTCGACAACGTGCGCAACCCGCCCGAGACCGACCCCTGGCGCATCTGGAACCTGTGGATCGAGGTGGCCGTGCTCCCTGAGAAAGACGACGTGGGGCTGATCGCCGACGCCGAGGAAAAGTACAAACGCGGCCAGCTCAAGTGGGAGCAGCGTGACATCGGCGCCAGCAACCGGTGGGACGCGTACAAGAACTTCCGCGAGGCGTGGCTGACCCTGGAAGCGATCCCCAAGGAGAAGCGGCCCTACACGTACCAACTGTCGCGCGAGAAGATGAACGAGGCCCTTCGCGCGCTCGACGAGAAGTGCAACGAGCTGCTGCTCAAGGGCAAGTCGGCCTTCCAGTTCGGCAAGTACGATCAGGCCCGCTACGAGCTGGGCCACATCAAGGACTTCTTTCCCACCCGCGCTCACCCCTGCCAGGGCCGGGCGGACTTCGAGTGGCAGCAGATGGAGTTGTGACCCGGGCCTTTTGATCATTGCGTGTTTCTGCGCGCGGCGGAATAAGTCGCCGCATGGCCCAGATCGACACGTTCAAGACCCGCACCAAGCTGCCCGTCGGCGGCGTTCCGTACGACATCTTCTCGCTCAAGACCCTGCAGGCGCAGTTCGCCAACGTCGCGAAGCTGCCGTTCTCGCTCAAGGTGCTGCTCGAAAACCTGCTGCGTTTCGAAGACGGCCGCGTGGTGAAGAAGGAACACGTCGACGCGCTGGTGAAGTGGGATCCCAAGGCAGAGCCCGACACCGAGATCTCCTTCAGCCCCGCGCGCGTGCTGCTGCAGGACTTCACGGGCGTGCCCGTGGTCGTCGACCTCGCGGTGATGCGTGAAGCGCTCGCTTCGATGGGCGGCAACCCGCAGAAGGTGAACCCGCTGTGCCCGCTCGATCTGGTCATCGACCACTCGGTGATGATCGACAAGTTCGGCACCACCACCGCGTTCCGCGAGAACGTCGACATCGAGTTCGAGCGCAACACCGAGCGCTACGCGTTCCTCAAGTGGGGCCAGAAGGCGCTCAAGAACTTCCGCGCCGTTCCCCCGGGCACGGGCATCTGCCACCAGGTCAACCTCGAGTATCTGGCGCAGGGCGTCTTCAAGTCGCCCGAGGGCGCGGCGTACCCCGACTCGCTGGTGGGCACCGACTCACACACCACCATGATCAACGGCCTGGGCGTGGTGGGCTGGGGCGTGGGCGGCATCGAGGCCGAAGCGGCCATGCTCGGCCAGCCGATCACGATGCTCATTCCGCAGGTCATCGGCTTCAAGCTCACCGGCAAGCTCGCCGCGGGCGCGACCGCGACCGACCTCGTGCTCACGGTCACGCAGATGCTCCGCAAGAAGGGCGTCGTCGGAAAGTTCGTCGAGTTCTTCGGCCCCGGCATCAGCGCGCTGCCGCTGACGGACCGCGCGACGGTGGCCAACATGGCGCCCGAGTACGGCGCCACCATCGGCTTCTTCCCCATCGACGAAGCGACGCTCGACTACCTGCGCCTGACCGGCCGTTCGCCCGAGAACGTCGCGCTGGTCGAGGCGTACGCGAAGGAGCAGGGCCTCTTTCACACCGCGAGCACCCCTGACCCCATCTTCAGCGACACGCTCGAGCTCGAGCTCTCGACCGTCGAGCCGTGCCTCGCCGGCCCCGCGCGCCCGCAGGACCGCGTGCTGCTCAAGGACATGAAGTCCTCGTTCGCCAAGCACGTGAAGGACATCCTCAAGGTGGCCGACGGCGACGCGAAGCTGTCGGCCAGGGCGGTCGTCACGCAAGGCCCGCAGAGCTACGAGCTGACCAACGGCGCGGTGGTCATCGCGTCGATCACCTCGTGCACCAACACCAGCAACCCCTCCGTGCTGCTGGCGGCGGGCTTGCTCGCGAAGAAGGCCGTCGAGCTGGGCGTCAACGTGAAGCCCTGGGTGAAGACCTCGCTGGCGCCCGGCAGCCAGGTGGTCACCGACTACCTCACCGAGGCCGGCCTCATGCCGTACCTCGAGGCGCTCGGCTTCCACGTGGTCGGCTACGGCTGCACCACCTGCATCGGCAACTCAGGTCCCCTGCCCCAGCCGGTCACCGACGCGATCGTCAGCTCGAACATCGCCGGCGCCGCGGTCATCTCAGGCAACCGCAACTTCGAGGGCCGCGTGCACCCGCACGTGCGCATGAACTTCCTGGCCAGCCCCCCGCTCGTGGTGGCCTACGCCATCGCCGGTCACACCAACTGGGACCCGAACCACGAGGCGATCGCCACCGATCGCAACGGCAAGGCGATCTTCCTCAAAGATCTGTGGCCCACCACCGAAGAGCTCAACGCCGCGCTCAAGAGCGTCAAGTCGGAGCAGTTCAAGAAGCGCTACGCCGACGTGCTCAAGGGCGACACGCAGTGGCAGGCGCTCCAGGTCAAGGAAGGCGCGACCTTCGAGTGGGACCCCAAGTCGACCTACGTTCGCAAGCCGCCCTTCTTCGACAACATGCCCAAAGAGCCGCTGCCGGTGAAGGACATCACCGGGGCGCGCGTGCTGGCGCTGCTGGGTGACTCGATCACCACCGACCACATCTCGCCCGCCGGCGACATCGACAAGAAGGGCCCCGCCGCCAAGTACCTCGGCGAGCAGGGCGTCAAGCCCACCGAGTTCAACAGCTTCGGTGCGCGGCGCGGCAACCACGAGGTGATGATGCGCGGCACGTTCGCCAACATTCGCCTCAAGAACCTGCTCGTGCCCGGCATCGAGGGCGGCGTGACGAAGCACATGCCGTCAGGCGACGAGATGTTCATCTACGACGCGGCCATGAAGTACCAGGCCGAAGGCACGCCGCTGGTGATCCTCGCGGGCGCCGAGTACGGCACCGGCAGCTCACGCGACTGGGCGGCCAAGGGCACCATGCTGCTGGGCGTGCGCGCGGTGATCACCAAGAGCTTCGAGCGCATTCACCGCTCGAACCTGATCGGCATGGGCGTCATCCCGCTCCAGTTCCTGGCGGGTGAAGACGCGACCACGTTGGGCCTCAAGGGCAACGAGTCGTTCAGCATCGCCGGCATCGCGGAAGGTCTGGCCCCGGGCAAGAAGCTCACCGTCACGGCGAAGAGCGATGACGGCGTGACCAAGGCGTTCATCGCGACCTGCCGCATCGATACGCCCAACGAGCTCGACTACTACAAGCACGGCGGCATCTTGCAGTACGTGCTGCGCCAGCTCGCGAAGAGCTAAACCAACGCGCCGATCAACCCCGGACTCTCGATGAAGGGAGTCCGGTCGGGCCGGCCTTCAGCCCAGAACCAGCGCGAGTTCACCAGCCGCGGCGCGACGAACAACACGAGCGAGCTGCGCGTGCCGTAGTTCAGCGCGGGCCAATCGACACAAACACCCCCGGCGGGATCTGCCGGGTTCGGCTTCGCCAGCAACCCCTGAAGCGCCTTTGCCGTCGGCACGCCGTCCTGCCGCTCGAGCGAAGGCCACGCCGAGGTGATCAGCTTCGAGCGCCCGTGATCATCGCCGCCCAGGCTGCGCTCGGTCACCACGTGCAACCCGGGCGCGAGCGAGTCGTGATGCACCTGCGCGCCGTCATTCCAGGTGACGAAGGCCGCGTGGGCATCGGCGTACAGCAGATGAAACGTGTTGAAGCGCTTCGCCGGCAGAGTCTCCAAAGAGGCCCGCAGCGCACTCGCTGACGGCGCCCGCAGTGCTTCGATCACCAACGCCCCGCGCGACTCTCGATCGAGAAATCGCTCCGACGCAAAGCGGTTGGTCACGCCGACGAACACCCCGCTCGAGGTCAGGCCCAGCCAGCTGCCACCTGCCTGCTCATCACGGGGAGCGACGAACGATTCCCCCTCCCAACGGCGAGGCGGCGAGGCCGGTCGACCCCTCAATTCATCGCGGTTGGCCGCGATGATCAGGGGTGCTGACGGATGCTGCCGGAAGCTGACGATCAGGGTACACATGGGCACGTGCGCGACAAACAGCGGGAAGAAACGCGAAAGAAGCTCTACCACGCAGCGATCGAGATCTTCTGCCGCGATGGCGTGGCCAACTGCCGCATCGAAGACATCGCGCTCAAGGCCGAAGTGAGCCGCGCCGCCTTCTACTTCCACTTCCCGTCCAAGGACGACGTGCTCCTCGAGCTGCTGCGTGAAGCCGAGAGCCCCACGCTCGAAGCGATCAACGCGCTGCCACCCGACGCGTCGTTGCAGTCGGTGTTCGACGCGTTGATCAAGAACACCGCCGCGTTCTGGTCGGTCGAGAACCGCAACCGCCTGCTGGTGGACATGTTCGGCGTCTCGATGCGCCGCACCACCGTGCTGGCCGATCGTGAAGCCGAGGTGATCCGCGCCGCGGTCAGCAAGCGCTTCGAGTACGCGGCCAGCAAGGGCGAGCTCTCACCGGTGATCCCGCCGGAAGTGCTCGCCGACTTCTATTTGCTCAACGTCTTCGCCGCGATGGCGTCCTGGTGCGCGCAGCCGATCATGCCGCTGGCCGACATGCTCTCAGGCGTGACCATGCTGTTCATGAACGGCGCGAGCAACCCTGCCGGTTCCCCGCTTCAGAAAGCCTGAGCTTCCATGTCTGATGTCTTCAAGCCCGGCCTCTACGCCGGCAAGAACGTGTTCGTCACCGGTGGCTCGAGCGGCATCAACCTGCGCATCGCCGAAGCGTTCGGCGAGATGGGCGCGAAGGTCGCCATCAATGGCCGCAAGGTCGAGAAGCTCGAAGCGGCCGTGGCCCAGCTGCGCGCCCGGGGCATCACCGCCGAGGGCTACCCCGCCGACGTGCGCGACTACGCCGCGGTCGAAGGCGCGCTCGAGTCGGCCATCAAGGCGTTCGGTGGGCCGATCGACGTGCTGATCTGCGGCGCCGCGGGCAACTTCCCCGCGCCGGTGGCCATGATGACGTCGAACGGCTTCAAGGCCGTGATGGACATCGACGTGCTCGGCAGCTTCAACGCGTGCCGCGCGGTGTTCGAGCGGATGACGAAGCCCGGTGGCGTGATCATCGCGATCTCCGCCCCGCAGGCGCAGGTGCCGTACCCGATGCAGGCGCACGTCTGCGCGGCGAAGGCGGGCGTCGACATGCTGATGAAGACGCTGGCCATGGAGTGGGGCCCCGTCGGCGTGCGCGTCATGTCGATCTGGCCCGGGCCCATCGACGAGACCGAAGGCATGCAGCGCCTCGCCGGTGACCCCGACGTGAAGAAGAAGGTCGAGAAGGCACTTCCGCTCCAGCGTTTCGGCACCAAAGACGAGGTCGCGCAGCTCGCGTTGTTCCTCGCGTCGCCGGCCGCGAAGTACATCACCGGCAGCGTGCACAACGTCGACGGTGGCATGTCGCTCATCGGCGGCAACCTGCTGAGCATGTGAACTGACTCGCCTCAGGACACCACCTGAGGGGGACAGTCCTCACCAGTCGTTTCGAGCCAACTCCGCAACAACTGCAAGGCTGCACGAGGTGCAGAGCGAATCACCCTGTTCCGGCCCGGCGTTCCCCCGGAAACATTCGCAAGCCGCGGGGCACACCGCTTGCTCACATGCCGCGCCATGTCTTTGGGTCGCTCTGCCTCGGCCAGACCTCCGCTCCGCTTCGGCCTGTCTCGCGCAGCGTTCCGCTGCTACCGGCGACGCTCCATGTCTCTGGGTCGCTCTGCCTCGGCCAGACCTCCGCTCCGCTTCGGCCTGTCTCGCGCAGCGTTCCGCTGCTACCGGCGACGCTCCATGCTGCGACACCTCCCCCTCCTGGCGTTGGTGCTCTTGAGCTGTACCTCGTCGCCCGGTGCACCCGCCGCCTCGAGCAGCACTTCAGCGCTCACCTCGACCCAGACCTTCGAGCAATGGAAGGAGCGGTACCTCGCCTCGGATCAGGTGAACCGCGCCGAGCTCGAAGCCACCGGCGTCGCGCTCGCCGAAACGCGCCGCGGTGCCTTCCGTGAGCTGCTGCTCAACGATCCCGAGCGGGCCCTCGAGCTCGCCGTCACGCCGGTGGAACGTGAGGCCCTGCCCGCCTCGATCACCCGGCACCTCGAGTCGTGGCGCGATGGCGTCGGTACGTTCCACGTCGTCGGAGGCACCGAAGGCCTGCTGGAACGCTTCGTCACCTTCAACGGCGTCGACGAAGTGTTGCGCGCGGGCGTGTTCGGTCAGCGGCTGCTGAGCGTGACGCGTGAGAACGTTCGACTGCACGGCGTCGCGCTCGACGGAGCCATCGCGGTGACCGATCGCCGCATGCGCCGCATCTTCCCCGGTGAAGCGCGGCCCCATCTGCCCGTAGAGCTGCCGCGCTCGTGCCCCATCTCGCGCAAGAAGGCAGAGCCCGAGCTGCTCTTCCACGGCGGAGACACGCTCTATGGCTTCTGTGTGCCCGAGCACGCCGACCAGTACGACGGCACGCTCGCGCTCGGAGAAGAGCAGACCGCGGCCGGCGAAGGGCTTCCTCCCGCCAGCGCGTGGACTGAAGGCGCGAAGACGGTGCTCTACGTGCGCGTCGACTTCTCAGACCTCGCGGGCGACCCCGTGTCGCTCGCCACGGCGCAGAGCGCGATCGACACCACCACCAACCAGTTCTACCAATCGAATTCCTACGGCAAGACCTCGCTCAGCACGACGGTGACCCCCACGCTGCGGCTCCCCAGGACGCAGGCTGAGTACAAGGTGAACGAGCAATACCTGCTGCTGCGCAGCGACGCGCTCCTCGCCGCGCGTGACGCCGGCTTCGAGCCGAACCTGTACAGCTTCGACGTGATCGCCTTCGCCCCCACCTACCCCGGGTGGGCGGGCCGCGGGTACGTGGGCAGCAAGGGCACCTGGCTCAACGGCAACTTCAGCCTGCGTGTCACGGCGCACGAGCTCGGTCACAACTACGGCGTCTTCCACGCGAACTATTGGAACTCGACGGGCCTGACCGTGATCGGGCCGGGCACCAGCACCGAGTACGGAAATCCGTACGACGTGATGGGCGGTGGTGGCGGCCAGGGCAATCACTTCAACGCGTGGTTCAAGAAGCGCTTCGACTGGGTCCTCCCCGGCGAGATCGCGAACGTCACCACCAGCGGCACCTACCGAATTCAGGAATTGGAGAAGCCCATCACTGCGGGGCTCCACACGGCCAGGGTGACCCGCGACGCGGCGAAGGACTACTGGGTCGAGTACCGGCCGGCCATCAACACGCCGCACACCAAAGACGGCGTCTCGATCAACTGGGGCTACGCGGGAAACACGGCGAGCAACCTGCTCGACCTCACCCCGGGCGACGGCTCGCGCAACAACTCGACGTTGATCATCGGGCGCACCTTCTCTGATTCGCTCGCGGGCCTTCACTTCACGCCGGTGGGCAAGGCCGGCACGATGCCCGAAGCGATCGACGTGGTGATCAACCTCGGCACCTTCCCCGGCAATCGCGCGCCGGTGCTCTCACTGGCGGCCAGCACGCAGACCGCGACGGCGGGCCAGATGGTCACCTTCACCGCGACGGCGAGCGATCCCGACGGCGACACGCTGGCCTACGCGTGGGAGTACGACGACGACACCTGGGCCGCCAACGCCGCGGTGGTGAGCCGCGCCTTCACGGTCGCGCGCGCCTACAACGTGCGGCTGACGGTCAGCGACATGAAGGGCGGCACGGCCAGCCGCTCCATTCTCATCACGGTCGGCACGCCCCCCACCTTCACGCTGGCCGGCGTGGTGCTCGCGGGCGCGACGCCGGTCTCGGGTGTGCGGGTCAGCGACGGCACGCGCGCCACCACGACCGCCGATGACGGCACGTATGTGATCACCAACGTTCCCGCGGGCAGCTTCACCCTCACGGCCGCGAAGACGAACTTCACCTTCACGCGCTCGTTCGCCGCGCCCTTGACGGTCAGCGGCAGTCAGAGCGCGCTCGACTTCACGGCGACCGCGGTGGCTGGGTACACGCTGCGCGGCAAGGTCACCTTCGGCGCGGTCAACGTGGCCGGCGTGACGGTGAGCGATGGCACACGCGCGGCCACCACCAACGCCAGCGGCGACTTCGTGCTGCCCGGTGTTCCGACGGGCCGCTCCACGCTGACCGCCACCAAGCCCGGCTGGGAGTTCCGCCCGGTGGGCTTCATGAACCCGGTCGAGGTCTTCGGCGGCGACGTGTCGGCGCTCAACTTCTTCGCCACGGGCCAATCGCTGTACGGCACCATTCCCAACGCGGGCGTCACCACGGCACCGGTCGTCACCGACGGCGTGCGCACGGTCACGGCCACCGCGGGCGGCTCGAGCTGGAACTACTTCCTCTCCTCGGTGCCCAACGGCACGTGGAACCTGGTGGCCACCAGCCCCGGCGTCACGCTCACGCCCGGCAGCTTCGTGAACCCAGTCGTCGTGCAGGGCGTCAGTCGCGGCAACCTGAACTTCCAGGTCACCGCGGGGACCACGTTCCAGGTGCAGGGCACGGCGCGCACGGGTGGTTCTCCCCTGCCGAACGTCGTCATCAGCGACGGCACGCGCAGCGCGACCACCGACTCGCTGGGCAACTACACCCTGGTCGGCGTGCCCGCGGGCGCTCACACGCTGACGCCCACCTTGTCGGGCTACGCCTTCGTGCCGGCCACGCTGGCGATCACGGTGAGCACCGCGAACCTCACGGGGAAGGACTTTTCCACCACGGTGGTGAACCTGCCGCCGACCGTGGTGACGGCAGCGTCCGCGACGCCCAGCCCGGTGACGGCCACCAGCACGCAGCTCTCCGTGCTCGGGTCGGACGATTCGGGAGAGCCTGCGCTCACCTATTCGTGGAACGTGGTCGGCTCGTACCCGGTCTCCTTCTCGGCGAACGCGACCAACGCGGCGAAGACCAGCACGGTCACCTTCACCGGCGCCGGCACGTACACCTTCGAGTGTCTCATTCAGGACCCCGGTGGCCTGACCGCGCGCAGCTCGGTGATGGTGCAGGTGCAGCAGACCTCGACCGGCCTCGACATCACGCCGGCGACCGCGACGGTGATGACGGGCGCGATGCAGAACTTCCAGGCCACGCAGCGAGATCAATTCAATCGCGCGATGTTCGTGGGCAACCCCACGTGGAGCGTCGCGGGCGGCGGCACCATCAGTCCTTCGGGCACGGTGGCTCCGTTCACCGCCGGTGCAACGCCGGGTGGACCCTTCGTGATCACCGCCACCGTCAACGCGCGTACCGCGACGGCGATGGTGACCGTGACGGGTGCGGGAACCCCGACGCTGCTTGGGGTGGCCACGGCGACGCCCAACCCGGTGCCGGGCATCACAACGCAGCTCGCCGTGCGCGCGACTGACGACACCGGAGAGCCTGCGCTCCTCTATCGCTGGTCGACTTCACTGGCGCCTTCACCAGTGAGCTTCGCCACCAACGACGACAACGCGTCGAAGAGCGTGGTGGCCACGTTCACCGAAGCAGGTGACTAC
The DNA here is from genome assembly GCA_046595925.1 of Archangium sp. Lineage (GTDB taxonomy): Bacteria > Myxococcota > Myxococcia > Myxococcales > Myxococcaceae > Archangium_A. The sequence goes on along the minus strand of JBKJSE010000401.1, from coordinate 33,629 downwards.
GAGTTCATCGTCACGGTGGTCGACCCCGCAGGCAACACGGTGACGAGCCAGGTCTCGGTCACCGTGCAGGCCACGCCGACCACGCTCGACGTGCAGCCGAGCGTGGTCGATCTGCAGGCCGGACAGACGCAGCAGTTCTCAGCCAGCGTGAATGATCAATTCGGAGCGCCGCTCGCGCCGCAGCCCACCGTCTCGTGGAACATCGCAGCGGGCGGAGCGGTGGATGGGGCGGGTGAGTTCGTCGCCGGAATGACACCGGGTGGTCCGCACCTGCTCACCGTCAGCGCGGGCTCGCTCTCGGCCTCGGCGCAGATCACCATCAACGCGGTGCCCGATACGCAGGCGCCCGCGGTGTCGCTGGTGCAACCGCTCGGAGGCGCGCGCCTCATCGGCGCCACCGCACTGACCGCCACGGCGAGCGACGACGTGGGTGTGGTGTTGGTCGAGTTCTTCGCCGATGGCACCACCGCGCTCGGCTCGGTCACCACGCCTCCGTGGGAAGCGTCGTTCGATGCCTCGACGCTCACGAACGGTGCGCACGTGCTGACGGCGCGCGCGGTGGACGCCGCGGGCAATGCCACCACCAGTGCCGGTCTCTCCGTGGTCGTCGGGGTGTTGCCGAGCGACACCACCCCGCCGCTCGTTCAGGTGCTCACGCCGGCCGCCGATTCGCTCACCGGGTTGTCGATCGCGGTCACCATCGAAGCGTCTGATGACGTCGCGGTCACCGAGGTCAGACTCGAGCTCGATGGTGCCGTGGTGGGTACGCTCACCGCCCCGCCGTGGAATCAGAACCTCGACGTGCCAATCGGCCCGCACGCGGTGGTCGCGATGGCCTTCGATGCGGCCGGCAACTCGGCCCGGAGCAGTGCCGTCTCGTTCATCGCGGGCGAAGAGGCCGTCACGCCGCCCGAGCCCGAGAAGGTGCTGGGCGGCTGCGGTTGCACGGCGGTCGACCCTGGTCCGTTCAACCTGGCGCTCCTGCTGCTGGGCCTGGCCATCCGCTCCCGCCGGCGCTGAGTCACACAATCGTCACACAGTCGTAACCGGGCCAGCCCTTCAGGTTTGCTCAATGGGTCCCATGGCCTCACTCCAGGGACTCGTCCGCTTCCTCCTGCCTCGTGAACAGCACTGGTACGACATGTTGGAGGAGCTGGGCCGCCTCGGGCTGGAAGCCAGCAAGGCGCTGCACACCTTCAAGGATCAGCCGGCCTCCAAGGTGCGAGAAGCGGTGCAGGCCATCGAACACCGCGCCGACGACGTGGTGCGCAAGATGGAAGACGCGCTCGCGCGCACCTTCGTCACCCCGCTCGACCGTGAAGATCTGCACCGGCTGACCAGCGCGCTCGACGACATCATCGACTTCTGCAACCTGTCGGCGCGCTGCTTCAACCTCTACCACCTCGAGCGCCCGACGCCGGCGATGGTGCAGTTGATGGAGAAGCTCGAGGCCTGCACCGCCATCATCGCGGAGACCGTGCCGCTCTTGCGCACGCACGAGTACCACAACCTGCTCGAGGGCGGCCGCAAGGTGCGCAGCCTCGAGAAGGAAGCCGACTCGATCTACCGACAAGCCATCTCGCAACTGTTCTCCGACTCGCACCCCGACTTCCGCGAGCTGCTCAAGCAGAAGGAAGCGCTCGACGACCTCGAGGCCGCGGTCGACTACTGCGACAACGTGGCCGACCTGCTCGCAAACCTGGCCGTGAAGCATGGTTAGCCTGCTCATCGCGGTGGTCTTGATGGCCATCGTCTTCGACTACATCAACGGCTTCCACGACGCGGCCAACGCGATCGCGACCGTGGTGTCGACGGGCGTGCTGCCGATTCGCACGGCCGTATTCCTCGCAGGCATCTTGAACTTCATCGGCGCGATCACCGGCACCGCGGTGGCCAAGACGATCGCCACGGGCTTCGCCGATCCCAGCACGGTCACCCAGGCGGTGGTGCTGGCGGCGCTCATCGGCGCCTCGACGTGGAACATCATCACCTGGTGGTTCGGCATTCCGTCGAGCAGCTCGCACGCGCTGGTCGGCGGGCTTGCGGGCGCGGTGGTGGCCCACGCGGGCTTGAGCGCGTTCAAGTGGCTGGCGCTGGTGCAGAAGGTATTGGTGCCGCTGGTTGCCTCGCCCACCATCGGCTTCGTGGTGGCGTTCTTCACCATGCTCGGCCTGGTGTGGATCGCGCGTGGTCACTGGAAGCGACCGGTGCTGCTGGGCCTTTGGGCAGTCGCGCTGGGCGTGCTGGTGCTGGCGCTGTGGAATGGCCCGGCGATTGGGCTCGCGCTGGCGAGCTCCACCCTCGAGACGCGCATCGTGCTGGGCCTCGGCGTCGCGTTCTTGATCGCGGTGCCCGTGTTGTACGGCGCGCGGCCGAGCATCGTGCAGGCGCACTCACGCAGGCTTCAGTTGCTCTCGGCGGCGATGATGGCGTTTGGTCACGGCAGCAATGATGCACAGAAGTCGATGGGCATCATCACGCTGGCGTTGGTGGCCTTCATGACCACCGGTCACGCGCAGCCGGAGTGGATGCCTTCGTGGGTGATGCCGGCCGACGCGGATCACGTGCCCACGTGGGTGATCATCTCGTGCGCCCTGGCGATCGCGGCAGGTACGGCGGCGGGTGGTACGCGCATCATCAAGACGATGGGCACGAAGATCATCCGCATCACGCCGATTCAGGGTTTCGCGGCTGAGACCGCGGGCGCGCTGACGATTCTGGGTGCGAGCCACCTGGGCATTCCAGTGTCGACCACGCACGTGATCAACGCAGCGATCATGGGGGTCGGCGCCTCGAAGCGCGTCTCGGCAGTGCGCTGGGGCGTGGCGGGCAACATCTTGATCGCCTGGGTGGTCACCCTGCCGTTTTCAGCGGGGCTGGCCTTCGCAGCGATGAAGATCCTCGCCTTCTTCGGCGCCTGAATCACCGCAAGAGCCCCCTCGCCCCGAGGGGGAGAGGGCAGACGCCTACGCCTTCTGCTTCTCGACGGCGAACAACAGCGCCTCGGGAGTGCACGGCATCGGAAGCTCGACCTCGCGGCCCTTCGGCCCGAACGAAGCCACCGCATCACGCAACGCAGCGACCACCGCGAGCGCCAGCATCAACGGAGGCTCACCCACGGCCTTGCTCCCGTGAATCACGTCGGCCTGCGGAGCGTTCTGCAGCAGCGCCACGTTGAACTCGAGCGGCGCGTCACCGAACGCGGGGATCTTGTACGTGTCGGGGCTGTGCGTGCGCAGGAAGCCCTTCTCGTCGAAGCGCATCTCTTCACACGTGAGCCAGCCGACACCTTGAATGAAGCCGCCTTCGATCTGCCCCCGATCGATCGTGGGCACCAGCGAGTTGCCCACGTCGTGAAGAATGTCGACCCGACGCAGCCGGTGCTCACCCGTCAAGCCACTCAGCTCGACCTCACAGACCGCCGCGCCGTACGCGAAGTAGTGAAACGGCTTCCCCTTCCCCGTCGCGCGGTCGAAGGTGATGTCGGGCGTCTTGTAGAAGCCAGTGGCCGACATCGAGACCTGCGCGAGATACGCCTCGCCGGTCACCTTCGCGAAGGGCAGCGCCAGCTCAGGTCGCGACGCGAGGAACACCCGGCCACCCGCGAAGAGAATGTCCTTCGCGCTCTCCGACGGGACGCCGAGCAAACGCGCCGCCACCGGCCGCAGCCGTTCACGCAGCGTCTCACACGCGTTCTTCACGGCCTGACCATTCAAGTCAGAGCCACTCGACGCCGCGGTCGCCGACGTGTTCGGCACCTTGTCGGTCGACGTGTTCATCACGCGAACGCCGGCAGGAGACACGCCCAGCTCATGCGCGCAGATCGCGAGCATCTTGGTGTGCAGCCCCTGCCCCATCTCGGTGCCGCCGTGGTTGAGCTGCAGGCTGCCATCGCCGTAGAGCATCACCAGCGCGCCCGCCTGGTTCAAGAACGAGGTCGTGAAGCTGATGCCGAACTTCACCGGAGTCAGCGCCAGCCCGCGCTTCACGTGCGTGTTGCTCTCGTTGAACGCCGCCAGCTCGACCTTGCGCTTCGCGTAGTCGGAAGAAGTGAGCAGCTCGTCGAAGATGCGAGGCAACCGACTGTCTTTCACCTCTTGCCAGAACGGCGTGAGGTTTCGCGGGGCCGCGCCGTAGAGATTCTTCCGCCGCACCTCGACCGGATCGAGCCCCGTGCGTTCGCAGAAGCGGCTGATCAGATCTTCGATCACCGCCATACCCTGAGGTCCACCGAAGCCACGGAACGCGGTGTTCGAAGGCAGGTTGGTCTTCGCCACCCGGCCCGCCAAACGCACGTGCGGCAGGAAGTACCCGTTGTCCGCATGGAACAGCGCGCGGTCGAGGATCGCCCGGCTCAAGTCAGAGCTGAAGCCGCCATCACTGAAGAGCTGCGCATCGAGCGCGACGATCATGCCGTCTTTGCTGAAGCCCACATCGAAGCGCGTGAGGAACGGGTGCCGCTTGCCCGTCCACATCATGTCTTGATCGCGGTTGAGCCAGACCTTCACGGGCCTGCCGGTCGCCAGCGCGGCGAGTGAAGCCATGGCGGCGTAGTTGGCGGCCTGCGTCTCCTTGCCACCGAACCCACCACCCATGCGCGGCACTTCGACGACGAGCTGATGCCGCTGCCAACCCAGCGCATGCGCGACGATGGTCTGCACTTCGCTCGGGTGTTGCGTGGAGCAATACAGCTTCAGCGCGCTCCCCTCTTCAGGCACCGCGAGCGTGACCTGCGTCTCCAGATAGAAGTGGTCCTGGCCTCCGGTGCGCACCTCACCCTGGAAGCGCACGTCGGCCATCGCGAGCGCCGAGGCCGCATCGCCGCGCTGCATCAGGTGCAGGTCAGACAGCCAGCTCTGCTTCGCGATGGCGTCTTCAATCGTCACGACCGCGGGAAGCACCTCGAGATCGACCTTCACCGCGGCGACACCCGCGCGGCACGCCTCGTAGGTCTCACCCACCACGAGCGCGATCGCCTGCCCGAGGAAGTACACCTCTTCACTGGCGAGCAGCTCTTCGTCGTGAACGACCGGGCCGACGTTGTTCTCGCCCAGCACGTCCTGCGACGTGAGCACCGCCAACACGCCGGGCACCTGCTTCGCCTTCGACGTATCGAGGCCACGAATGCGACCGCGCGCGTGCGTCGAGCCGACCACCTGCGCCACCAACATCCCGGCAGGCGCGGGGAAATCGTCGACGTACTTCGCTTCACCACTCGTGTGACGAAGCCCGCTCTCATGGAGCAGCGGCTGATGCAGCGGCGTGAGCGGAGACTCAGGCTCAGCGATGACGGTCTTCTTCTGCTGCTTCTGCACTTCAGCCACGGGCCACCTCTGCTGCGGTCTGCACGGTCGCGGCGTGACGGCCGGCGAGCGCAGGTTGTTTCACGTCACGGGTCTCGTCGAAGAAGCCGCGCAGCAAATTGCCCGCGACCAGCGTGCGGTACGGAGCGCTGCCACGGTGATCCGACATCGGCGTGAAGTCCGTCGCGATCGCCTTCGCAGCAGCTGCGACCGTCGCTTCATTCCAGGGTTGGCCGACGAGCGCTGCCTCGGCATTCGCCGCGCGTTTCGGAGTCGCCGCCATGCCGCCGTACGCGAGCCGCGCCGCGGTCACCCGGCCGCTCGCATCGGTGTCGACATAGAACGCCGCCGACACGGTGCTGATGTCGAGCTCACGCCGCTTGGACACCTTGTACGAAATCGCGCGCGCCGACGAAGCCACGCGAGGCACTTCGATGGCCGCGAGGATCTCCTTCGCCGAGAGCGCCGTGCGTCGGTAGCCCACGAAGAATTGCTCGAGCGGCACGCGGCGTTCGCCACCACGACCGCGGATGATCGCCGTCGCACCCAGACTCAACAGCGCCGGAGCGAGATCACCAATCGGCGAGGCGGTGCAGAGATTTCCGCCGAGCGTGCCGCGGTGCTTGATCTGCCGCGCACCGAAGTACCGCACCATGCGGTGAAGCGAAGGCAGCCGCTCCTTGCAGAAGTCTTCCAGCTCCGAGACGGTCGCGCCGCTGCCCAGTCGGAAACCACCGTCGACTTCATTCAGCGTCTTGAGCTCGCCGAGCGCCTCGAGCGAAATCAGCTTCGGCAGCACGGCGAACTTCTTGGTGACCTCGAGGCAGAGGTCCGTCCCGCCCACCACGAAGCGCGCATCAGGGTGCGCGTCGAGCTCGGCCCACAAGGCCTCGAACGTCGCCGGCGTGGCGAAGCGCTGACCCGAATTTTCATACGACAGGGCCATCGATTCGGGTGCAGCGCGAGGCAACGAGTCGGCGAAACGATCCTTCGGGCACGAGCCGGCGACCACCTCAGCGGCCTCGCGGATCGGCCGATACCCGGTGCAGCGGCACAGATTGCCGCACAGCTGATCATCGAGCTTCCACGGCGCATCGAGGTCGGTGCGATAGGTCGCCTCGAACATCGCCATCACGATGCCGGGCGTGCAGTAGCCACATTGACTGCCGAGCGCCCTGGCCATGGCGACCTGCGCGGGGTGATAGCCCTCGTCACCCTTCGCCTTGAGGGCCTCGACGGTGATCAGGTGTTTGCCCTGAACCATCGGGAGCAGCAGCAAGCACGAGTTCACCGCGCGCCAGGTGGGCTTGCCATCAGCGCCGAGCTCGGCGACCGCGATGGTGCACGCGCCGCAGTCACCTTCGGCGCAGCCCTCCTTGGTGCCGGTCATGCCGCGGCGATCTCGCAGGTAGCGCAACAGAGTCGTCGTGGGGCTCAGCCCACGCTCTTCGATCCACTCGCCGTTCAGGTTGAAGCGCAGGTGATTCATCGGGGGCGTTTCTACCACTCTGCCCCTCCAGCGCCCTGCCCGGAAAACGCCTTTCGCACCGCGTCACAGAGCCGCGGGTATGTTCGGGAAATGCAGAGGTTGGTGCACGCGCTCGACGCCGTGAAGGCGACGCGGTCGAGGAAGGCGAAGGTGGGCCACCTGTCTGCCCTCTTGCGCCTGCTCTCGAAGGAAGAGCTGCCCATCGCAGCGAGGCTGATTCTGGGCCGGGTGCTCCCGGTGGGCGACACCCGGAATCTGGGGGTGGGCTGGGCGCTGCTGAGCGCTGCCGCGGCCGATGCTTCAGGCCAGCCGCTGGGCGTGGTCGCCCTCAAGAGCCGCGAGCTGGGCGACTTCGGAGACGCGCTCGAGGTGCTCCTGCCCGCGGGTGATCGCCACGTGCCGTTGCTCGAAGTGCCGAAGTATCTCGACCGCGTCGCCACCACCGTCGACCGGTTGGAGAAGCAAAAGGTGCTGGCCGAGCTGCTCAGCCGAGCCGCCCCCTGGGAAGCGCGCTACCTCGTCAAAGCGATCCTGGGTGAGCTGCGCGTCGGCGTGCAGTTGGGGATCTTCGAAGAAGCCCTGGCCGATGCGTTCGGAGCGACGCTCGATGAATTGAGGAAGGCCTCAGCGCTCACGCCCGATCCCGGCGCGCTGGCGGTGCTGGCGTTCGAGCGACGGCTCAGAAGCGCCGCGGTGATCCCCGGCAACGTGGTGGCCTTCATGCTCGCCACGCCGATCGAAGCGGTGAAAGAGCCCGTCGAGCTCGCGATGACCATCCTCGAAGACAAGCTCGATGGAGTGCGAACGCAGGCCCATGTGTGGGACGGGAAAGTGCGGCTCTTCGCGCGAGGCCAGGACGACGTGACTTCCCAGTTCCCCGAGATCGCCGCGGCGTTGAAGCAGCTGCCCCGGGCGGTGGTGATCGACGGAGAAGTGATTGCGGTGCGCGCCGACGGGCTCGCGCGGCCCTTTCAAGCGCTCCAGGCGCGGCTCAATCGCGATGCACCGGGCGCGAAGGTGATCGCGGCCACGCCCGTGTCCTTCGTCGCGTACGACATTCTGTACGATGGAGAGTCCGTGCTCGAGCTCCCGTGGGCCGAGCGCCGGAAGCGGCTCGAAGCGTTGCCGCTCGAAGTCAATCCGGTGATCGCGCTCGAGCCCGGGCGCGAGCTCGACCCGCAGCTCGACGACGCGTTCACCGCGGCACGCGCGCGCGGCAACGAAGGGCTGATGCTCAAACGAGTCGACGCCCGGTATGAGGCGGGGCGGCGTGGCAGTGCGTGGCGCAAGGTGAAGCGTGCGTACGCGACGCTCGACGTGGTGATCACCCGGGCCGAACGCGGTCACGGCAAACGAGCGGGCGTGCTGTCGGACTACACGTTCGCGGTGTGGAACGGCGAGCAGTTGGTGGAGCTCGGCAAGGCGTACTCCGGGCTCACCGACGTGGAGCTCGAGCTCATGACGAGACGGCTGGAGGCGATCACCCTCAGCCACTCCGGGCCGTACTCCCTGGTCAAACCCGAGCTGGTGATCGAGGTCGCGTTCGACGGTCTGCAGAAATCGTCGCGGCACAGCAGTGGCTTCGCGCTGCGTTTCCCGCGCATCGCGAGGCTGCGTGACGACAAGAAGCCGCAAGAGGCCGACACGTTGGCGACGGTGAAGGCGCTGTTCGACACGCAGGTCGATTCAGGTCACCGCGAACAACCGCCTCAGCTCAGCTTGTTCGAGTAGCGCCCCCGTTGAGGTCAGCCGACCGCGTGATTGTTCGCCGCGCAGCTCTCCGCGCGCTCGAGGATCTTCTGCTGCGCCGACACATCTTTTCCCGGCGCGAACACCTTCAAGCACTGCAGCGCAAACGAGAGCCGCGAGGTGCGCCGATACGAATACATCGGGTGCTCGCTCGGGCACGCGGCCGACGTCTTCTCCTTCTCGATGAACGAAGTGAACAGCGCGGCCGCATCAGCCTTCTTCCCCTGCTGACCCAACGTGAACGCGCGCAACGTGAGGGGCACGGCCTCGCCGTACTCCTTGTAGATCGCGCTGGCCGACTCGCGTTCTTTCGGCGTGAGCGCACCACACGCACGGGCGGCGATCTGATTTTCCGAGCCGAGCAGCCCGCCGTTGTCGCCCCACGGACCCAGCGCATCCATCGGGCTCCCGATCGGCACCTGCATCGACTTCTGCGCGAACACCTCTGCATAGAAGCGCACCGCGGCGAGGTCGCTCTTCGAGGCCCCCTTCTTCTCGAGCGCCTCGACGATCTTCGAGATCTCGCGAGGCTCCATGGCGGGCGGCGGTTCAGCAGACACGTTCCGCGAAAGCAGCGCGACCCAGAGAGCCACCACCGCACAGGCGACGAGAAGAGAGCGCATGAGAGTCAGCTTACGCGAGCTCACGAACCACCTGTGGTCTGAGCGCGCGTGGGGACGTGCGGTGAAACCACAGGTGAGCCAACGCGTCGAAGCCACGCTCAACACGTCACCCCAAGCGCGCGCCGAAGAGGCCTGTTCGCAAGGTCCGCGCCGCCAGACCAAAACCGAACCTCCCCGAGTCCTACCAGCAGAAGTGCTCCCTGGACTGCTCTCGCTCGAGCGAAATAACGAGCGCAAACCGGTCCTCCCGAGCAGGGGACTGGCTTCGCCGGCGATTTCGTCCGAAGGAACAGACCCACCGTTCGCATCGAGCGCAGTCGAGATGCCACCTCTGCGCCGCGCGGCAGGTGCCCCCTCGACTTCGCTCGGGGGGAACGGGGCTGTTCCTTTAGGAGCGGAGCTCGGGGGACGGTGGTGGACCTCTTTCACCAGTCTCCCGAAGGGAGGCGGAGATCAGGTTTCGAGCTGCTCGATCGCTCGCTTCAGATCCTCGGGCAGTGGGACCTTCGAGCCTGACGCGTCGAGCAACACCACGATCGCCTCACCTTCCGCCGCCAGCCCCAGCACCGGGCTGACCGCGCGGTACGCCATGGTGAAGCTCGTGTTTCCGAACTTCGTGACGGTCGCCTCGAGCGTGACGGTGTCGGGGTACGAGACCGGCTTCCTGAAATCGATCGTCGCGCGACCGAGGATCGGCACCCAGGCGCTCGAGTCGCGCGAGCTGATACCGACCTTGATCCGCTCGAAGTACGCGATGCGCGCCGACTCGAACCAGCGCAGGTAGTTCGCGTTGTTCACGTGGCCGAACGCATCCATCTCGCCCCAGGCGACGCGGTGCTCGACCTTCACAGGAAAGCTGCCCAGCGCCACCGTCAGACCTTCAATCGAATGGCTGAGGGAAGAATGGTCATGGAGCAAGGCAACGTGCCCGGCTGCTCGCCATCGCAGTCGATGAGCACCTTCTCATCGCTCTCCGCGACCAGCTTCTTCGCGCGAACGATGCGGGTGCCTTTCCACGTGGTGTGCGCGCCCGAGTAGATACCCTTGCTGCGCACCACGAAGTCGGTGAGGTCGTAGCCGCTCCACACCACCACGTCGAACAGGCCATCGCTCACGTCGGCATCGGGCGCGACCTTCATGCCGCCTCCGAAGAACTTGCCGTTGGCGACCGACAAGGTGGTGACCATCACCTCTTCGAGCGGCTTGTCGTCGATGGTCATGCGCACGCGCTGGTCCTTGTACTTGCGCATGGCCTTGAGCGAGCCCCACATGAACGACACGGTGCCGCCCAGCGCCTTCGAGGTGTTGTTCACCTCGAGATCCACCAGCCCCGAGGCGCCGAAGCTGCAGATGTTCGCGAAGTAGCGGGTCTGCGGCTTGCCGTCATGCCCCAGGAAATCGAGCCGGCCGACATCGAAGGGCCGCGTGTCGGGCGTCTTCAATCTGCGAATCGCCGCGTCGGAGTCGAGATCCCAATCGAAGGTCTTGCGGAAGTCGCCGCCGGTACCGCGTGGCAGCACGCCGAGGGCCGCGTTGGGGTTGAGCACCTTGCCGTCTTCGAAGAACCCGTTGGTCACTTCGTTGATGGTGCCGTCTCCACCGACCGCCACGATGCAGTCGTAGCCGTTCTTGATGGCCTGCCGCGTGATGTGCACGGCATCCAGCGGCTGCTTGGTGAACTCGACGCCGAAGTCGGAGAGCGTGCGCGCGATGCCGGCGGCCAGCTCTGCCCAGCGCTTGCCGGTCGCGCCGTTGGCGCTCTTGGGGTTCACGACGAAGAAGGTCTTCATGATTTCAGGACTCCACCCATCGGCGAAGCAGCGCCATCAGGTCATACGACGTCTTCCCCGAGCGTTCGAACATTCGCTTCGAGGTCGGGCACGCGGTCACCACGGCGACGTCGGGTTGAGAGGCGACCTCAGCAGCCTGCCTGCGGGCCACCTCGACGGCGACCTCCGGCATGGTGCGCGGCAACAGACCACCACCGCCGGAACAGCCGCCCTCTGACCGAATCGAGGCGGCCTCCTGCACGGCGCTGACCGCGCGCGAGAGCAGCTTGCGCGGCTGATCGTACTGACCGAGCCCGCGACCGAGGTGACAGGCGTCGTGGTAGCCGACGGTCTGAGGCAGGGGCGGCTTGTCAGGCGCGTGCTCGAGGTTCTCCTCGAGCACTTCGACCACCGTGCGCACGCGCGTCTTCAGCTTCACGCCGAACTCCGGGTACACCACGCTCAAGGTGTGCGCGCAGCCGACGTCGAGCACCGCGAGCTCAGGCACCGAGTCGAGCGCCTCAGCATTGGCGCGCGCGTGATCACGAAACGCGTCGTGCGAACCCGCCGCGTAGAGGGGATAGCCGCAGCAACGTGAAGCGATGCGCGAGACGCCCATCGGGGCACCGAACGCCTTGGAGACCGCGATGGTGTCTTCGATCAACTCAGGCCGCTTCACCAGCGAGCTGCACCCGGGAAAGAGCGGGTAGCGCACCGGGGTGTCGCTTCGCCACGACGCGACCAGCGCGGCGAGCTCGGTACCGAAGGGGTTCTGCGCCTGGCTGAAGGTCGCGAGCGTGGAAGCAGCGCCTTTGGGCTGATTGCCGCTCTTCACGGTCTCTTCGCGCGCAGCGAACAACGCAGGGCCCACGGTGTTCTCGTGCTTGCAGAAGCTCTTGCAGCGACCACAACCGGTGCAGGCGTGAAGGGCTTTGGCGGTGCTCTCGTCGAGCGGGCGCTTCTCTGTCGCCACCAGGTGCGCGGCCGTCATCTTGCCCCACGTCGAATGCGACTCGGTGTGCGTGGCCTCGGAGACCGGGCACGAGAAGCGGCACAACTTCGGGCAGAACGCGCAGTACGTGTACGCCTGATCGTGCTTGTCCATCGCGGTCACGGTGCGCCTCCGAAGACGCCGCGCGCATCCAACGCGAGCAGGCGCCCGCCCAGCGAGGTCCAACCGGTCGGCTCGTTCAAGGGAACTCCTTCGACATCGCCGCGCGCGACCACGGTGGTCAGTGACAAGCGGAACAACTGCAGCGCCCTGCCCTGCTCGAGCGAGGCCAGCACGGCGCCCCACGTGCTCTCGTGTTCGACGGACACCGGCCCTTCACGCTCGGCCTCGCCTGCGCCACGACCGCCCACCTCTTCGACACAGCGCGAGAGCAGCTCGCGATCACGCTCCACGCTGCCGACGCTGGCGGCCCAACGCACCTCGGCGATCACCCGGCCCGACTTCGAGTCGGCGTGCACCCGCCACGGCCAGAAGCCTTCAGCGATCGATCGCTGCAACGCGGTGACGAACGCGAGCGCAGACGGAAAGCTGTACGCCACGCGCACGTCGCGCTCGGGGAACGGCACGCACCGCACCACGCCGCGAGTCACCAGCGCGATGCGACCCGCCGCGCCCAGCACCAGCGCGCTCAAGTCAGGGCCTGCCGCGCTGCGCGGAGAACGCGAGGTCTCGAGGCGCCGGCCATCAGCGGTGATCGCACACAGTGAAGTGCAGAGCGGCTCGAGCCGCCCACCGGGAATCGAACGCAGCCCCGCGTAGGGGCCTTCGAGGAACTCGCCCAGGCGCAACGACATCGCCGCGGGAGAGAGCGGACCTATCGTCAGCCCGTGCGGCGCGACGTGCGCGTCGAGATCATTGAGCACCACGCCTGCACCCGCGGCCACGGTCATCGAATCTGCAGCGACGAGCTCGAGCTGGGTGAGGCGCGCACGAGAGAGCGTGAGGTCTTTGTTCAGCGCCACGCCGCGATCGGCCAGCACGTGGATGACCTCGGTCAGCTCACGCTCATCACGCGGCTCAGCGACCAGCCCACCTTCGACCCGGCGCGCCCACGAACCGAGCGCGGGCTCTTTCGAGGCGCTCACAGGCCGAGCTTCCCGGGGTTCATCACCCCGTCTGGGTCGAACACGCCCTTCACCGAGCGCAGCGCGTGGCGACCTTCGCCCAGGCTGTCTTGCAGCGCCTGCGCCTTGAGCAGCCCGACGCCGTGGTGATGGCTCACGTTGCCTCCTGCGCTGACCGCCGCGGGGAGCGCTGCGCGCCACAGCTGCTGATACCGGTCCTCCATCTCTTCTTCCGAGTCAGCGGACCCCACGAACGAGAAATAGAGCGAGCACCCATCTGCGTAGGCGTGGCTGAAGTGGCAGAGCACGAACGCGAACTGAGAAGCGGCCGCGTGCACACGCTCGTAGACGTGGTGCACCTTTTCCCAGGGCGCTGCGATCTCCATGGTGTCGGCGAAGGTGCCCGACTCGATCAGCCGCGACATCCGATACGACACGTCGTAGCGCTTCTTGAACCACGCGCGGCCGGGCGCCTCGCCGAGATCGTCACCGCCAAGTTGACGGCAGATGGCGGTGGCAGCGCGGTCTTCTGCTTCAGCACGCGCAGGGTCACCCTCGAACATGAGGATGAGCCGGCTGCGCGAGAACGCGCTCTGCAGCTTGTTCATCACGCCGGGACGGCCCAGCGTGCGTTTGGTCACCTGCCGCAACAAGGCGGGCAGCACGGTGGTCTGCAGCACGCTTCTTTGCGAAGGCGGCAGGTCGGGCTTCTTCGGCGCCTTTCCCTTCCCCACGAACGCGGTGTCGAACGGATCGTAGAGACGCACCACCGCAGGCCGCAGCCCTTCGCGGAAGATGAGCCGGATCGCCTCGAGGCCCTTCACCACCGAGCCGAACTCGAAGCCGTGAAACACCCGGCCCTTCGGCGCCGGGAAGACGCGCAGCTTGGCGCCGGTGAACGCGCACAGCGTGCCTTCCGAGCCCACCAGCAAAGGCATCAGGTCCGGGCCGGAGAACGGACGTTCTGGAGTCTGCAGCTGCTCGCCGGTGCCGAGCACCACGCGCGCCGACAGCACCATGTCTTCGATCTTTCCGTACTTGGAAGAGAACTGACCTGCGCTGCGCGCTGCCAGCCAGCCACCCACCGTGGAGCAGGCGATCGACGAGGGGAAATGCCCGAGCGTCCACCCGCGCGCGTTGAGCCTGCGCTCCAGCGTTTCACCCAGCACGCCCGCGCCGACCTCGACCGAGCGATGAACCGGGTCGACCTCGTTGATGGTGTCGAAGCGTTTGAGATCCATCGTGACGCCGCCGTTGATGGCCCAGGTGCCACCGCAGACGCCCGAACCCGAGCCATAGGGAATCACCGCGAGCTTCCGTCGGCGGGCCAGCTTGATGACCTTGCCGACCTCGTCTTCAGAGCCCGGCCAGACCACCGCGTCGGGCGGCGGGGGAATGCGGCCCTGGCGAATCCACAACAAGGCGAGCGGCCAGAGATCGCGTGCGTAGCTGAGGCGATCGAGCTCGTCGGTCGAAGCGCGCCCACTGACCGCAGCGAACAATTCGGCCTTCGCCTCGAGCACCTGCGCGCGAGGGGCCGGCAAGGAGGCCGCGGGGACGTTCGGCAAGCGCGTCATCAGGACCTCTGGAAGCGGCGCATCGGGCGAAGGCGGTTGTAACACTCCTGATCGAGGGCGGTGCCACCGAAACCAGACGGCTGAGACCGGGCTCGACGGGAGGGTTTTCGGGGAATAGAGCGGGCGCATGGTGCGCCGTCTCCGTCGAAGCGTCCTGGGGATCCTCGCCGTGCTGGGCGTGCTGCTGTTGACCGGTCTCGTCGTTGGCTGCGCGTTGTCGGCGCCCACGTGGAAAGGCGAGCCCACCGAACACTTCACCGGGAAGAACTTCGTCTCGCCCGGCGCGCCCGCGCGTTACCGCGATCAAAGCGCCGTGGGTGCGTTCCTCAAGTGGCAGGCCGAGAGCAAACGCGGACCGTGGAGCGACTACCGCGACGTGCCGCTGGGTGCGCCGCCACCTCGCGAGGTGCCGGTGGGCGGCTTGCGCGTGACCTTCATCAACCACGCGACGACCCTCATTCAGCTCGACGGCATCAACGTGCTGACCGACCCGATCTACGCCGAGCGCGCGAGCCCGTACGACTTCGTGGGCCCCAGGCGCGTGCGACCGCCGGGTATCAAGTTCACCGACCTGCCGCGCATCGACGCCGTGGTGCTCTCGCACAACCACTACGATCACCTGAACCTCGAGACGCTCAAGCGCATCGCCGACACCTGGCCGGGCGTGCGTTTCTATGCGGGCCTCGGCAACAAGGCGCTGCTCGAGAAGAAGGGCCTGACCAACGTGGTCGAGCTCGACTGGTGGGGTTCGCGCGAGCAGGGGCCGATCACGATCCAGAGCGTGCCCAACCAGCACTTCTCCAATCGCGGGCTGTTCGACAGCGACGGCACGCTGTGGACGGCCTGGGTGTTCACCGGCAAGGGCGGTCGCGCGTACTTCGGCGGCGACACGGGTTACGGGCCGCACTTCAAGCTGGTGAATGAAAAGCTCGGCCCGATGCGCCTGGCGGTGTTGCCCATCGGGGCCTACCAGCCGGAGTGGTTCATGGGCCCGGTGCACATGTCTCCGAAAGAGGCCGTGCAGGCCGCGCTCGATCTGAAGGCGACGATGGCGGTGCCGATGCACTACGGCACCTTCGCGCTGGCCGACGATGGTGAAGCCCAGCCGGTGGACGAGCTGAACGCAGCGTTGGTGGTGCAGCCCGCGCCGTTCGTGGTGCTCGGCTTCGGTGAAGGGCGCGACGTGCCTGAGGTTCAGCCATGAAGTTCCGGGGCTCTTTCGTGCTGTTGTGTCTCGCGGCGTGCTCGACGGAGCGCGAGGCCGGTATCGGCGTCACCGTCAGCGTCGGGCCGGGCCTCGTGTCGACGCACGTGGT
The DNA here is from genome assembly GCA_046595925.1 of Archangium sp. GTDB lineage: Bacteria > Myxococcota > Myxococcia > Myxococcales > Myxococcaceae > Archangium_A. Next base: position 17,727 of record JBKJSE010000401.1, on the reverse strand, counting down.
GGTGACCGCGACCGGAGGCAGCGTCACCAAGAAGACGCGCTGCATCCCCGTGGCAGGTCAGCGCTTTCTGGACGTGGGCGTGGCGCAGGGCGAGCTTCCTGACACCGTCACGCTCGGCGCGGTGGGCTTTGGCGACGCCGATTGCGGGCGCCCGACCGAGCCCGTCGAAGATTCGCTCACCCTCGAGCGCCGCTTCCGCAAGGGGCTGATCATCGATGCCCCGCTGGTGCTCCGCGTGGTGCGCCCGGCGATCGAGACCACCTGCGACAACGGCCTGGATGACGACGGTGACGGCCAGCTCGACTGCGCCGACGTCGACTGCACCGCGCGCAGCTGCACCACGGGCAACTCATGTGTCACCGGCCAGACATGCACCAACGGCAGCTGCCAGGGAGGCCAACAGGTGACGTGCAATTCGCCCCCATCGGGCTGCTTCATGAGCGGCGGCCTGTGCGTCGTCGACGCAGGCTGCCGCTACCTCGTGCTGCCCGGCACCTCGTGCGACGACGGCAGCGACTGCACGATGACCGATCGCTGCGATGCCCTGGGCGCGTGTTCAGGCCAGCCGCGAATGTGCACCACGCCCCCGGGTGGACAGTGCTGGGCGGCAGCCGGGGTGTGCGCGGCAGACGCCGGTTGCACCTACCAACCCGCAGTGGGCTCGACCTGCAACGATCAGGAGAACTGCACCATCGACGATCGTTGCGATGGCGACGCGGGCTGCACCGGTACGCGAGTCAGCTGCGCGCCCAGAGAATGCGCCGTCCCCTCGGGTACGTGCACCGCTGACGGCGGCTGCAACTACACCGCGCTGGACGCGGGCATCGCGTGTGCTGACGGAGGCGCGTGCAACGTACAGGGGGCTTGTCTGCCGCCCTTCCCCTTCGCGCCGACCAACCTGGCGATCAACGACATCCCCACCCCGTCGAACGGCAAGGTCACCTTCAACTGCGGCACCACGGTGATCGACACGGGGGCGACGGGCACGCCGTCGATCACCAACTACTGCCCGGGCATGCCGATGTTCGGCTCGGCGAGCGTGACGCAGCCAGGCGGCCTCGCCACGGTGGTGCTCGCGTTCGAAGACCTGGAGATCGCAGGCAACAGCACGCTGTCCATCATCGGGCCGCGGCCGGCGATCATCGTCTCGATGAAGGACATCGTGGTGCTCGGTGCGATCCAGGTCGCGGCCGGCGCGCAGACCTGTGCAGGCGCCGGTGTGGGGGGCAATGGCAGTGGCTTTGGGTACAACTCGGGCGGCGGTGGTGGCGGCTTCGCGACTGCTGGTGGTGCGGGTGGTTCGGTCGCCGCGGGCGCCACGGGTGGTGCAGGCGGTGGAATGAACGTGGGCACGGCGTTGCGCGGCGGCTGCCCTGGTGGACTGGGCGGGGGCAGCAGCGCGCGGGCCTCGGCCGGCGGGGGCGCGATTCAGCTCGTCGCCCGGCAGAACATCACCATCGCCGGCATCGTGAACGCGCCGGGCCTGGGTGGTGAAGGCGGCGGCTTCGGCAACGGCGGCAATGGGGGCGGCAGCGGCGGCGACATCCTGCTCGAGGCGCAGCTGCTGATCGCCTCGAGTGGTGGGATCACCTGCAACGGCGGCGGTGGTGGTGAAGCGGGTACGCAGAATGACGGCCAGCCCGGCCAACTCAGCTCGATGGTGGCGCTCGGGGGGACCGACGGCATCGGCGGCGGTGCGGGTGGCACCGGTGCAGCAGGCACCACCGCGGCCTCGGCCGGTGAAGGCTCGAGTTTCTTCGCGGGCGGTGGTGGCGGTGGTGGCGGGCTGGGACGAATTCGCATCAACGTCACCAACTCCTGCAACATCGGCCTGCCCGTGGTGATCAGCCCTCCGGCCACGAGCAATCGCGCGGACGCTGGGTGTCCCTGAACGACCTGCGAGTTCGTCTCGAGGGGCGCCTCGAGGTGCTCGAGGCCGCGGCCTCGCTCCTCGAGGCGCTCGACCATCAGTTGCGGGGAGGAACCTGGGCCGCCACGCCTCAACACCTGCACGACTGGGTGAAGCTGGCGCCTCGACTGGAAGAGGCGCTCGAGGCAGCGCGTCGCTTGAATGCGGAAGAACCGCTCGCGAGGTTGGCGACGCTCCGAACGCAGCTGAGCCGATCCATCTCGAAGCATCTCGGGCGTACCGGTGTCGTTCGCCTCACCACGTTGGAGGAACGACTCGCGGAGTGGCTGCGGCTCGTCGAAGCGACCGGGTCGCCGCCTCGCAAAGACCGGCTGCTCGGCGAGGCATCGGTACAGGTGCGTTCACGCGCGTGGATGGCGATTGCTGCGCTGGCCGTGGTGATGCTGGTGGTCGGTCAGCGAGTTCCAGCGGGCGCGTTGGTGGTGCTCGCGGGCGCCGCTTACGTGTGGTGGCAGCAGACGTTTCGGTATCGGCTCTTTCCCGATGCGCTGGTCGTCGAGCAGGAAGACGAGCCGCCCGTCGACGTGCCGCTCAGTTCCCTTTATCCAGGCGAGGTGAGGCCGGGCATGACGCTGCACGGGCTCGTCGACCTCGAGCTACCCAACGGTGAGCAGCTGCGCCCGTTCTGCGTGCTGATCAACCGGGTGTTGGCTGAACGCCAGGTGCTCGTCGAGGAGCGAAAGGAGCTGGCGAAGTTGACCGGCCCCGCAGGGCTGTGGGTGAACGGTACGTGGACTGCGGCGAGTGGCGAAGGTCCGGCGCGAGTCGAGGTGCTGAAGTTCGAGAAGGACGAGACGGTGCAGCTGGTCGCGGGGTCTGAGCCCGAGCCGGACAAGGGCATCGTGCTCGTCCTCGAGCAGGGGCTGCTGTTCATTCCGCGGCGCGCAGAGTCGAAGGTGCGCGAGGTGTTGTTCAAGACGGGGTGGATCGACCTGCTCACCGAGGAGCGCGTTCCGATCACCAGCGTTCCTGAGAGCTACTTTCTCGAGCGGCTCGAGGCACTTCGCTCCGTGGCCGGCGTGATCTGGATCGTTGGAAGCGTGCAGATGCCCGGTGTGGTCGCTCTTCTTGAGGGTGAACTGGCTCTGGGCGAGGCCCTCACCCCGACCCTCTCCCGAAGGGAGAGGGAGACAACTAACGGCCCAACGTAAAACGCAGCGCGTCTTCCAGCATCGGGTGCAGGAACCGGAACCCGAGCTCGGTGACCCGCGTGGGCAACACGCGCTGACTCGTCAGCAACGCACCATCGGCCAGCTCACCGAACATCGCTCGCAAGACGAACGCAGGCAGCGGCGCGAATGACGGCCGGCTGAGCACTCGCCCCAGCACCTTGGCGTACTCCGCGCTGGTCACCGGGTGCGGCCCCACCGCGTTGATCGGGCCCGTGAGCCCGTCCTGGTACGCGGCGAAGAGAATGACCCCGAGCAGATCCTCCAGCGAGATCCAGCTCTGCCAGCTCTTCCCGCTGGCGATGGGCCCACCCGCGCCCAGCTTGAACGCAGGCAGAAACTTGGACAGCGCCCCACCATTGGCCGACTGCACCAGGCCGATGCGCAGGCTCACCACGCGCGCGCCGAGCGCAGACGCCTCGTTGCCCGCGGCTTCCCAGTCCTGGCAGAGCTTCGCGAGGAACCCGGCGCCGCGCTCACTGGCCTCACCGACCTTTGATTCTTCGGTCAGCTGCTCATCACCACGATCGCCGTAGATGCCGATCGCCGAGCTCTGCAGCCACACCTTCGGCTTCGATCCGCTCTGCTTCAACGCCGCGATCAACTTGCGCGTGTAGTCGATGCGGCTCTCCACCAGCAGCCGCTTGCGATCGTCCGACCATCGCTCGTCGGCCACGCCAGCGCCCGCCAGGTTCACGATGACGTCAGCGCCCTCCAACGCCTTCGCGTCGAACTCGGTTCCCTGGCGTTTGACGGCCCGCACCGTGTGCCCGCCCGTGGTCAAGAACGGCATCAGCGCGGAAGCGACCATGCCGCTGGCGCCGGTGACCGCCACGGTGAGCCGCGGCTTCGCGGCGTACTGCGCGTGACGCGAGAGATCGTTGCGGGTCAACGCGTGGCGGAAGCTGAACATCCGCTCCAGCGTGCTCACCGTGAAGGCGTCACCGAAGAACGAGCCGAGCCCGCCGAGCGGCAGGCCGTAGTCGATCTGATCGACGAGCTCGCTGTGTTCCCCGCGTGGCTCGAAGAGATGCGTGTGCACCCACTTCGCGAAGGGGCCGCTGACCTGCTCGTCGCGGAACATGCGGCCGGGCTCGTAGGCGGTGTGCTGCGCGACCCAGCGGCTGCCCAGGGGGCCCACGCCCTTGATGACGGTGCGGGCGCCGACTTCCAGGCCTCCGGTTCGTTCTTCGACCGTGACGGGCGCAAAAGGTGGGTTCAATCGCTCGAAGGCGCCGGGCCTCGCGTGCCAGGCACACAGTTCCTCAGCGGACACCGGCATCGTGGTTCGGCGTTCGAACATTTCAGGTCAGCTCTTCGAAGGAGGAACCGACTTTACGAACAAGTCGCGAAGCTGTTTCTCGTCCACATCGCCGGGCGCCTGGGTCATCAGGTCGGTGCCCTTCGAGGTCTTGGGGAACGGGATGACGTCTCGCAGCGACTCGGTCTCGGTGATGAGGAAGGCGAGCCGGTCCATGCCGAGCGCGAGGCCGCCGTGCGGAGGCGCGCCGTACTTGAGCGCGTCGAGCAGGAAGCCGAACTTGCTGCGCGCTTCCTCGTCGCCGATGCCCATCGCCTTGAAGACCTTCTTCTGCACTTCAGGATCGTGGAGACGGATCGAGCCGCCGCCGATCTCGAAGCCGTTGAGCACCACGTCGTAGCGGTAGCAGTAGACCTTCGCCGGATCGAACGTGTCGGGCTCGAGGTACTTGAGGCACTCGTCCATCGGCCGGGTGAAGGCGTGGTGCGCCGCGGCCCAGTGCTTGGCCTCTTCGTCGTACTCGAACAGCGGCGGGTTCACGACCCACAGGAAGTTCCAGTTCCCGCCTGCTCCGAACTCGGGGATCAGCCAGAGCTGCTTGGCGACCTGCACGCGCAGGTTGGCCATGATGGTGTGAACCTTCGACGGAGCACCGAACTGAAAGAGGATCAGGTCGCCGGGCTTGGCGCCGGTCGCTTCGATGATCGCCGCGCGCAGCTCGGGCTTGGCGTTCTTGAACAGCGGAGCCTGCGTCCAATCGCCGTTCTCGGCGATCTTCGCGCGGGCCAGGCCTCCAGCGCCCATGCCCTTCACGTAGAGCTCGAGCTCTTCGATTTCCTTGCGGGAAAACTCGACCGGCGGCGGGGGCAACTTGGCCGTGGGGTTCGGGTTCGCCTTGCGGAAGGCTTCTTCCTTCTGCTTGACCACGACGGCGTTGTGCTGGCCGGCCGCGACGGGCGAGACCACCATCGCCTTGATGAGCCCCTTCGCCTGCAGGGTGTCCCACATCGGGCCGACGCCACCTTCGGCGCCGAACTTCTCGATGATCCCGTTGAGCACGACGTGCTCCATGCCGAAGCGGAGGTCGGGCTTGTCGTTGCCGTACTTCGCCATCGACTCGTCGAAGTCGAGGCGGGGGAACGGAGGCAGGTCGAGGTTGTGCACCTCTTTCCACATGCGCTTGAGGAGCCCTTCGATGATGTCGAAGATGTCCTCTTGCTTCACGAAGGACATCTCGACGTCGATCTGGGTGAACTCAGGCTGGCGGTCGACGCGCAGGTCTTCGTCGCGGAAGCACTTGACGATCTGGAAGTAGCGATCGAAGCCCGCCACCATGAAGAGCTGCTTGTAGAGCTGCGGCGACTCGGCCAGCGCGTAGAACTTGCCGGGGTTGAGCCGCGAGGGGACCAGGAAGTTCCGAGCGCCACCGGGCGTGTAGCGGCCCATGAACGGCGTCTCGAGCTCGAGGAACCCGTTCTCGTGGAAGTACGCGCGGGTCGCGGCGTTCATCTTCGAGCGGGTGATCAGCTTCTTCTGGAGCGAAGGGCGGCGCAGGTCGAGGTAGCGGTGCTCGAGGCGCTTCTCTTCGCTGGCGGCGGTGGTGCTGTTCTCGTTCACTTCGAACGGAGGCGTCTCGGACCGGTTGAAGATCTCGGCGTACGAGACATAGACCTCGACCTCGCCGGTGGCGAGATTGGGGTTGGTCGCCGCCACCATCTTGTTTTCCTTCTTGTTGAACTGCATGCCGCGCGAGCGCACCTCACCGCGAATGCCGACCACCCATTCGCTGCGGAAAGACTCGGCCAGAGCGTGGGCCTCTTTCGAGATACCCGGATCGAACACCACCTGGGTGAGGCCATCGCGGTCGCGCAGGTCGATGAAGATGAGGCCACCGAAGTCACGGCGGTTGGAGACCCAGCCGAAAAGGACCGTGCTGGAACCGATGTCCTTTGCCCGCAGCGCCCCGCAGGAATGCGTGCGCTTTACCTTGGAAATGAACTCGCTCATGGATGCGGCTCGTTATCAGAAATTCCGTAGTACAACCCGCTTCTATGTCCCGTCTCCTGCCCTGCGGTTTGCTCGCCCTGTTGGTGGGCTGCGGCCCGAACCCCAAAGCGCCCGTGAAGGTGATGGCGCTCATTCCTGACGAAGCTGGTGCCTTCCAGACCACTCAGGTCGAGCTCACCACGGTCAAGGACATGACCGCCCTCAAGGGCGACGTCATCCAGATGATCGGCAGCACCCGGGTGGTGGTCAACCCGAACGATCCGGTGCAGCAGATCAACGGCGGCATCGCAGGCCAGACCGACGAGCAGCGCTACGAGGTGATCGTCAAGGACAAGGGCGGCGACGTGCGGGGCCACTACGTCGATCGTTCGGGCGTGTTGTGGCCCGCCGACTTCCACACGTGGAACCTGGTCACCACGTATTACAACTTCGAGCGCGCCTACCTCTACTTCAACGGCATCTACGACGGGGTCGACCCGAAGGAGCTGCGGCCGCTGCGGGTGCATTACTGGTCTGACGTGCAGCTCAACGGGCCGTCGTTGACCGACAACATCCTCTACCTGTCGTTCATCAAGAGCTTCGTGATCACCCCGTTCAAGAACGAACAGCTGATCCCCCTCTCGATGAACATCGGGGTGGTGGGCCACGAGACCGCGCACCGCGTCTTCAACTTCAAGGCGCTGTCCGACGAAGGTGTGCACCCGGCGCTGGGCCTGTGGTCGCTCGAGGCGTTCAACCTGCTCAAGTCGCTCGACGAGGGCCTGGCCGACTTTCACGGCTTCTCGGTGACCTGCGGCGAACCCGCCGGTTGCCGGCCGAACTTCCTGGCCATCTCGTTGTCCGACTCGCGCACCGTGGGCTTCCGCAACGTGGGCCGCCAGGACGCGTGCATGGACGAACCGCTGCGCACCTCGTTCCAGAACTTCACGCAGCAGCAGTGGGTCAGCGCGCCCGAGCTGTACAAGGTCGGCAACATCATCGCGGCCTCGCTGTACCAGGCGGGCAACAAGCTCGGAAAGCTGGAGATCCTCCAGAAGGCGCTCATCGACGCGTACGACGACGAGTCGCCCAGCAAGCCGGGCCTGCGCCAGCTGATCACCAAGAACCTCAACACGCCGAAGAACTTCACGCAGGAGGCGGTGGTCGACATCATCGCCGCGCACGTCACCGACCCTGAGCTCAAGAAGCAGGTCTGCACCGAGTTCTCGTCACGCATGCAGCTGCGCTGCGGCACCTGGCCCTGTCAGGTCGACGGGATCCCCTCGATGCCCAACTGTCCTTCGACCGCGCGTCGCGACAACACCATCTGCCCGGCGATCTCTCAGCCATGATTCTGGTCACTCCACCTCGGCCAAACCTCCGCTTCGCTCCCGTTTGTCTCGCGCAGCGTCCCGCTGCTGGCGGTTTCGTTCCATGATTCTGTCCCGCACCCTGTTGGCAGTGACCCTGGCCGCGTCGATGACGGCGTACGCGCAGAGCGATGACGACGCGCCCATTCCCTACGGTGATGGCGAAGACTCGGCCACCGAGACGCTCAAGCCGAAGAAGGCGAAGAAGAAGCGCCGCGCCGAAGAGATCCGCGAAGAAGATCAGGAAGAGAAGGACGGCGAAGAGACGCTGGCCAGCGTCGACGACCCGAACATCGGCATCGGCGGCGACACCTTCATGGGCGTGGCGCTGCTCGACTCGTCGAAGTCGGGCGTCGATGCCCGCTACTTCTTCGGCCTGCGCTTCACCTGGGAGTTCGGCCGCCTCATCCCCGATGAGTACCTGCGTGAGATGTTCTTCATGGACGTCGGGTGGACGTACGCGGCGAGCAAAGAAGGCACCAACCAGGTCAACGTCGACACGCACCTGCACAACTTCACCCTCGCGCCCGCCTTCGCGATTCCCTTCGGCAACGGCTCGCCCGTGGCCATCTACGGCCAGCTCGGCCTGGGCTTCGACTACTCGTACAGCGTGACGAAGATCGACACGCAGACGGTCACGCTGGGCGGAACCAAGTTCCTCTTTCAGTACGGCATCGGAATTCGCGGCCGGCCGGCGATCGTCGGTGACGGCAGCGTGCGCCTGCAGTTCCGCATCGAGGTGACGCGCTTCATCCGCGGCTACATGCACGACATGTACTTCGGCGGCGGGCTGGGGCTCATCTTCTGAAACGTTGGCAAGATCCGGGCAGCGGGCTCGGTGCTTTCACCGACGAGTTCCTGGTTCAGTGTCCACGCTGCGAGCGGCAAGCGCGCGTGGCCCGCAGCTGGAACGAAGCGCATCGGCATTGGCGGCGAGCAGGGTTGACCTGCGTGGGCTGTGGGCTCTCGCGCCGTGCCGAAGCGAGACTGTGTTGCAGCCGCTGTCCGATTCCTCCCGGGAGCAGGTGGGTGGGCCCTGCCACGTTGAGCGCGCGGTGTCGTTGCGGCCGGTGCGGCCAGTGGCTCGCGGTGCAGAAGCGGCTGCGCGTACCGCCTGGTCACGATTGGCTCGACCTGCACTGCGAGACCTGTGACGAGGACACCCGCTCGAGCTACCAGCTCAGCGCGATCCCCCTGCCTGTCGGTGCGCTCGATCAATGTTTCGGGCTGCCGCTGTGGCTACAGACCACGTGTGGCGCGCAGACCTTGTTCGCCTTCAACCCGCGTCACCTCACCTTCCTGCGCGACTACGTGAGCGCAGACCTGCGAGAGCGGGGCCCCTCAACGGCCTCAGCGGCGTCGCGGTTACCAGGCTGGCTCAAGCGCGCGGAGCGGCCCGTGGTGCTGCGCTCGATCGCCCGCCTCGAGCAGCGCCTTCTCTCAGGAGGGCGTGGCGCGAAGTGACGTGAGCTTGAGCGAGAGCCGTCGCACGCCGCGGAACTCGTCGACGGAGATCTTGAAGGCGAGATCGACCGGCCCTTCCGTGAGCCCGACCTTGTCTGCCAGGCGAAAGCCGATCACGTCGAACGAAGGCGCGGACTCGAGGGTGAGCTTGAGATGCCCGGGTTCACCCTGGGTCTTGTTCTGCAGCACGCGGGGCGCAGCCGATTGATTGCGCAGCGCCAGCACCGGCTCAGGGTTGCCCATGCCGAACGGAGCCAGCCGCTGCAGGGCCTCGACCGTCTTCTCGTCGAGCTCCTTCGCGCCGACCACCGCGTCGATGCGGCAGCGCGGCACGAGGGCCGTTTCTTCGAGTGAAGCGAACGCCACTTCTTCGAAAGCCCTGGTGAACTCGGCCAGCTTCGCGGGATCGATGGAGAGACCGGCCGCCGCCTTGTGCCCACCGAAGCGGGCCAGCGAGCCGCTGATCGACTTGATCGCGTCGTACAGGTGAAAGCTCTCGATGCTGCGCGCCGAGCCTTTGCCCATGCCGTCGTGCACGCCGATGCAGATGGTCGGGCGATGGAAACGCTCGACGATGCGCGAGGCCACGATGCCCACCACGCCCGGGTGCCAGTCGGGGGAAGAGAGCACCAGCCCACGCACGCCGCGCGCGACCGCCGCTTCCGCCTGTTCGATGGCGCCGGACAGCATGGCGCGTTCGATCTGCTGCCGCTCAGCGTTGGCAGAGTCGAGGGCGCGCGCCAGCGGGAGCGCCGTCTCGTAGTCCTTCGCCAGCAGGCACTGCAGTCCCACCGACGCGTCGTCGAGGCGGCCAGCTGCGTTGATGCGGGGCCCCAGGCGGAAGCCCACCGTACCCGCGGTGATCTCGATGCCGCCCACTTCAGCCACGTCCTTGAGCGCACGCACACCGGGGCGACGGCCGGCGGTCAGTTCCTTGAGGCCGTGCGTCACCAAGATGCGGTTGGCCCCGGTGAGCGGCACCACGTCGGCGACGGTGGCCAGCGCGACGAGGTCGAGCAGTTGCTTGAGGTTCGGCTCCTGCTTGCCGGCGAAGAAGCCGCGCTCGCGCAGCACCTTGCGAAGGCCCATGCAGAGATTGAAGGTCACCCCACCCGCGCAGAGCCACTTGGTGGGGTACTCGCAGCCGGGCTGGAGCGGGTTGAGCACGGCGACCGCGGGCGGCATCACCTCGGGCACCGCGTGGTGATCGACGACCACCACGTTCACGCCCAGCGCGTTGGCGCGTTCGATTTCTGCGTGCGAGGTGATGCCGCAGTCGAGGGTCACCAACAGCTTCGTGCCTTCGGAAGCGAGCCGTTCGATGGCCGCGCGGTTGAGGCCGTAACCCTCCTCGAGGCGGTGCGGAATGTACGTGCGCACCTCGAGGCCGACCGAACGAAGGAAGGTGGTCAGCAGCGCCGTGGAAGAGACCCCGTCGACGTCGTAGTCGCCGTAGAGGGTGACCGACTCCTTCTCGAGAATGGCGCGCACGAGGCGATCGACGGCTTGCGGCAATCCCTTCATCAGGAAGGGATCGGGGAGCTCGGTCAGCGCGTCCGACAGAAAGCGGGTCGCCTCGGCAGGCGTCTTGTAGCCACGCGCGACCAGGACCTTCGCCACCACCGGGTGCAGTGAGAGCTCGGCAGCCACCACGCGGGCGGCCTCGTCGAGGTCGGTCTGGGCGACTTCGGCGCGGTCTGCAGGGAAGATCCAGCGGGGTTCAGTCACCCAGACGACCTAGCACGGGGTACCGACGTCGCGGCCGGTCAGGTCCCGGTGGAGACCAGGGGAATCGCATCATCGCCGTGGGGCTGAAATCGCTACCTTTTTCGGATGCAGATTGGTTCGAGAACAGCGCGGGTCGCCGTGGAGTCGTCGAGCGTGACGTCCGTTGGCTTCGATCTCCACCGGCCGGTGGAGACTTCGCTCGCTCGCTCCCGCTCCGCTGCGCGGCGCCGGTCAGCGACACCATCTCGCGGCGGGGCAGATGGGCACACTACAGTCGCCGCTGCAGCACTCGCTGTCGGCGGCGCACAGCCTTTGAGAGGGTTTACAGACTTGAGGGCCAGGCGGGTCCATGCAGAACCATTGTAAGGAGGACGGCTCACAGCTGATCGGCTTGTTGCAGTAGTCCGACTGGCAGTCGCTGTTGGTGCCGCAGTGCTGCGAATTTCGCAACAAGGTCGGACCGCTCGTAACGCCTCCGTGGCACCTTGGCTGGCAGGCGCCCCTCGCTCCGCAGAACGACTCAGGAGCGCAGGGCGCCATTTCGGAGCAGCTGTCTCCCGGGCTCCCACCTCGAGACGGCGCAGCGCTACCGCACAGCGAGGTCGCGGAGACACATGCGGTTCCCGGAGTGCAGTCGTTGCTGCACGACTCGCCTTCCCTCCGCGAAGGGACGCACGCCGCAGCCATGCAGACCTGCCCGAGGGCGCAGTCCGAGGTCATCGCGCAGTCTTCATCTGGTGTCCGGCAGCTGGAGTTGATGCAGGCCAGACCGAAGGCGCAATCTCGCGACGAGCCGCACCTGCTGTCGAGTGGGAGCGGCTGACAGGTGCCTGGGCAACCGTCGCCCGTGCACCTCCCGGAGTTGCAGTCCCAACTGACGACGCAGGCCCCGCCGTCAGAGGGAACGCTCGGCGTCACTGGCAGGCCGTGTCCCATGCACGTCGCCATCTCGAACTCGAGCGAAGCGGGCGCGCCCAAGAGGAAGTCGCACGGAGCGCGGTTGATTTGGTCGAGGCACGCCGCGGCCTGCGCGGAGTCGAACATCACACGCCCGGACTTCGCGGAGTCCTGCAGATCGGCGCAGGTGATCGAACGCTGCTCAAATAAATTCCACTCCAGCGATCCGGCGCCACAGCGCGCCCTCAGCTGGGCACGCCTCGAGAGGAACTCCTCGCAGTAGTCGACTGGGGGCAGATCACTTGGTGGAACGCAGGCCGCCGAAAACAGAAGACTCAGGCCGATGACGAGCTGCATTCCGCAGGGACGCTTTTCAAGGGAGACCTCGCGACCGGCCACCGCCGTCCCCGCCAGGAGAATCGACCAAGCGTTCATGACCGACACACTACACGAGGCGCGCCGAGCGAAAGCCGCAGGGGCGTCACAGGCGTCTTCGAGCGAGCAGGAAACTCGGCGGGTTTCGCCAGATGACTTGAACGAGGGAGACAACGACAGCCGTCACAGGTCACTTGTGCGCTGGGAAAGACCGACAATGCCGACATCGAGACCGGTCAGGTCCCCAACGATGGCATCAGAATGATGGCTCGCCTTGTTCCGAGGGGCCCAGCAGCAGCTCGAGCAGCTCTCCGAAGCCGGGGCTCGCCTTCGCCACTGGTTTCCGCGGCTGAAGCGGGTTGCCGATGATCACCGTCACCGGCGTCGACATGCCCGCGTACAGGGCGAACACGTTTCGCAACCCGATGATCGCGTGGATGAATCTGCAATCGACCACTTCCGGCTGCATCAGGTAGGCGTCGAAAGCCTGCACGCGCAAACGTGCACTTTCCAATGAACGCGGTTCGGGCCCGCCGTCACCGGGCATGGCGTAGTAGCGGCTCACCCAACCGTCGAAGATTTCAGCGTTGAGCTCGCCCGACTTCATCAGCGTGCACAGCTCGTTCATCGCGTCGGTGGTGATCACACCGGGAGCTACTTCACCCGGCGTGCCACCCGGAGCACCCACCGGTCACCCCGAGCCCAGTCGAGGGGGCACTCGCTGTAATCCCTCGACTCCGCTCCTGGCATCTCGACTGCGCTCGATGCGAACGGTGGGTCTGTTCCTTCGGACGAAATCGCCGGCGAAGCCGGTCCCCTGCTTGGGAGGACCGGTGTGCGCTCCCTATTTCGATCAACCCTGCGAGCGGAGTCGAGGGAGTACCGCTGCTTCGAGCAGGCAGTGACCCCTCGACGGGGCTCGGGGCGACCGGTGGAGTTCTCAATTCATATTTCGGCCAACCCTCTTCGGGGGGCGTGTTTCCCTGTTCACCAACATCAAAACGGCACGTTCACCGCGGGCACCCAGGTGCGGCACGGCTGACCGCGCAGCGACGGGCACGGCGGCGCGACGGTGGGCACGGGAACGCCCGCGAGCCGAGGCAGCACGACCTTCGAAGGGTGCGAGGCGTCATGGGCAATTCCGTACTTCACCGTCTCGGGAAACTTCTTGATCGCGAACCGCCAGTCGGCCCGCACTCCGCCCGGCGTATCGATCGACACGCGCACCCGTGAGCCCGTGCGCATCGCGTGAGCAAAGCCGGCGGTACCCACCCGCACCGGCGTCCACTGGTTGAGGGGCAGCGGATCCCATGCGTTTTCCTGCAACGTCTGCGCGGGCCACAACCGCGTCGCCGAGGGGCCCGGCTTGCGATGACCTGCCCGCAGCCAACCCGACTGCACGTACATCTCCTTGCCGTCGGCGCGGACCTCCGACAGCGTCACCTCGAGATCGGCGTCATCGACCGGCGAGTTGAGCCAGAAGTCGAAGCTCGCGGTGCCCATCATCATCAGGTCGGCAACGAGCGGCTCCGACTCGAACACCACGGCGCCTCCCGCGGCCGGCTGCTCCCACGCGTAGTCCGGCAGGCGGTCCCACACGTTGCCACGGGGCGCGAGCACGCCGATGGCACCCGCTGCCGGGTCGAGTGAGAACACCGAGGCCGCTTCGGTCACGGTGGGGGCAGCGACGGCGAGCGCCGCACCCGGCTGAAAGTGAAACTCGAGCGGGTCGGTCTCGGCCGGAGGCCACTGCGAGAACCCGTGCTGATACGTCTCTTCCGGAGCACCCAGCGCCATCGCGTCACCCGCGCCGCTCTCGAAGAGCACCTTGAGCTTCGGCTCTGACTTCCACGCGGCGAGGGCCTCTTCGTAAGTGGCGTAGTTCGAATACTGCGCGGGCGGCAGCACCAGCGGCGCGTCGAAGAACTGCGTGTAGAGCAGCGGCGAGACGTTGCGCACCTTCATCGGATCCTGCGGCTTGCGCTTGGCGACGAAGAGCTCGAGGAACGTCTGCCACTCCATCGAGATGCGCGGGCCGAAGCCGTCGATGTGCACGCCGTTGGTGGCGATCAACCGCTGCGCCGGCGAGTTCACGAACTTGTCGAACAGCAGAAAGAAGTACGGCCCCGTCTGCTCGTCCTGCCAGGAGCCCGTCAGCAGCACGGGCACTTCGATGCGGTCCACGAACTTCGAAGGGTTGAAGCGGTCGTGCTCGTCGGGCACGTAGTAGGTGATCTGCCGGGCCTGGGCGACGTTGTCGATGAGCTGGCTGTGCAGCAGCTGGTTCTCGGCGCAGATGGTGTCACCGGCATCGACGCGCTTCTGCTCCCAGCCCTGGCCGTAAGGCACCGCCTTGGCGAGCACGTTGGTCACCCAGCTCACCGCGAAGCCGTCATTCAGAATGCCACCGGGGAGCAGCGTGCTGTCGGTGCTGCCGATGACCGACATCGGCGCGATCGCCGCGAGCCCGGGCGGCCTGGCGCTCGCCACGAAGAGCTGCGTGATGCCGGGGTACGAAAGACCGACCATGCCGACCTGGTGGTGCATGGTCCATTCTTGCGCGGCGACGATCTCGATCACGTCGTAGCCATCGAGCACCTGCAGCGTCTCGAAGTAGTCGTACGCGCCACCGGAGCAGCCCGTGCCACGCACGTTCACGCTCACGCTCGCGTAGCCCATCATGCCCGCCAACATCGCGGACGGATCGGTCGGGGGCGTGCACAACACGGGGAAGTCGGTGCAGAGGAACGCGAGATCGGGGTTCGCGTCTTGCGGCCGCGAGGCGTCGTAGCCCGAGTAGTTGACCACCGTGGGGAACGGGCCCCTGCCGCGCGGCAACGTGACCCAGGCAGACAGCGTCGTGCCATCGCGCATGGTCAGGTAGTTGAAGCCGGCCACCAGCTTCTGCTCGGCGTAGCTGGGCACCTTCGGCGCGCTCGAGCCCACCGACATCACGGTGAGCGGGCGGGTCTGCTCAGGCGTCTGCCCCTGCGTCCTGACGAAGTAGTCCTTACCGGGGGGCAACTTGCGAAAGACCAGGCTGCCCTGCACGTCGGCCACGCCGGACGCGAGCTCTTTGCCGGTGGCGTCGACCACCACCAACGTGCTGCCGGGGACCGCGTGCGTGACGTGCAACTGCTCGACGCTCTCACGAACCTGAAACGTCGCTTCCTTCGCGCAACCGACCGCCAACACCACAGACACGACCGTCAGGAAATGTAGTGACCGCATGGTCCCCCTTTGAAAGTGAAGGCGGTCTAGCGGGCCTACAGCTGTCAGCGCAAGAGGGGCAGGAGGTCTTGAGGGCGTTCCAGCAGGAATTGAGCGCCCGAGTCCGTCAGCTCGGCGCGGGTCCGAAAGCCCCAGAGCACGCCGATGCCCACCATGCCCGCTGCCTGGGCGGTGCCCATGTCGATGGGGGTGTCGCCCACGAAGCCGATGCGCGCGGGGGGAAGGTCGAACACACGCGCCAGCTCGAGCGCCGCGGTGGGGTCGGGCTTTCGCGGCACGCCGTCACGTTCACCCCGCACGTCGACGAAGGGCCATCGCCCGAACGAATGCGTCACGAGGTGCTTGGTGAAGTCGTCGCGCTTGTTGGAGAGCACGGCCATCTTGCGGCCGCTGGCCACCACGCCATCGAGCATCACGTCGATGCCCGGGTACGGCGTGGAGTTCGCGTGCTCGAGCCGCGCGTACTGCACGCGATACGACTCCACGAGCTCAGGAAGAGGACGGGGAAGCGGCTCGTCGGCCGTCGAGCGCCAATCGAGCCCGAGGGCTGCGCGCACGGCACGCCTCGCGAGGTTCTCCGCGCCCTCCCCCACGAAGGCCTTGTAGGCCTCCATCGAGTGAGGAGGGAGCGAGAGCTCGGACAACACGGCGTTCATCGCCACGCCGATGTCGCCGATCGAATCGGCGAGGGTGCCGTCGAGATCGAAGATCAGCGCGTCGAGGCGAAGCGTCACGCCTGAACGGTGATGGGCGTCGACAGGTTCAGCATGACCGCCTCGCGCACCAGCTTGCGGAGCACGGTCTCCTTGAGCTCTGCGAGCGAGCTCAGCGAGAGCGTGCGCGTCTCACCGTCGCCGGTCAGCTCACTGGCCGAAGGCAGGTGGCCACCGCGCAGGAACTTCACCAGCACGGTGCGCTCGGAAGGAACGATGCGCGCGAAGACGCCGTTGGCGAAGTACGCGGGCGAGCCATCTTCGAGCAGCTCGGACGCTTCCGGAGCGGTCTCGAGCACCAGGCGGCGCAGCGTCTTGACCACCGGCTGCACGGGCGGCGGCAAGCGGCTGATCAGCCCCTCGACGTCGGCCTGCATGAGCGCGCGATCGACGGCGGGCGCCAGGGGCTTGCGGGGAGAGATCGGCGTTGCTTTGGGCACGATGCGCGTGGGCGGCTTCTTGGCGACCACCTTCTTCGGTGCTGCTTTCGCGGCGACCTTCCTGGTGGCGATCTTCTTCGCGGGCGCCTTCTTCGGAGCGGGCTTCTTCGCCTTCACCGCTTTCGCTGACCTCGCTTTGATCGCCGGCTTCTTCTTCAGCGCCGGTTTGGACTTCGTCTTGCTGCCGGACTTCGCCTTTTTCTTCGAGCGGGCCTTGGCCATAAGTGGCGCGACGCTAGCCGTGGCCCACTGGCAAGGCATGGGAAATCGAGGCCTCCTGACTCTTTGAGCGTCGGAAGGGGGCTTGCCCGGTCAGAACCGCCGTGCGAGAGCAGCCGCCATGGCGCCCATCTCCCTGACCGTGTGGTCCGACTACGTTTGACCGTGGTGTTACATCGGCCTCGGCGAGGTCGACACGCTCAAGAAAGAGTTCGAGTTCGTCATCGATTGGCGACCGTTCATGCTGCGCCCCGATGCGCCTGAAGAAGGCTGGGCGCTGCCGGACCGGATCAAGCAGTCGATCGCCGACCCGAACAACCCGCTGAGCGCCCGCGCGAAGGCGCTGGGCATCGTCATCAAGCATCGGGATCAGGTGCCCAACAGCCGGCGCGCGCACGAGTGCACCGAGTACGCGCGGTCGAAGGGGAAGCTCGAGGCGTTCCATCACGAAGTGCTGCAGCGGTACTGGTCGCACGGCGACGATCTGCACGACTGGGCCGTGCTGAATGCGGCCGCGGTCGTCGCAGGCCTCGACCCGGTGGAGATGCAGGCGCAGGTCGAAGCGGGCCGCTGGAAGCCTGAGATGGAAGCCGGCGTGGCTGCCGCTCACGAGATTGGGATCAACTCGGTGCCCACCTTCATCGTGGGCAACAAGTTCGCGATCCAGGGTGCGCAGACGGCCGCCGTCTTCCGGCAGGCCTTCGAGCGCATCCTTCAGGAAGCAAAGAGCTAGTCCCCCGAGAGGGGTTGGCCGAAACAGGAATTGAGAGCCCACCGTTCCCCCCGAGCGCAGTCGAGGGGTCACTGCCCACTCGAAGCAGAGGTACTCCCTCGACTCCGCTCCTAAGGAACAGCCCACCGTTCCCCCCGAGCGGAGTCGAGGGGTCACTTGGCGCGCGATGCAGAGGTGGCATCTCGACTGCGCTCGATGCGAACGGTGGGTC
>JBKJSE010000372.1:0-9981 GCA_046595925.1 Archangium sp. | reverse complement strand
TTCGAATCCCTTCCGCCGCTCAGAGCCCCGGGTTCCTGTTCGAGGAACCCGGGGCTTCGTATTTTCCCGGTCAGGCCGGTGGCCAGCCGAACGTGAACAAGTGGGTTGACACCCCGGCGCGATTCCCGTACTTCCCGCGCCGCTTTTGCAGTTCGTTTTTGCGGATCGGCCCTGTCGTCTAGTGGCCTAGGACGGAGCCCTCTCACGGCTTAAACCCGGGTTCGAATCCCGGCAGGGTCAAAAATCCTGGACCGTCTCCAGGTAAACACTGAAGGCCCCGAGCTCACCCTCGGGGCCTTTGGCGTTTCTGGGGTCCTATGGCGAGCTTCTCCGACGCGCTCGAGAGTAACCCCGCGCCGACGGCGTTGGGCGACGTGTCGCTGCGCTACGAGCCGTCGATGCTGATCGGCGAGACCGCGAAACGCAAAGGCACCTGGCGCTCCAGCGCGCTCTGGCTCTGTGGAGTCGCAGCGCTGCTCTTCTCGGTGGGCGCCACTGCCCTTCAGGCTGACTTCTCGTTCATCGCGCTGCTCGTCGTGCTCGGCGCCGCGGGCCTGGGCTCAGCCGTGTTGATGGAGCGTTTCGAAAAACGCCAGCGACGCTTCGTGGCCAACTTCGGCACCGTGAGCCTGCGCCTCGACTTCACCTCGCCCATCGCCGGCCACGCGTTGACCCTGGTGGTGCCCTTCGATTCGGTGCGCGCCGCCGAGCTGCTGGCGCAAGCCGATGGTGAGCTCTGCCTGTGCGTCGACTTCGAACGTGACGGCGGCCTGCTTCGCGAGGTGCTGGTGGCCCACATTCCTGCTGCCCAACTGACCGAGGCACAGCGGCTCGAACGCGTGCTCAAGGGCGCGTTCGGGCTGGGCAAGAAGCCGCAGCCCGCGCCGGTGAGCGATCCTGAGGCCTCGAGCTTCGAGCCGTAGCGCTCAGCGCGTCTTGCGAAGCAGGGCGCCCAGGCTCTCGTTCAGGTTGCTCAAGGTGATCACCTGATCGACGCCGTCGGCGCTGAGCGCGAGCTCTTCGACCAGCCGCGCCTTCACCTTCTCGACCAGCTCAGTGCGGGCAGCAGCGACCCGCCGCGCGGCCGTGGCCCGGTGCACCTGGTGCAGCCCCGCGAGCACGTCGATGCTCAGCCCATCGAGGAAGTACTGACGCAGCAGATTGCGCTGTGCCGTCTCGAGCTCTTGAAAGCTCGCAGCGAGGGCCTGGGTGAACTCGGTGGTGTAGGCGCCCCGCATGGCCGCGAGCTCGGGCTCTGGCATGGGCAGCTCGTCGAGTGAGTCGAGGTCGACGTGTTGGCGCTCACGCCGGGCCCGCTTGAGGGCCTCGTGCACCGCGATCGATCTCACCCAGCTGCCCAGATCGCCCCGGCCGGAATAGGTGGCGATCAACGGACCGCCGGGGCGCACGAAGAGCTCGAACCGCATCCACCCCAGCACGTCTTCGATGATCGCCTGGCTGAGCTTGAGGCGTTGCAACGCGCGCGCAGCCTGGGAAAAGTAGACCTGCTCGAAGTACGCGATCGCCGGTGTGTGGTGTTCAGCGCAGGCCCAGCTCAGCAGGAGATCGGCCAGCTTGAGCTTGCTGCCCTCGGTGAGCCTGCTTCCCCACACGGTGAGGAAGGCGGTGAGGTCCAACGAGACGCCGTGGCCTCCGAGCTGCCGCGCGGCTTCCTTCAGCTCGGGCCAGCCAGCGTCGGTGGAATCGGGGGAAGCCACGGCGGCAATGTGGGGCGGTTGTCTCGAAACGACAAGCGCGTGGCGCGTCAGGTTCATGAATTCGGCGGGATGCGGGTCACCTCACCCCCACCGGTAGCGAATCGACTCCACCTGATTCGGGCTCCGCGCTCGGAAGCGTCAATGGCACGCAGACTGCTCAATGCGAGGCACGGAGGTTCACCGTGCTTCATCGACTTCTTCCTCTCTTCTGCCTGACCCTGAGTCTCCCCTGCGCCGCGTGGGATGTCCGCACCGACTCTGAAGGCGATCTCGTTCGTTGGAACAAGGCGCTCGTGATGGTGCTCGACGCGAAGGCGGGTGAGCTGCTCCACGATGCCAAGGCGGAAGCGGCGATCGCCTCGGCGATGCAGAACTTCGAAGACGCCACCCCCTACCTCGACGTCTCCATGACGATCGGTGAGGCCAGGCCCATCGGCTACGTCGTCGGCGCGACCGACAACCAGAACTCGATCCTCGTGCTGGAAGACTGGCCGTACTCCGAAGACGCGCTCGCGGTGACGCTGGTCACCCTCAACGCGCGCACCAACGAGCTGCTCGACGCCGACGTCGCGTTCAACATCGACGCGCACCAGTTCAAGGTGCTCCCCGAGGCCGCGAAAGACGAGCGCCATTTCGACGACGTGCAGAACACCATCACGCACGAGGTCGGTCACGTGCTGGGGCTGATGCACAACAACGCCAACGTCGACCTGGTGATGTACCCCTCTGCCCCCCCCGGGGAGCTGATCAAGCGCACCCTCAAGACCGACGATCGCGACGGTCTGCTCTCGCTCTACGGCCTCGAGCCTGAGCCCGCCGCGGCCGTGCCGCCGGTGTTCGCCGGGTGCAGCTCGACCGCCAGCTCGCCCGCCTGGCTGATGTTGCCGATGCTCATGCTGGGTCTGCTCAAGCGCAGCCGCCGCCTCGCCCTGGTCGCGTTGGTCCCCGCCGTGACGTTCGCCGCCGAGCCGCTGCCTGCCGCGGTGAGCCGCGCCGACGAGATCGCCCTCGTGCAGGTCGCCGGGCGAAAGTCACACCTGCACCCCGCCAACCCCGGGCTCATCGTCACGCAGCTCACCCTGGGCTCAGTCGAGTGTCTCAAGGGCGCCTGCGCCGAGCTGTCTTCCGTGGTGGTGGCCGGTGGCCGCCTGGGCGAGCTCGAGCAGGTCGTCGTGCACGAGCCGGTACCTGCCGAAGGTCAACGCCTGCTGGTCACCCGCAGCAACGGCCGGGTGCGCGTGCTCTGGGTCGAGCCCGACGTGCAGACCCGCATCATCAAGACGCTGCGCTCCAACGCCGGGTGGTCAGCACCCCAGGGGGCCGCTTCACCCCCCTCCACCTCTGCTCAGACGCCCGCAATCATTCCCTGATCCGCTGGCACCTGCCTTGAAGTCCCAAACCCCCAAGGAGATTCAAATGGCTCATACACCCCGCCGGATCCTGATTGTCGATGACGAAGAGAACGTGCTCCACGCGCTGCGCCGCAGCCTGCGCAAGGAAGGCTACGAGCTCTTCTTCGGTTCAGAGCCCGCTGAAGGCCTCGCGCTGATGAAGGACCAGCCGGTCGACATGGTGATCAGCGATCACCTGATGCCGAACATGACGGGCCTCGACTTCCTCAAGATCGTGCGCGATCGCTACCCCGACACGATGCGCCTGATGCTCACCGGTCACGCCGACATGCAGACCGCGGTCGACGCGATCAACCACGGCAACATCTACCGCTTCCTCACCAAGCCCTGGGACGACACCGATCTCAAGGTGACCCTGTTCCTCGCCTTCGAGCAGCTCGATCTCGAGCGTGAGAACCGCAAGCTCCTCTCGATGGTGCGCCGCCAGTACGACGTGATGAAGACGCTCGAGCTGCAACACCCCGGCATCGCCCACGTGGTCCGCGATGCAGAGGGCTACGTGCTGCTCGACGATGACGAGCGCGAAGGTGCCGTCGAGGTGCGTCTGCTCCAGGCCTCGTGACGTACGATGGACGCACCGCGCACAGCCCGGCTGGACTGCCTCACGGTCATCGCCGATGAAGAGCTGCACGCGCGCATTCGAGAAGTCCTCGACGCGTGGCATCTGAGCTCAGAGCGGGTGACCGCAGAGACCGCGTTGCAGCGGGTCGCTTCGGGGCACTGCCGCGTGGTGGTGACCGAGCGACGGCTGGGACTGCGGCTGTATCTCGAGCGCCTTCGTGCAGCCGGGGCGGTCCCCGTGGTGCTCGGTGCGCCCGGCCCCGATCTGGGCACCGAGATCGAGTGCGTGCTGCGGCCCTCCGAGCTGATGGCGTCCGTGTTCCGTGCGCAGGGCCGATTGCTGGGGCTCGAGACAGGCAGCGCCGCGCGCGTTCGCCAATTCGCGCAGGTGATCGCCGAGCAGTTCGCCTTGCCCGATCTCGTGCAGGTGGCGATCGCCAAGACGCGCGAGCTGTGTGAAGCGGAAGGCGCCAGCCTGCTGTTGATCGAACCGTCGACCGGCGGCCTCTACATCGACACCTGCGAAGGCCTGGGCAGCGGGCTCCACAGCGTTCATCAGCCGCGCGGCAGGGGCGTGGCGGGCAGGGTGGCGGCCGAAGCGCGGCCCCGGTTGGTGGAAGACGCGCAGAGCTGCGCCGACTTCGATGGCACGGCCGACAAACAATCGGGCTTCACCACGGGCTCCATCGTGGCGGCGCCGTTGGTGCTCGGGGGTGAGGTGCTGGGGGTGTTGATGGCGGTGCGTTCGACGGGCAGCGTGCCGTTCGGGCCCGTGCACCTCGAGCGGCTGGTGCAGCTCACGCCCCACGTGGCGATCGCCGTGCACAACGCGCAGATCACCAACGCGCTGCGCACCTCGCAGGCCCAGGTGCTCAAGTCGAACCTCGAGCTCGAGAACAAGGTCAAGGAGCGCACGCAGCAGATCAGCCGCGCCAAGCAGGAGTGGGAGCGCACCTTCGACGCCATCGACGCGCCCATCGCCGTCATCGACGGCTACGTCATTCGCCGCACCAACCTCGCCTACGCGCGCCAGGTGGGCCGACCGGTCCGCGAGATCCCCGGCAAGAAATGTTACGAGGTGTTCGCGCATCGCGATTCGCCGTGCCTCAAGTGCCCGCTCGAGAAGGGCCGCGGCCACTCGCTCGGCGCCGAGATCGAGACGCCCGATCGGGCTGCGGGGCGCTCGAGCTTCTTCAAGTTGAACGGCTATTGGCTCAACGACGACGGGCGCGACGGCAGCGTGGTCGTCACCTACCACGACATCACGCAGTCCTACGTGATGGCCGAGAAGCTTCGCGAGAGCGAGCGCCTGGCCTCGGTCGGTCAGCTCGCCAGCGGCGCGGCGCACGAGATCAACAACCCGCTGGGCTTCGTCACCTCGAACCTGCGCTCGCTGCGCGGGCTCTTCGATGAGCTGCGATCGACCCTGCGCACCTTCAGCGACGTGGTGCTGATGGCGCGCGAGCATCGCAACGACGAGCTGCTCGCGTTGCTCGGCAGTGGCGTGGAACCCGATACCCAGCACATCGACGACGGCCTCGAGATGATCGACGAGTCACTCGACGGCGCACGCCGGGTGGGTGAGATCGTCAAGGGGCTGCGTGAGCTCTCGCGCCTCGAGATCGGCAAACGCGAGCCCGCCAACGTGAACGCTTCGGTCAGCCGCGTGGTGCGCGGCGAGCTGGGTGAAGCGGGCAACGTCACGATGCAGCTCGAGGCGACCCTGCAGGCCGACATTCCCCCGCTGCAGCTCGATCAAGCGCTGGGCCACCTGCTGCGCAACGCACGGCTGGCCACCCCGAAGAACCAGAAGATCCTCGTTCGGACGTGGCAGACCGGCGATCGCGTCATGGTGCAGGTCCGCGACGAGGGCGTGGGCATCGCGCGCGATAACCTGCGGCGCGTGTTCGAGCCGTTCTTCACCACGCGCGGCGTCGGCAAGGGCATCGGGCTGGGGCTCACCGCGGCCTACGGCGTCGTGAAGCGCGCGGGCGGCGAGATCGAGGCGCAGTCAGAGGGGCCGGGCAAGGGCGCGACCTTCACCATTCTCGTGCCGATCGCAGGACAACAAGCGCTCGCCGACGTGGCCTGAAAGCCCTGGAAGGGCCTCAGGGGCTCTTCCCGATCACGAAGTCCCAGGCCGCGGTGCGCTCGCGAAAGACCTGCGCGGCGTTGATGACCCCGCCATCTCGAAGGATCCGCATCGTCTGCAGTTCACCGATGTACGAGTCCGACACCAGGCGCGCGGTTCTGCGCATGCCATTCTCGCGAGCCCACGCATTGAGGGCCGAGATGCGCGAAGGAAAATCAGGCGCCAGCGCCCGCAGCGCCGTTTGATCGACGATGCAGTCCCACGGGCCGTCCGCGGCCAACGCCGTGATCGCAGCCCTCACGGCGACCTCGTACTGCTCGTACGTCTCGAGGGTCGGACGCTCGGGGTAACGCACCTCGAGCACCCGTTCACGCGCATGCACCTTGATGGTGAAGGGCTCGGTCTTCACGCGCCGTCCGTGCCTTCGGGGCGAGCCGCGTAGAGCTGCGCGCCGCCTTCGCGGAACTCCTGGGCCTTCTCTTCCATGCCCTTGGCGATCGCGCGCACGTCACCGGTGATCTTCATCGAGCAGAAGTGCGGGCCGCACATCGAGCAGAAGTGCGCCGTCTTCGCGCCGTCGGCCGGCAACGTCTCGTCGTGGAACTCCTTGGCCTTCTCCGGATCGAGCGAGAGGGCGAACTGATCCATCCACCTGAACTCGAAGCGTGCCTTCGACAGCGCGTTGTCGCGCTGCTGTGCGCCCGGGTGACCCTTGGCGAGATCCGCCGCGTGCGCCGCGATCTTGTAGGTCACCACCCCGACGCGAACGTCGTCCTTGTCGGGCAGGCCCAGGTGCTCCTTGGGCGTCCCGTAGCAAAGCATCGCGGTGCCGAACCAACCGATGAGCGCAGCGCCGATGCCCGAGGTGATGTGATCGTAGCCGGGCGCGATGTCGGTGGTGAGCGGGCCCAGCGTGTAGAAGGGCGCCTCGTGACACAGGTCGAGCTGCCTGGTCATGTTCTCCCGAATCAGCTGCATGGGAACGTGACCGGGGCCTTCGATCATCACCTGCACGTCGTGCTTCCAGGCGATCTTCGTGAGCTCACCCAGGCAGGCGAGCTCGGCCATCTGCGCTTCGTCGTTCGCGTCGGCGATGCAGCCGGGGCGCAGGCCGTCTCCGAGCGAGAAGCTGACGTCGTACGCCTTCATGATCTCGCAGATCTCTTCGAAGTGCGTGAAGAGGAAGTTCTCCTGGTGATGGGCGAGGCACCAGCGCGCCATGATCGACCCACCGCGCGAGACGATGCCCGTCACGCGCTTCGAGGTCATGGGAATGAACGGCAGCCGCACGCCGGCGTGAATGGTGAAGTAGTCGACGCCTTGTTCGGCCTGCTCGATCAACGTGTCGCGAAAGAGCTCCCACGTGAGCGCTTCGGCCTTGCCGTCGACCTTCTCGAGCGCCTGGTAGATCGGCACCGTGCCGATGGGCACCGGGCTGTTGCGCAGAATCCACTCGCGCGTCTCGTGAATGTTCGGGCCGGTGGACAGATCCATCACGGTGTCGGCGCCCCAGCGGATCGCCCAGACCATCTTCTCGACTTCTTCTTCGATCGACGACGTGACGGCCGAGTTGCCGAGGTTGGCGTTGACCTTCACCAGGAAGTTGCGCCCGATGATCATCGGCTCGAGCTCGAGGTGGTTGATGTTCGCGGGAATGATCGCCCGGCCCGCGGCGATCTCACTGCGCACGAACTCGGGCGTGATCTCCTGGGGGATCGCGGCGCCGTACGACTGACCGGCGTGCTGGTGACCTTCGCTCAGGCGCTTCTGCGTCTCGCGAATCGCCACGTATTCCATCTCGGGCGTGATCTTCCCCGCGCGCGCGGCGGCAAGCTGAGTGACCGCGATGCCGCCCTTCGCCTTGAAGGGCTTGTCGATCGAACGGAACCGCAGCTTGGCCAGTCGCGGGTCGGCGAGGCGCTGCCGCCCGTAGTCAGAGCTCAGGCCGCCGAGCTGCTCGAGCTCGGCGTTGGTGCGGACCCAGCTCTCGCGGATCGCCGGCAGCCCGGCCTTCAAGTCGATGTCGATGGTGGGATCCGAGAACGGACCCGACGTGTCGTAGACCGTCATCGACGGGTTGTGGGTCACGCGCCCATCGGCGTGTTCGGTCGTCGACAACGAGACCTCGCGCATCGGCACGCGAAGCTCAGGGTGGATCACGCCGCCCACGTAGATCTTCGACGACTGTGGGAACGGGGTGCGGGTGATGCGCGCGAGCGCGGCTTCGTCGACTGCGAGACGTTGTTTGGCTGCCATGTTCTCTCCCTCCGCCGGGATGATCCGGTTCAGGTTCAACGGGTCGGCCGTACCAGGCCCTCTCAGCACCCCTCGACTGCGGGGCTCCCCGGGTTGTGTGTGTGGCGACTCGTAGCGCCGTCTTACTTTCCGTTCCAGCGGTTCATCGCGCGCGGCAACCCTTCGCGTACCCAGCTTTCGCTGATGTCGCAGGCCCGGGTGATCAGATCGGGCAGGGGGGGGAGCTCTTCTTTCGAGAAGTCGCCGAGCACGTGGCCGACCACCCGATCCTTCGCGTTGGGGCCGGCGGGCTTGCCGATGCCGAACCGCAGCCGGCCATAGGTCTCTTCGCCCCACGACTCGCGGATCGAGTTGAGCCCGTTGTGACCGCCCGTGCCGCCGCCCGCCTTGAGCGCGAGCTTGGCGAAGGGAAGGTCGAGCTCGTCGTGAATGACGAGCACGTCGGCGGGCTCGACTTTGTAGAAGCGCGCCGCGCCGCCCAATGAGGTGCCCGACAGGTTCATGAAGGTCTGCGGTTTGAGCAGCAGCAGCTTTTCGCCGGCGAAGCTGCCCTGGGCGAGCTCAGCGTCGAACTTGCGGCTGCTGAAGTTGAGCTTCCAGCGCGTGGCGAGCGCCTCGAGCACGAGGAAGCCGATGTTGTGCCGGTTCTGCTCGTATTCCCGACCGGGGTTGCCCAGCCCGCAGAGGATCTTCATGGGCGTCCCCTACCGTTCCTCCCTCAGTCCCGCAAACGAAGACGCCGCGCCGGGAAACCCCGACGCGGCGCCTGAAAACTGAAAGACGAAAGAGCGACTTACTTCTTGGCAGGCGCCTTGGCGGCGTCGGCCTTCTTGTCGCCCGCAGCCGCAGGAGCGCCTGCAGCAGCCGCACCCGGCGCCGCAGCAGCACCCGCCGCAGGAGCCGCACCAGGGGCCGCAGCCACCACCTCAGCCACCTTCTCGATTTCCGGCGCCGTGACGACGGCGATGGTGAAGTTGGTGTGCGCCTTCACGGTGATGCCCGTGGGGAGCTTGATGTCGTTGATGTGGAGCGCGGTCGCGATCTTCAGCGGGGTCACGTCGACTTCGATGTTCAGCGGGATCGCCCCGGGGAGCGCCCAGACTTCCAGCTCGCGGCGCTGCTGCGAGAGGATGCCGCCCTCGAGCACGCCGACGGCCTTGCCGACGAGCACGAGCGGGATCTTCACCTTGACCTGCTCGTTTTCCTTCACGGCGATGAAGTCTGCGTGCAGCAGCTCTTTCGACATGGGCTCGAGCTGGTAGTCCTTGAGCATGACCATGTGCTCGGCGCCGTCGACCATCAGGCCCAGCACGGTGTTCAGCTTCTTGGGGGTGGCGATGGCCGCGCGCAGCGCCTTGCCGTCCAGCGCGATGCTGAAGGGCTTGTCGAGGTGCTTGCCGTACACGACGCAGGGCACGAGGCCTGCCATGCGGGTGCGGCGGGCGGGGCCCTTGCCAGAGCTGGAACGGGCCTTCGCTTCGAGCTTCGAAGTGGTGATCGACATGTGTTTTTCCGACTTTCTTGAATATCGCGTGGATAAAAGGGCGCGATGCCCTGTCTCGAACCCCGGCGCTTCCCCGGCATCCCACCCCGATGGTGGGCCCCGAAGTGAGCTGCCCCGAAGGCGCGAGCGGGCCTGCCTTACGCTGCGCTCACCCTCAGGGTCAAGCCAACGCGCACTCCCATGTTGAGCATGCTTGCAGGCCCTGAGGGGGTCTGGTAGGTGCGGCCCTCTTTCGGAATTCTCTCTTTGGAGTGTTTCAATCATGCGTAACGCCGCCATCATGTTCGTGGACTCGCTCCACTCGCGTAAAGAAGTGGTCGATTTCCGCGCCGGTGACACCGTGCGTGTCTGGTGGAAGGTGAAGGAAGGCGAGAAGGAGCGCACCCAGGCTTTCGAGGGTGTCTGCATCCGCAAGACGCGCGGCAGCGTCGACGCCAC
>JBKJSE010000369.1:0-3305 GCA_046595925.1 Archangium sp. | reverse complement strand
TGTGCCCAAGAAGGGATTCGAACCCTTACGCCTCGCGGCGCCAGCCCCTCAAGCTGGTGTGTCTACCAGTTCCACCACCTGGGCATTTTTATGCGAACGGCCTGTCGTGAAGCGACGCGCTGATACCAGATCGACTGACCATGGGAAGAGAGAAATTACTTCTGCGCGGGAACAGCGTCCGCGGCAGAGCCCTTGTCGTCGGCCGGGGCCGGCTTCGGGGCCGCTTCGGCGCCCGTGGCAGGCGCCGCTTCAGCCGGCGCAGGCGTCGGGGTGGCCGCGGTCGGCGTCACACCCGGGACCGCAGGGGCCGCCGTGGTGGTCTCGTCGATGAGGTCAGCTGCCGAGGTGCGCAGACCGACGAACGACAGGCCGAGCGAAGTGATGAAGAAGCCGATCGCGCAGAACGCGGTGAGCTTGGTGAGGAAGGTCGCCGCACCGCGGCCACCGAAGGCCGACGTGGCCGCGCCGCCACCGAGCGCCGCTCCCATGCCCGCATCCTTCCCCGGCTGGAGGAGGATCACGAAGATCATGAAGATGCAGAGGACGATGTGCACGATGGTGAAGAATACGAACATAGGGCTGCGCTCCTAAGCACACACGTTGGTCGCAGACAACGACCGTTCGGGATCAGCTGGGGAAAATCAGGCCTTCGCCTTCACGATTGCCGCGAAGTCGGCCACCTTCAGGCTCGCCCCACCCACCAGCGCGCCGTCGATGTCCGGCTGGGAAAGCAGCTCGGCGGCGTTGTCCGCCTTCACCGAGCCGCCGTACTGAATTCGCACCTGCTGGGCGGCATCCGCGCCCCACAACCCGGTCAACAACGCGCGGATGTGGGCGTGAACCTCTTGCGCCTGGCGGGAAGTGGCCGTCTTGCCGGTGCCGATGGCCCAGACCGGCTCGTAGGCGATGACGAAACGGGCGCCGTCATTCGCGCTGAAGCCGTTCAGGCACGCCTTCACCTGGGTCTCCACCACGGTCAGCGTCTTCGCGCCTTCACGCTCTTCCAGCGTCTCGCCCACGCACACGATGGGCAGCATGCCGGCCTTGAGCACCGCGCTGACCTTGCGGTTGACCCCCGCGTCGGTCTCGCCGAACAGCTGGCGCCGCTCGGAGTGACCCAGGATCACGTAGCTGCAGCCGACTTCTTTGAGCATCGGCGCTGCGATCTCGCCAGTGAACGCGCCCGACTCGGACGCGTGGCAGTTCTGGCCAGCGAGGAGGATGTTCGAATCCTCCAGCGCCTTCGCGACGGGGTGCAGCGCGGTGAACGGCGGCGCGATGGCCACCTCGACCCGATCGCGCACCATCGAGACGGCGCTGCGAAGCTCCCGCACCAACGCGAGCGACTCCGCCACCGACTTGTTCATCTTCCAGTTGCCCGCGATGAAGCACCGACGCGCCATGTGTTGGTTCACTCCAGGGCTTTGAGGCCCGGGAGCTCCTTGCCTTCGAGGAACTCGAGCGACGCGCCGCCGCCCGTCGAGACGTGCGTCATCTTGGCCGCAAGCCCAAAGTCATTGACCGCCGCGGCCGAGTCACCGCCGCCGACCACCGTCTGCGCCTGGCTGTTGTTGGCCATCGCGATGGCGACCACCCTGGTGCCCTCGGCGAACTTCGGCACTTCGAACATGCCCATCGGGCCGTTCCACAACACGGTGCGCGCGTCGCGAATGTGCTGCGTGTACACCGAGCGGGTCTTGCCGCCGATGTCGAGGCCCATCAAGTGCGCGGGAATGGCCCGCTCGTTCACGTCGACGGCCGCCGTCTTGTCGTCGGGCGAAGTGCCGCACACGTGATCCACCGGCAGCACGATGTCCACGTTCAGCCGCCTGGCCGAGTCGAAGATCTTCATCGCCAGGGTGACCTTGTCTTCTTCCACCCGGCTCTTGCCGACCTCGATGCCCTGCGCCCTGAGGAAGGTGTAGGCCATCGCGCCGCCGATCAGCATCGTCTGGCACTTCGGCAGCAGGTTCTCGATCACCTTGATCTTGTCGGACACCTTCGAGCCGCCCAGCACCACCACGAACGGCTTCTCAGCGCCCTTGACGATCTTGCCCAGCTGCTCGAGCTCCTTACGGATGAGCATGCCGGCGCACTTTTCCTTCATGAAGGCCACCATGCCCACGGTCGACGCGTGCGCGCGGTGGGCCGTACCGAAGGCGTCGTTGCAGTACACGTCGGCGTTCGAGGCGAGCTGGCGGGCGAACTGATCGTCGTTGGCTTCCTCTTCCTTGTGGAAGCGCAAGTTCTCCAACATCAGCACCTGGCCGGGCTTCAGATCCTTCGCCTGCTTGCCCACGCCTTCGCCGATGCAGTCGTCGGCCATCAGCACTTCGTGTTCCTTGCCGAGCAGCTCGGACAGCCGCCGGGCAATCGGCATCAGCGAGAGCTTGGCATCGACGCCCTTGGGCCTTCCCAGGTGAGAGCCGAGCAGCGGCTTGCCGCCCGCCTTGAGCACCTGGCGAATCGTGGGGAGCGCCTCACGGATGCGCGTGTCGTCGGTGATGTGCTGGGTGTCATCGAGGGGGACGTTGAAGTCCACCCGAATGAAGACGCGCTTACCCGTCAGCTGCAGCTCTTCGATGTACCGGACCATGGCGAGGCTCGCTTACTTCGCCGCGATGAGGAACTTGGCCACGTCGACCATGCGCGAGGAGTAACCCCACTCGTTGTCGTACCAGGCGAAGACCTTGAGGAAGTTGCCGTCCATCAGCTGCGTCTGCGTCGAGTCGAAGATCGAGCTGTGGGGGTTGTCGTTGTAGTCGATGCTCACCGTCTGCTCGGTGTCGTACTGGAGCACGCCCTTCATCGGGCCGTTCGCCGCCGCCTGCATGGCCGCGTGCACTTCGTCGACCGTGACGGTCTTCTTGAGCTGCACCGTCAAATCGACGAGCGACACGTTCGGGGTCGGCACGCGGATCGACGAGCCGTTGAGCTTGCCCTTGAGCTCGGGGAGCACCAGGCCGATCGCCTTGGCAGCGCCGGTGCTGGAAGGAATCATCGAGAGCGCCGCCGCCCGCGAACGGCGCAGGTCGTCATGCACCAGGTCGAGGATGCGCTGGTCGTTGGTGTAGCTGTGGATGGTGGTCATCAGGCCGCGCTCGATGCCGAACGAGTCGTTGAGCACCTTGGCCACGGGCGCCAGGCAGTTCGTCGTGCAGCTCGCGTTGCTGATGACGTGGTGCTTGGCCGGGTCGTACTTGGTGTGGTTGATGCCGAAACACACCGTGAGGTCGACGTCGCCCTTACCGGGGGCCGAGAGCAGCACCTTCTTGGCGCCGGCCTGCAGGTGGAGCGAGGCCTTC
>JBKJSE010000117.1:0-3804 GCA_046595925.1 Archangium sp. | reverse complement strand
AGTCGAGGGGTCACCTGCCGCGCGGCGCAGAGGTGGCATCTCGACTGCGCTCGATGCGAACGGTGGGTTTGTTCCTTCGGACGAAATCGCCGGCGAAGCCGGTCCCCTGCTCGGGGTGACCGGTGGGGTCCTCAATTCCTATTTCGGACAACCCTCTCGGGCGGACCGGTGTGGTTCTCAATCTCATTTCGGTAGACCCTGCTACTCGCGGACGAGCTCGAGCTCGAGCTTGCCGGCCAGCTTGTGCGAGAGCAGCAACCCGGTGATCCGCTCCGCTTCCGTGTGCGTCAGCACGTTGCGAAAGCCGTCACCGTCCTGCACCTCGGCCTCGAGCACGGCACCGCGCGAGATCCACCGCAGCCACGTTCCATCGGGCAGCGCCATGGGCAGCATGCCCTTCACGGGCCACACCTCGGTCAGCCCAGAGAGCGTCTGATACAGCGCCGAAGGCGTCGGCCGCAGCGCCACCACGCCCTCATCTGCATAGAGCACCGGCGGCGTGGCCATCGCGTCGTCCGTCGAGTCGTCGAACAGGAACCCATACCGACTGGGGATCCGCCCGCTCAACGCGAACAGGGCGATCACGCTCTCGTCTTCACCCAGCCGATGCGCGTGAAGAATGCGCCGCTCACCTGCCAGCACTCTGATCATCAACCTGAAGACCGGCCGCACCGTCGCCGCCTGCCGGTCGATGCGCGACCGCAGCTCTTCGCGCACTTTCCTCAGCTCACTCACGAAGGCCTGCTCGGCCGAACGCGCGCGCTCTTCCAACTGGAGCTGCGCCGCGGCGAGCTTTTCTTTCGCATCGCGCAGAAACGCATCGAGCGCGTTGGTCTTCACCAGCCCCACTTCACCTGAGCTCGGCGCAACGGCCGCGGCCTTCACGGCGCCGAGCAGCAGGCTGCCCTGCTCCGACAACCGCTTCCGCTCTTCATCCCACCGGCGGCGAGCCGCACGATGGGCGTCCTGCAGCTCGGCCCACGCGCCGTAAGCCACCTCGAGGGTCTCCACCGATCGCGCGCGGAGCAGCGCCTGCGCCCCCAGCATTTCAGGGTCGGGGCCAAGCTCTGCGGCTTCGATCAACGCGCCTGAAACGGGCGCCGGAAAATCAGCCGGCGTGTCGCGCGGGAGAGCCTGCTTCTTCATCACGCCGTGGTGGTGCGGGCCTCAGGGCTCGACGCCCTGGGCTCGGGCGCGCCATTGCTGCCCTTGCCGAGCCGTTCCTTGAGATCTTCGCGCAGCTCACGGCCAGGCTTCGGAGCGAGCATCAGCCCCAGCCCTACGCCCAGCAGCACGCCGGCCCCGAAGAGCGCCAGGGTCGGCAACATCTTCTCTGCGGAAGAGCGGCGCGCTTCCAGGCCGACCATCTCGAGGAGATCGTCCTTGTCCACATCGGGGAGGTTGTTCCTGAGTGATCGCCACATGGTGAGTCTCCGTTTCAGAAATGATGAGAGCTGCAGCCTACTTGGTCTTGCCGTTCGCCAGCACACCGTCGATGGCTGCTTCGGCCACGTCGAGCAGCCGGTCGCGCACCATGGGAAGCGCGGCGAGCTTCATGCCCAGTCGAATCAAACGGCCGGTCGTCGGCGTGAAGAGCCCGCCACCCACGATGTAGCCGACGCCGAGCGCCGCGCTGAGCATCGCGTAGGGCGCTTTTTCCACGTTGTCGGTCAGGCCCACTGCGTCGGAGAGGCCGTTGAGCGCAGAATTCGCGTCTTTGGCCAGCTCGGCGGCGGTGTTCAGGAGCGCGGGAGGAATCGTCTCGGAAGGAACGCTTTCGTCGATCATCGGCGTGACGCCCACTTGCCGACGAGGAAACCGATGGCGGCGGCACCCAACAGCGTGCTGCCCGGGTTCTTCTTGATGAAGTCCTTCACCCGTTCGTTGACCTGCTGCAGCTGCGCGGTCGCCTGCTCGAACTGGGGCCCCAGCCGCTCCGTCAGATCGCGGAGCGGATCGGCTGCGGGCTCGTGCTGTGTCTGGCTCTGCTGAGGCGGGGGCTTGGGCATCTCGGGCCTCGGTTGCGTGGTTTGCGTCATGTTCATCGCCGTCCTTTCACTTCCGGGTCAAATACTTGGAGATTGCGTACCCGATCAGAAACGCACCGCCGATCGTTGCTACCGGGTGACGCTTCACGACTTCTTTCCAGTGGGTCATCGGTGTGAGCGCCCGCTGAACGACGTTGAGCTTGTGCTTCAGCCGCTCCCGAGCGATCGCGAGCTGGGCCCGGGCGTCATCCGTAGGGCTCGGCTTCACGAGTGCCTGCGGGGGGGCTTTGACGAGCGAACTCATGAGCGTTCCTGACGTCGAGAAGGCAGCACCACCGCGGTCGAAGTCTCGAGCTCGAGCACGGTGGCGTTCATTATTTTGCGTTTGGAGAGTTGGTTGGCAGCGATCGCAATTCCGATGCCGCTGACGAGGAGGTTGACCACGCCGACCAGCAGGAAGGCGAACCCGTCGCCCAGAAAGGGCCGCAATGAGAGCGCCAACGCGACGCACAGGAAGCCGTAGCCGACGAGGATCAGCGGCGTGAAGACCGCGATCACGCCGATTCGGAGGCCGATGAAGCGCGCGTCTTCTTTCACTTCGAGGCGCGCCAGGCGCACGTGTTGCGCCACCAGCTCGCTGAAGGCGTCGACCAGTTCACCAAGGGGATTGACCTGAGCCATGCTGGGTCACCTTACACGTGTGGACGCGGAAGATGCGCCGAGGCGAAGCGACCCGACATTGGCCGGTGCATTGGCGATGAAACACACGGCGTGTTCGCGTACTTTCCGCCGCCATGATCCCCATCTTCACGACGCTGTGCGTTCTGGCTGCCGCCCCTCCCGCAGGGCTCCAGCCGAAGAACCGGCCGTACGACGCGCAGCACTACAAGCTCGAGGTGCGCCAGGGCGAAGGCGGCGTGTTCACCAACACGCTGAGCGCCACGCTCAAGGCCACCAAGGCGCTGCCTGAGATCGAGCTCGACGCGTACGACCTGAAGATCCAGTCGGCGAAGGTCGACGGTGAGGCCGCCGAGTTCAAGGAGACGTACGCGCCCGAGACGAAGACCGGCGTGGTGAAGATCAAGCCGAAGAAGCCGGTCGCGGCCGGTAAGGAAACGGTGGTCGAGATCACCTACCAGGTGACCGCGGGCGTCGCAAACGCGGGCTTCTTCACCGCGACCGAGCCCGACGTGGCCAACGCCCTGCCCGGCTTCTTCACGCACCTCGAGCCGAACTACGCGCAGCGCTTCATGCCGGTCAACGACACGCCGGCCGACAAGGCGACCAGCGAGATCTTCGCGATCGTCGACGGGCGCTACACGGTGGTCTCCAACGGCAAGAAGGAGAAGGACGAGACGTTCTCCGAAGACGGCAAGAACCTGCGCCGGGTGCACTGGAAACAGGAGCAGCCGCACAGCCCGTATCTCATCGCCCTGGCGATCGCGCAGCTCGAGCCTGTGCTGGTGAACGAAGACATTCCCTCGACGCTCTGGGTGCCGCCGGGAACGAAGGATCGCGCGTTCGTGGCGGTCGACGTGCTCAAGGGGCTCTACAACTTCGAGACCGCCTTCACCGGCACCAAGTTCCCCTTCGCCAAGCTCGATGTGGTGGCCGTGCCCCGCTTCTATTGGGGCGGCATGGAGAACACCTCGGTCATCTTCGAGCGCACCTCGATGCTGCTGGTCGATCACCGCAACGATCAGACCGCGCGCAGCCAGATCGTCGGCCTCCTCGCGCATGAGATGGCGCACCAGTACTTCGGCGACTGGGTGACCTGCACCTGGTGGGACGAGGTCTGGCTCAACGAGGGCTTCGC
>JBKJSE010000116.1:0-7928 GCA_046595925.1 Archangium sp. | reverse complement strand
GTCACCTGCCGCGCGGCGCAGAGGTGGCATCTCGACTGCGCTCGATGCGAACGGTGGGTCTGTTCCTTCGGACGAAATCGCCGGCGAAGCCGGTCCCCTGCTCGGGAGGACCGGTGTTCGCTCACTATTTCGATCAACCCTGCGAGCGAAGTCGAGGTCTGAAGACCCTGATATGAGCGGGCGCATGTCCATCGACTCTGCCCTCGCCCAATTCGCCGCGAAGAAGACTGAGTATCTCGAAGACCTCAAGACCCTGGTGCGCATTCCCTCGGTGTCCTTCGACGGGTTCGACCCGAAGCTCGTGCGTGAGAGCGCCAACGCGACCGCTGCGCTGCTCAAGAAGCGCGGCTTCGACAACGTGCAGTTGCTCGAGATCGAAGGCGCGCACCCCTACGTCTACGGCGAAATTCTCAAGGCGCCGGGCAAGCCCACCATCCTCATGTACGCGCACCACGACGTGCAGCCCGCAGGTGACGCGAGCGCGTGGAAGTCGCCTCCCTTCGAGCCCACCGAGCGTGACGGCCGCATGTACGCGCGTGGTTCGGCAGACGACAAGGCCGGCATCGTGGTGCACACCAGCGCCGTCGACGCGTGGCTGCAGTCGGGCGATCCACTGCCTCTCAACGTGAAGGTCATCATCGAGGGCGAAGAAGAGATCGGCTCGGAGCACCTGACGCAGTTCCTCCAGGCGCACCGCAAGCTGCTGCAGGCCGACTGCATCGTGCTGACCGACACCAGCAACTTCGAGACGGGTCTTCCTTCGATCACCACCGCCCTGCGTGGCCTGGTCACCGTCGACGTCGAAGTGCGCGCGCTCAAGCAGTCGTTGCACTCGGGCATGTGGGGCGGGCCGGTGCCTGACCCGGTGATGGCGCTCTCGAAGATGCTCGCCTCGCTCACCCACGCCGACGGCACCATCGCCATCCCTGGCATCCTCGAGCGCGTGAAGCCGCTGACCGAGGCCGAGAAGTCTTCCATCGCCGCGTTGCCGGGAAATCTCGAGACGTTCCGCCGGCAGGCAGGGTTGCTCCCCGGCGTGCAGTTGATGGGCGGCGATCGCCACCCCTGGGAGACGAACTGGCGCCAGCCTTCGCTCACCGTCAACGCCATCCAGGCCAGCTCGCGCAAAGACGCGCGCAACATCGTGTGTGAATCGGCATGGGCTCGCGTGGGCATTCGCCTGGTGCCCAACCTCGAGCCGCTCGAGGTGCAGCACAAGCTCATCGAGGCGATCAAGACCGCGACGCCGTGGGGCCTCGAGTGTGTGGTGAAGGCCGAGTCGGCCGCGGGCTGGTGGTACACCGACCCGTCGGGCCCGGCGTTCCAGGCCGCGTTCCGTGCGTTGGAAAAAGGCTACGGCGTGAAGTCGGTGGCCATCGGCTGCGGCGGCTCGATTCCGTTCGTCGAGCCCTTCAGCAAGGAGCTCGGCGGCGTGCCTGCGTTGCTCATCGGCGTCGAAGATCCGTACACCAACGCGCACTCCGAGAACGAGAGCCTGCACCTGGGCGACTGGGAGAAGTCGATCAAGAGCGCGATTCACCTCTACGCAGAGCTCGCGCAGGCGCTGCAAAAGTAAAAGGGCGGGGAGGCGCCAGGCCTCCCCACCCCTCACTTCAGCTCAGCTGCTCGTTCACGGCGCGCAGCTGCCCTGGAGGCACCGCAGGCCCGCGGCGCAGTCGCAGTTGGTGGTGCACACCACCTGCGTCGCAGGCAGGCAGTAGCCGATGCGGCAGACGAGATCCGCAGCGCAGGTCGCGGCCGAGGCGCAGCGATCGCGGCAGGCACCGTCGACGCAGTCCTGAGCCGAAGCGCAGTGCGTCGAGTTCGAGCACGTGCCCGCAGGACGCGTACGGCACAGGCCGCCCTGGCAGGAGTTGCCGGTGGTGCAGTCGGTGTCAGCCGTGCAACCGAAGAGGCAGGCGTTGTTCACGCACCAGCCGCCGAGGCCGCAGTCTGCGTTGTACGTGCAGCTCGTGGGAACGCCGGCGTCCGTGTTGCTGCCGCCGCCCGTGCCCGTGCCGCCGCCAGTCGCCGTGCCGCCACCCGTGCCCGTGCCGCCACCCGTCGCAGAGCCGCCGCCCGTCGCAGAGCCGCCGCCCGTCGCCGAGCCGCCGCCCGTGCCGGTGCCTCCGCCCGTACCAGAGCCACCACCCGTACCGCCGTCAGTGCTTACGCCGCCGCAGTAGCCGGCCTGGCAGGTCTGGCCCGTGCTGCAGTCGACGCTGCGCGTGCAGGGACGGCAGCAGAAGCCGTTGATGCAGGTGTCCATGCCGCACTGCTGAGAGGCGGTGCACGCGTGTGAGCCCGGGGGCACGGCGCGACAGGTACCCGAAAGACAGAACTGACCGCTGCCACATTCCGAGTTCGCAGAGCACGTCGTGTGGCGGGGCTCACAGATGCCGTCCGTACAGGCACAGCTCTCGGAACAGTCATCATCTGCGGTGCAGACCGCGCCGGGGCCAAACTTGCCGTCGGTGTTGATGATGGTGCAGCCACTCACGCCCAGCAGGGGCACGGCAAGCAAGGTCAGGACTCTCAGCGATGGCAAGTTCATGCGGGGTTTTCCTCGGGTTGTGGCGGCTTCCTTCGCCGCGTCACTGACCTGTTGGATGCCGGGCATTTTGAAATTGATCATTCGTGTGACTGGGGATTTTCGGGCGCGCAGGCCGTGATCACCTGCGGGCCGAGCGGCAACAAAGAGAACATGGTGCTGCCCGCTGCTTCGAAATCCCCGGTTTCTGGTGAATCGGGAAGGTCTGAAGCACGTCGGCCTGCCGTTGACCGGAGGTCCACTTTGTCTGCTGATGCCCTGCCGCTCCCCAGGTTGGTTCCCTCGCAGCCGCCGACAGGCCAGACCGAAGCCCGCCTGCTCAGGCTCGTCGACCGCATCAAGAAAGACGACGTGCTCGCGTTCGAGGAGCTGTACCGCCTCACGCGCGATGACGTCGCCCGCACCCTCTTTCATCTCGTGGGGCACCGGCCTGATCTGGAGGACATGATCCAGGAGACGTACCTGCGCCTGCTCAAGGCAGTGCCCGGCTTTCGCGGCGAGTCGCAGTTCCGCACGTTTCTCTACCGGGTGTGCGCGAACGTGGCGTTGATGAACCTGCGCTGGTGGCGTCGCAGGAAAGAGGATCTCACCGCTGATCTCCCCGACGGCATCGACTTCGGCGCGGACCCAGAACGAGCGGCTCAGGCAGCGCAGGCTTCTCGCCTCGTGCACCGCGCGCTGGAGAAGCTCACCGCAAAGAAGCGGATCGTGTTCGTCTACCACGAGCTCTGCGGCATGGGCCCCGAGGAGATCGCGCAGGCCGTGGGCGTCTCGTACAACACGGTGCGTTCACGCCTTCATCACGCGCGGTTGGAGTTCACCGAAGCGCTGCGAGAGCTCACCCGGGCGGAGGTGTCGTCATGATCCGCCACGAGGTGCAGCTGTGGGCGTACGCCACGAAGGAACTCGAGCTCGGTGATCAGCGCTTCGTGGAAGCGCACCTCGAGGACTGCCCTGAGTGTCTCGAGCAGCTCGCGTCGGTGCAGGTCGCGAAAGAGGCGCTCGAGCTGGCGCGTGATGCGCGGCCCCGCGTGGCCTGGGCGAAGGTCGATGAGCGCATCGGCGCCATGGTTGAGAAGCGGCTGCACGCGCAGGCCCGGCGTCCGCTGTACTTCCGCATGGGCGTGCTCGGTGTCGGTCTCGCGGCGGCCGCGGCGGCGGTGCTGTACCTCGCGATGCCGCGCGAGACGCTGTTGCCTCTCCCCTCCATCGAACAGCCTTCGCCCGTCTCGTCGTGGGCGCGGGTAGATCGCGCGACGGGCCTCACGCGCATCGATGGCTCGTCGAGTGAGATTCTCGATGGCACCGAGCTGCGGGGCGGCGATGTGCTGCGCACCTCGAAGATCGGCAAGGCGTACGTGCACCTGCCCGATGGAAGTCACCTGCGCGTCAGTGGTTCTTCGCAGCTGGCGCTCACGCGATCCGAAGCAGACGACGTGGCGTTGACGCTCGAGCGCGGCTCGTTGGCGGTGCGCGCTTCACATCAGGCTCGAAAGGGCTTCGTGGTGCACACCGGTGGGCTGACGGTGAACGTCGTCGGCACGGTGTTCGGGGTGATGAACGACTCCGAGCAGGTCGAGGTGTCGGTGACCGAGGGCAAGGTGCGCGTCGAGTTGCCGACGGGTGAGTCGGTGTTCGTCGAGCCCGGGCAGCGGTTTCGTTTCGACTCGAAGACGCAGCGCTCGAAGATGCTCAAGCTGAGCCCGACGAATGAGCGCGAGCTGTCGGAGGTCGCGGCCGTGGCGGATGCGACCACGTCGGTCGAGCAGCGGGCGGTGGTGGCGGCTGTGGGTGGTTCGCCGTCTTCGCCTCCGATGCTCACTGCGCAGGGCACACCGCGATCGCTGCCGCGGTTGTCTCCGGCTGAAGCGCGGGCTCGGCAGGTGAGTGCTCCGGTGATGACGGAAGCGCCGAAGGCCTCGGCGCCGATTGAAGACGGGAAGACGGTGTTGACGGTGGAAGGTCCCGCCGAGGTTTGGCCGACGCTGGGTGGTGGCGAGATCGTCCGCGGTGTGCCGGCCCAGCGCGAGGTGGTGGTGGAAGCGCCTCCCGTGACGCAGCCGACCGAGTGGGCTGAAGCTCCGAAGCCGAGCGTCGAGGAGTGGGCGCCGATGCCGGCCGCGGTTGCTCCCGAGCCTTCATCGGCTGCGCGGCTGACGGAAGAGCCAGCGGAGACGAAGGTGATCGCGAAGGATCTCGAGACCATCTTCATGCAGCGCGCGGAGGACTCGATTCACAAGGGCACGTGCGATCGGTTTCTGCTCGGGCTCGAAGACATCGCGACCGATTCAGAGCGGAATGCCCGGACGGAGCAGGCCAGGGTGCTCCGAGCGCGCTGCTTCGATTCACAGATGCGGCCGCGGCAGGCGATGAGCGAGTACCGGAAGTATCTCGACGTGTACCCGCGCGGTCACTTCGCCGCGGAAGCACGCCAGGCCCTCGGGGAGTAGCTCACTCCTGAGGAACAGCACCGGTCACCCCGAGCGAAGTCGAGGGGTCACCTGCCGCGCGGCGCAGAGGTGGCATCTCGACTGCGCTCGATGCGAACGGTGGGTCTGTTCCTTCGGACGAAATCGCGGAGGACCGGGGTGCGTTCAGCGAAGAACGAGGCGCTGACGCAGCTCGAGATCGAACAGCTCGTACTCGACCGCCGCGACCTGGTGCATCGCCCCATCGAGGAACAGCAGCCGATCCTCATCGCGGCAGCCCAGGTGGTACTCGACGCGCGCCCCGACGTCGAGCCCGCGCAGACAGCCCAGCTCGGGAATCTGGGTGAACGCCCACGGCCCCATCAGCTCGCGGCACTTCTTGTCGTTGATGTGCCCGATCACCTGCGTGATGCCCTGCGGCAGTGAGCGTGGATCGTACCGGCGGCTCGCGCGATCGACCTGCTTGCTGGCGGGGTTCGCCGGGCGGTGCGCGAGAATGCCGCGTGCTTCCCCTTCGCGCGCCGAGCCGAGCTCATGGAGCGGCGCGAGGTCGAGCGCGCCTTCACCTCGCCACTTTGTCACGCGCGCCTCGAGGAAGCGGTTCAACACCTCTGCGATGGAAGGCGCATCGAGCGCGACGGGCCCGAGCGGCTCGAGGTCTGCGAGCGTGACGCCCGCGTGCACCAGCAACAGGTCAGGCGCCGGCGCGAGCGCGAGCTTCACCCGCCGCGCCTTGAGCAACCGCGTCACCAGGTTGCGCTGCCGCACGCTGAAGCACGAATAGTCGCGCGTGATGACGCCCGGACTCGCCAGCATCGGGTACCGCGCCAGCAACGCCGCCTGTTGCTGCGGCTGCACGGCGAGGTCCGCCAACGCCCGCGCTTCGGCGAACGTCGCGTCGGTGAAGCCGCTGAGCTCACCGACGCGCACCAGGTCGTGGTTGCCGACCAGAATCTTCACCTGGTCGGGCGGGTGCGCCGCGAGCCACGAGAGCAGGCACGTGCCCTCTTCCGTCGCCTTCTCGCGATCATCGGGGCGGCCCCAGTCGAAGTGGTCGCCCATCGACACCAGCCCCACCTCGGGGCGCAGCCGGCCGTCGTCCCCGAGCAGCCCGTTCAGGTCGAGAATGCTGAGGAACTTTTCCAGCGGCGCCTGGGGGTCCCCCACCGCGACGTGAAGCTGCCGGGGCACTGCGTCCGGAGCGGAAAGGGTGAGCGCGTCGGCGTCTTCCCGGGCGCGCAGCTGAGCTTTGATGACGCGGCGTTCGGGCGACACTCGTTCATCATCGCACGCCACGCATCGGCTACACTCATCGCAGTGAGTGCAGGGGGCGACACCGTCGAGCGCGCTATCCTCTTTGAGGACGCGTTCGGGTACCGAAGGCTCAGCGCTCGCAAGTGCCTCGAGACGTGGCTGTGCGAGTACGACTATTCGCTCCTCCAGGCCGACCTCGGCCTGCGCGAGTCGGGCCCTGCGCTCTTCGTCATCTTGCGCTTCCGGGAAGACCGGTTCACCGAGACCACCCATGCTGCGCTCGTTGGTGGAGGTGAGCATGCGGGCGGGCGAGTCGTGGCGCTCAGCGAGCTCGAGTACCAGGAGCGGGGTCACTTCCTCTCGCGGTTCGCAGAGTGCGCGCATCAGAAGCTGGGCCTCCCGCCGGATGAAGTGAGCCCGGCCCTCGATGAGCTCTTCGCTAAGGTGGGCGAGCGGCGTGCCTCGGTGCGCCACCCCATCACGGCGCCTGCGCTGATGACGGTCGGTGACAGGCGGCTCGAG
Organism: Archangium sp.; assembly: GCA_046595925.1. GTDB lineage: Bacteria > Myxococcota > Myxococcia > Myxococcales > Myxococcaceae > Archangium_A. The sequence goes on along the minus strand of JBKJSE010000116.1, from coordinate 1,172 downwards.
GGCGCGGTGGAAAACCTCTCGTCGGGCGGGGCGCTGGTGCGCACGGCGAGCCCGCCGGTGTTGCAGTCGAAGGTGGAGCTCGAGGTGAAGCTGCCCGATGGGCCGATGCGGGCAGAGGCGACGGTGGTGAGTGTCTCGGAGCGGGGTGTCTCTTTGAAGTTCACGCCCGTCGCGGCGCCTGAAGTGCAGCAGCGGCTCGATTCGTTGCCGACCACGAAGTTGGAGAGTCCGGTGACGGCCGCCACGTTGGTCTCGCCTGCCGAGAAGACGCCCGAGGTCGAGCGGGTTGGGCCGTATGAGCTGCTCTCGTTGCTCGGCTCAGGCGGCACCAGCGACGTGCACTTCGCCCGCGTGACGGAAGGTGCGCGCATCGGCGAGTACGTGGCGGTGAAGCGGCTGCACAAACGTCGCGCGCAGGATCCCGCGGCGGTGCGCGCGTTCGAAGCCGAGGCGAAGACGCTCTCGTTGTTCAAGCACCCGAACATCGTGCGCGCGCTCGACACGTTGGTCGTCGAAGGCCACCACTGCCTGGTGATGGAGGTCATCGAAGGGCGCGACCTCGGCCAGATTCTCCGCCGCTGCCGCTCGCGCAAGAAGCAGCTGCCGATCGACGTGGCCTGCTTCATGGCGAAGGTCCTGCTCGACGCGCTCGGCGCGGTGCACGGCGCGAAAGACGAAGCGGGCGAACCACTCGAGTTGGTGCACGGTGATGTCTCACCTCACAACCTGTTCGTCTCGAAGACAGGCCTCATCAAGCTGGGTGACTTCGGGCTCTCGCGCCGCGCTGGAACCGAAGGTGCGCGGGCCGTGAAGGAGGGGCGACCCAGTTACCTGTCGCCCGATGCGCTGTCGGGCGAAGTGGCCACCTCGGGCGATCTCTGGGCGGCCGCGGTCACGCTGTATGAATTGCTGACGCTCGAGCAGCCGTTCGTGGGCAACACCCTCGACGAGCTGACCTTGGCGATTCGCAGCACCCGCGAGAAGCCGTTGCGAGAGCGGCGTGATGAGTGCTCAGGGCCGTTGGAGGCGGTGCTTCGGCAAGCGCTCGAGAAGAATCGCGCGCTGCGTTTTCAGAACGCGAAGGCGTTCGCCGACGCGGTCTCCGTGCACTTCCATCCCGTGCGCACGCCGATGCGGGTCGCCAGCGTGGTTCGCGATCTCTACGCGTGAGC